>NZ_BAABAB010000017.1:0-270500 GCF_039537205.1 Microlunatus ginsengisoli | reverse complement strand
TCTACACCCCAGCTGAAACACTGGCCAAACACATCGGTGTTGCGTTGACCCCCTGAGCCCGCCCCGCTCGTGAAGCTCTACGAGCGAAGTGGGGTGAAAGCGCGCGAAGATGCGGCGGGAGGTGACACGGGACGTCCCGCCGCCGGCCCGCGTAGAGGGCGATACGGGCCGCCCGGCTGACCCAACTTTGCTCGTCTTCCACCTACTTCGCTCGGTTTCCACCCACTTCGCGCGTGAAGCTCTACGAGCGGAGTGAGATGAAAGCGCGCGAAGATGCGGCGGGAGCCGACGCGGGACGTCCCAGGGCCAGCTCGCCGAGGCGGCAACCCGCCCCGCCCGGCTGACCCAACTTCGCTCGGTTTCCACCCGCTTCGCGCGGTTTTGTCCACCCACTTCGCTCGTGAAGCTCCACGAGCGAAGTGGGGTGAAAGCGCGCGAAGATGCGGCAGGAGGCGGCGCGGGACGTGACACTGGGCGCGGCGCGGAGGGTGACGCGGCAGGGGTGACGGGGGGCGCGCGCGAAGAAGCAGCGGACGTGACGCGGGCGTGACCCGGACCCGGGCGGGCAGCGATGCCGGTGGGCCGAGTGCGGCCCGCGTGGTTCACGGTGGCGACGGGAACGGTCCGCGCAGCGGCCGCGGCCTACGATGGCGGGCGTGAAAGCCGCCGACCGCTGCCCGGGCGTGCTCCGTCCGCATTCGGCGGAGGACGGCGCCGTGGTCCGGTTGCGGTTGCCGGGCGGCCAGACCACGGCCGAGGTGGTCAGCGCGCTGAGCAGCCTCGCCGAGACGTACGGCAACCCGGACCTGCAGCTCACCTCGCGGGCGGGGATCCAGCTGCGCGGCCTGCCCGACCCGCTGCCGCCGGGCGTCGCCCGCACTTTGCTCGGGCTCGGGCTGCTCCCCTCGCTCCCGCACGAGCGGGTGCGCAACATCGTCGCCTCACCGCTGACTGGGGTCACCGGCGGGCGTGCCGACCTGAGGGGCCTGATCCACGACCTGGACCACGCGATCATCGCCGAGCCCGCGCTGGCCGCCCTGCCCGGCCGCTTCCTGTTCGTGCTCGACGACGGACGCGACGACGTCACCGACCGGCCCTTCGACCTCGGCTACCGCGCGACCGACGGACGGACCGGCCACGTCCTCGTCGGCGGCGCCGCTCTCGGCTTCCCGGTGCCGATCGAGCGAGCGGTGGACACCCTGATCGAGCTGGCCGTCGGCTTCCTCCAGGCGCAGCACACCTCCGGGGTGTGGCACGTCCGTGAGCTGCCCGACTGGATCACCGGCATCGCCAACCTGGGGCCGGTCCCGCAGCCGCATCCCGGCGCGGGGTGTGGCACCGTCGGCGACCTGGGCGCGGCGGCCGGGGTCGCCGTGCCGCTCGGACTGCTCACCCCGGCCCAGGCAGCCGCGCTGGCCCGGGTGGCGCCCGGTCCGCTGGTGATCACGCCCTGGCGCGGCGTGGTCGTCCCCGGCGGCGCGGCCGGGCTGGCGATCCTGGCCGAAGCCGGCCTGGGCACCGACCCCGGCTCGCCCTGGTCGGTGATCACCGCCTGCGTCGGTGGTCCGTGGTGCGCCCGGTCGGCGGGCAGCACCCGAGCGGCCGCGTACGACCTCGCCGCGGCCGGCAGGCCGCCTACCCGGGTCCACATCAGCGGGTGCGAGCGGCGCTGCGGGGCGCCCAGCGGTGATCATCGCGACATCCTCGTCCGGCCGGAACCCGCGGTCTCTCGGTCGTCAGGCGCCGGGTCGTGACCACGCCGCCGACGCCGCGCTACGACTACGAGCACTCTCCCGAGGCGATCTATCGGCAGTCCTTCGCCACCATCCGCGCCGAGGCGGACCTCCTCGGGCTGGCGGAGGACGTACGTCCGGTGGCGGTGCGGATGATCCACGCCTGCGGGGATCCCGGCCTGGTCGACGAGCTGGTCAGCCATCCCGCACTGGTCACGGCGACCCGCGACGCCCTGGCGGCGGGCGCGCCGATCTTCACCGACGCGATGATGATCGCGTCCGGTATCACCCGCCGCCGGCTGCCCAAGGACAACGACATCGTCTGCCGGCTGGACGACCCGCGGGCGCGGGAGCTGGCCCGGTCCTGGCGCACGACCCGTTCGGCCGCCGCGGTCTCGCTGTGGGGCCCCCGCGTCGCCGGGTCGGTGGTCGCGATCGGCAACGCCCCGACCGCCCTGTTCCACCTGCTCGAGCTCATCGCCGACGGCGGGCACCGGCCCGCGGCGATCATCGGCATCCCGGTCGGCTTCGTCGGTTCCGCAGAGTCCAAGCGGGCGCTGGCGGACAACCCGTGGGACATCCCGTTCCTGGTCGTGCACGGCCGGCGCGGTGGCTCCGCGCTGTGCGTCGCCGCGATCAACGCGCTGGCTCAGGAGAGTGAGCTGTGACCGGCCGGCTGTACGGCGTCGGCGTCGGCCCGGGCGATCCACGCCTGGTCACCGTCCGCGCGGCCGAGCTGATCGGCAGCGCGGGCGTGATCGCGTACCACTCCGGGACGCATGGCAGTTCCATCGCCCGCGGCATCGTCGACGCCTACGTCCAGTCGGAGGTGATCGAGGAGCTCCTCGCCTACCCGGTGACCACCGGTGAGATCACCGACTACTACGCGACCATCGGGGAGTTCTACCACGCGTCGGCGGAGCGCCTCGCGCGCCATCTCGACGCCGGGCGGGACGTTGTGGTGCTGGCGGAGGGCGACCCGCTGTTCTACAGCTCGTACATGTATCTCCATGATCGACTCTCGGATCGCTACCAGGCCGAGATCGTGCCCGGCGTGACCTCGGTCAGCGCGGCCTCGGCCGCCACCGGACGTCCGCTGGTCCGGCACGAGGACGTCCTCACGGTGCTGCCCGGCACGCTGCCACCGGACGAGCTCGCGCGGCGGCTGCGGACCACCGACGCGGTCGCGATCATGAAACTCGGCCGGACCTTCCCCGCCGTCCGCGCGGCGCTGGAGAGAGCCGGCCGGCTCGACCAGGCGCTGTACGTCGAGCGCGCCAGCACGGGTGCCGAGCAGGTCCGGCCGGTGGTCGAGGTAGATCCGGACCGGGTGCCGTACTTCTCGATGATCATGGTGCCCGGAATGGACCGCCGGGCCGACGCGGCCGGCCGGGCGGAGCAGGCCGTCCGGGCAGAGCGGGCCGTCCGGGCAGAGCGGGTCCAGCCGCCCGCCGAGTCCCGGCCGCAGGCGGCGGAGGCCGAGCTGGTGGTCGCCGGGCTCGGACCCGGCCCGGACCGGTGGCTCACCGCCGAGGTCCGGGACGCGCTCGACCGGGTCGACCACGTGGTCGGCTACGGACCGTACGTCGATCGGGTGCCCGAGAGGACCGGACTGCGGCGCCACCCCTCGGGCAACACGGTCGAGCTCGACCGGGCCCGGGACGCGCTCGAGCTGGCGCTGGCCGGGGAGAGGGTGGCCGTGGTGTCGGGCGGTGACGCCGGCGTGTTCGGGATGGCCTCCGCGGTCTACGAGGCGGCGCAAGACCCTCGCTACGCGGCGGTCCGGATCACCGTGCTGCCGGGCCTGTCGGCCGTGCTCGCGGTGGCCGCCCGGGTCGGCGCCCCCCTCGGCGGCGACTTCGCGGTGCTGTCTTTGTCGGACCGGCTCAAGCCGTGGTCGGTGATCGAGACCCGGCTCCGCGCGGCCGCCGCGGCGGACCTGGTGATCGCGATCTACAACCCCGCCTCCCGGGTTCGTACGACCCAGGTGAAGCAGGCCAAGGAGATCCTGCTCGAGGTCCGCGAACCGGGCACGCCGGTGGTGATCGGCCGGGACGTCGGCCGCCCCGGCGAGGAGGTGCTGGTCGGCACGCTGGGCGATCTGGATCCCGACCTGGTCGACATGCGGTGCCTGCTGATCGTCGGGGCCAGCCGGACCCGGGTCGACCGTGGCGCGGTCTGGACGCCCCGCTCGGTCGGCTGAGGCTTCACCAGAGGAGCCCGATCGCCGTCCGAGACCGAGCCGGCTGCGCTCCGGTCGAGGTCACTCCACTTCGCTCGGCTCAGCGCGACTTCGCTCGCCGGCGACGCTGCGCGAAGTCACGGTCGGGTGCGCGAAGTGGAGCCGGACAGGGTGCGCGGCCGGCACGGAGGTCGATCGTGCTCTCCCCCGGCTCGCGCGGCCGAGGTCGGGGCTCGGCCGGCGACTCAGAGCGGGCTGCGGACCATGGTCCAGAACTGCGGCAGCCCCTCGACCCGAAGATGGTGCTCGACCTCGAAGCCCTGGGTGGTGAGGAAGCCGACAGCCGGTTCGGAGGTGGCCGCGACGAACGCCCGCTGATCGGCGGCGTCGGCCTCGTCCAGGGTCCGCTTCATCACTCCGGCCGCCAGCCCACGGGCCCGCCGGTCCGGCTCGACCGAGACGTGCACCAGCAGCCAGGCGTCCGCGGCGCTGCCTCGGCTCGCCTCGTCGACGGCCGCGGCGAACTCCATCGCGCGCTGCGTCGCCGACAACCCCAACCGGAACGGCGCGGTCACGAGGTCGACCCGGGAGATCAGCGGCGGCCGTACCTTGGCCGCCGGCGGCACCCACAGCGCGGCGGCGGGGCCGGGCGCCACGTCCACCCGGCCCTTGGCCCGGAGCAGCTTCAGCAACGCCGGGACGTACCAGCCGAGCAGCCGCCGGCGCCGCGCGTCGTCGGGCTGGATGAAGACGAACATCGGGTCGTCCTGCAGGGTCCGGCGGACGAGGTCCTCAGTCTCCACGACTGCCGTCCCGAGCCGACCGGACCCGGCTGCCGTAGAGATGGGACTCCACGAAGTCCTCGGCCCGGAACACCTCGCCGACCATGATCACCGCGGCCTGCCGCAAACCGGCGGATTCGACCTGGCCGGCGATGTCGGCGAGCGCACCCCGCAAGATCAGCTGCCGTGGCCGGCTGGCGTCGGCGACGACAACGACCGGGCAGCCGGCGCCGTACGACGGGATCAGTTGGGCGGCCAGCTCACGAACGTGGCGGACCGCCAGGTGCAGGACCAGGGTGGCGCGACTGCGGGCGAGCTCGGCCAACGACTCCGCTGCCGGCATCGCGGTCGAGTCTCGCTGAGCTCGGGTCAGGATCACCGTCTGCGCCACCTCGGGGACGGTGAGCTCACGGCCGACCAGCGCGGCCGCCGCCGCATAGGCCGGCACCCCGGGCGTGACGTCCCACGGCACGCCCGCACGATCGAGCCGGCGGGCCTGCTCGGCGAGGGCCGAGTACAGCGATGGGTCCCCCGAGCACAGGCGGACGACATCCTTGCCTTCCTGGTGTGCCGCGATCATCTCCTCGATGATCGAATCCAGGTCGAGATTAGCGCTGTCGACCAGCCGAGCGCCCGAGGGGCAGTAGGCGAGAATCTCGGCATCGAGGTAGGTCCCGGCATAGATGCAGACCGGCGAGGCCGCCAGCAACCGCACGGCCCGCATCGTGAGCAGATCCGCGGCGCCGGGTCCGGCGCCGACGAAGTGCACGGTCACGGGCGCTGCCTGTCCAGGCGCCCGGGGCGCCGAGCCGACCCGACGGCGAGCAGCGTCACGACATCTCCTCGTCCTTGCCGACGGCCCAGAGCACGACCGGGCGAGCCGGCCGCCAGCCACGGTAGCGGCCCAGGGGTTCGACCTGCTGCACCGAGATCCGGATCAGCTCGCCGCCGAGCCGGTCCTGCCGCGACACCAGGAGCTGCTCGGTTTCGATCGTGACCGCTGCGACGACCAACCGGCCGCCGGCCGGCAGGGCAGCCCAGGCCCGGTCCAGCAGCTCCGCGTCCGCGCCGCCGCCGACGAACACCGCGTGCGGCGCGGGCAGGCCGTCGAACGTCTCGGCCAGCGCGGTGTCGGCACCGACGACCCGGAGCTCCGGGACGCCCAGCCGGGCGGCGTTGCGTCGGATCCGCTCGACCCGGTCGGCGTCCCGCTCCACCGCGACCGCTGCGCAGCTCGGGTGGGCCCGGCACCACTCGATCGCGACCGACCCGGCGCCGGCGCCGAGGTCCCAGAGCAGCTCGCCCGGGCGCGGCGCCAGCCGGGCCAGGACCGCGGCCCGGACGTCGCGCTTGGTCAGCTGGCCGTCGTGCTCGAACGCTTCGTCCGGCAGCCCGCTCGTCCAGCCGTACGTCGTGGCGCCCCGGTCCGGCGTGCACTCCACGCAGACGACATTGAGTTGCGGCACGTCGGCGCACCAGCCCCGGGCGAGGCCCGACACCGAGGACTCATCCGGGCTGCCCAGATCGCCGAGCACCGCCATCGTGCTGGCGCCGTAGCCCGCGTCGACCAACAGCGCCGCCAAAGCCGCCGGGGTGTGCCGGTCCGCGGACAGCACCACCAGGCGTACGCCGGGGGCCAGCAGCCGACGGACGCGATCGACGGGACGGCCCACCACCGAGACCGTCTCCGCGCACTCGGCCGGCCAGCCCATCCGGGCTCGGGCCAGCGCCACCGACGACACCGCCGGATGGACCCGGACCCGGTCGGAGCCGAACTCCTCCAACAGCGTGGTGGCAATGCCGGAGAGCAGCGGGTCACCGCTGGCCAGCACGACCACCTCGTCCCGATCCGGATCGGCGAGCAGCCGGTGCAGCCCCGGCCGCAGCGGCTTGGGGAACTCCACGGCCCGCTGGCCCGGGGACAACGAGACGAGGTCCAGCAGGCGTCCGGCACCGATCACCAGCGGCGCCTCCCGGACGATCGCCCGCTCGGGCTCGGGCAGGTCGGCCCAGCCGCGCGCCGTCAGCCCCACCACCCGGATCACGCTGCGACTGTAGCCAGTGCGCTGTGGGATGATCGGCACCGGCAGCGGCGGAGGAATCCAGCGCGCATCTGGAGCGGTCCCGCCACTGTGAGCCGACCGGACGGTCCGCACCCGCGGAGCGTCGGTCGAGAGCCAGAACATCGGCCGCTGCCAGGGCCCGGCACGCCGGACCCTCTCGCCACGAACGAGCGGGCGTGGACACCCGCCAGGAGGAAACCCGTGCAGCACTACCCGTTCTCGGCCGTGGTCGGCTCCGACGACATGGCGCTCGCCCTGGTGTTGGCCGCGGTCTCGCCGGAGATCGGCGGGGTGCTGGTGCGGGGCGAGAAGGGTACGGCGAAGACGACGATGGTCCGCGGGCTGGCGTCGCTGCTGCCGGCGGTGCGCGTGGTCGACGGCTGCCGGTTCAGCTGTGACCCCGCCGACCCGGACCCGGCCTGCCCGGACGGCCCGCATGCCGCGGACACCGCCGTGGTGACCCGGCCGGCGAGGCTGGTCGAGCTTCCGGTCGGTGCAAGCGAGGACCGGGTGATCGGATCGCTGGACCTGCAGCAGGCTCTCGGCGCCGGCCAGATCGCGTACCAGCCGGGACTGCTCGCGGAGGCGCATCGCGGCATCCTCTACGTCGACGAGGTCAACCTGCTGCACGACCACCTGGTCGATCTGCTGCTCGACGCGGTCGCGATGGGCCGCTCGACGGTGGAGCGCGAGGGCGTGTCGGTCGCCCACGCCTCCCGGGTCGTGCTGGTCGGCACGATGAACCCCGAGGAGGGGGAGCTGCGGCCGCAGCTGCTGGACCGGTTCGGTCTGACCGTCGAGGTCGCCGCCCCGCGGGACCCGCAGCTGCGAGCGCAGGTGATCCGCCGGCGAATGGCGTACGAGCGGGACGCGGTCGGGTTCGCCGCCGGCTACAGATCGGCCGAGCGCGAGCTGGCGGAGCGGATCCGGGCGGCCCGGGCGCGGGTCGGCGCGGTGCGGCTGGCGGACGCCCAGCTGGTCACCATCGCCCGGGTCTGCGCCGGGTTCGAGGTGGACGGCATGCGGGCCGACATCGTGACCGCCCGCGCGGCGGTGGCACACGCCGCCTGGCACGGCCGCGATGCGGTCGTCAAGGCGGACCTGCGGGCGGCCGCCCGGCTGGCGCTGCCACACCGCCGGCGGCGCAACCCGTTCGACGCGCCCGGCCTGGACGAGGAGCTGCTGGACCGCTTGCTGGACGCCGAGCCAGACCCGGAGGGACCTTCGACCGGCTCAGGACCCGAGGACGACGGCGGCCCGGCGGGCGAACAGGGTGGCCCGCGCCCTTCGACAAGCTCAGGGCACGAGGAGAGCTCGGGGCACGAGGAGCGCTCGGCGGCGGGCCAGGAGGGTGCGTGCCCTGAGCCGGTCGATGGGCGAGAGGAGTCGGAACCTCCCAGCCCGTCGACAGGCTCGGGGCAAGAAGGGCGGCAGACGATCGCTCGGGCCGGACAGACGTACCGGACCCGGCGGTTCGTGGTCGCCGGGATCGGCGCCGGCGAGGCCGGCCGGCGCAGCCGGGCCGTGACCGACGCCGGGCGCACGATCGGGGTGAGCCCGATCGGGACGTACGGCCGGGGGCTGCACCTGCCCGGCACGATCCGGGCCGCGGCCCCGCACCAGCGGGCGCGCGGGCGCACCGGGGGCGGGCTGGTGCTGCGGACCGGCGACCTGCGCCGGCCGGTGACCGAGGGCCGGGAGTCCAACCTGGTGCTGTTCGCGGTGGACGCGTCCGGGTCGATGGCGGCGCGGCGGCGGATGGAGGCGGTCAAGACGGCGGTGCTGTCGCTGTTGCTGGACGCCTACCAGCGGCGCGACAAGGTCGGCCTGGTGACGTTCCGGGGCGACTCGGCGACGCTGGCGCTGCCGCCGACATCCTCGGTCGACGCGGCCGCCCGGCGGTTGGACGCCCTGCCGGCCGGCGGACGTACGCCGCTGGCGGAGGGCCTGCTGTGCGCCGCAGAAACGCTGCGGATCGAGCGGGTGAAGGACCCGCGCCGCCGGCCGCTGCTGGTGCTGGTCACCGACGGTCGGGCGACGTACGGACCGGACGCGGTTCACCGGTCCCGGCTGGCAGCCGACGAGCTACGCCGGACGGGGATCGGCGCGGTCGTGATCGACTGCGAGACCGGACGGCTCCGGCTGGGGCTGGCGCGGCTGCTCAGCGTGCGGCTCGGCGCCGACCATGTCGAGGTCGACGACGTGGCCGCGGGCACGATCCTGGACGTGGTCCGTCGCGAGCGGGCCGCCTGATGCCGAAGGGAGTGGTCGAGGCCAGCCCGGCCGACGGGCTGACCACCCGGCAGCGTCGGAACCGGCCGTTGGTCATCGTGCACACCGGCGACGGCAAGGGGAAGTCGACGGCCGCGTTCGGGCTCGCCCTGCGCGGCTGGAACCAGGGCTGGTCGGTCGGGGTGTTCCAGTTCGTCAAGTCCGCCAAGTGGCGGATCGGCGAGCAGAGCGCGCTGGAGGCGCTGTCGGAGACCGGCCGGGGCGGCCCGATCGAGTGGCACAAGATGGGGTCGGGCTGGTCCTGGTCGCGCAAGTCGGGCAGCGAGGACGACCATGCAGCGGCGGCGGCCGAGGGCTGGGCGGAGATCAAGCGCCGGTTGGCCGACCAGACCCACGGGCTGTACGTCCTGGACGAGTTCACCTATCCGATCAACTGGGGCTGGGTCGACGTCGACGACGTGGTCCGGACCCTGGTCGACCGGCCGGGCCACCAGCACGTGATCATCACCGGCCGGCGGGCCGACCCGAAGCTGATCGAGATCGCCTCGCTGGTGACCGAGATGACCAAGATCAAGCACCCGTTCGACGAAGGCCAGAAGGGCCAACGGGGCATCGAGTGGTGAACCTTCCCCGGCTGATGATCACCGCGCCCGGCTCGGGACACGGCAAGACGACGTTGGCCACCGGTCTGATGGCGGCGTTGCGCTCGGAGGGCCTGGAGGTGGCCGGCTTCAAGGTAGGGCCGGACTTCATCGATCCGGGCTACCACGCGCTGGCCACCGGGCGGCCCGGCCGCAATCTCGACCCGATGCTGTGCGGGCCGGAGCGGATGGCCCCCTTGCTGCTGCACGGCGCGGGGGCGCCGGAACCGGCCGACATCGCCGTGGTCGAGGGCGTGATGGGACTGTTCGACGGCCGGCTGGGTGGCGACGGCTTCGCCTCGACCGCGCACGTCGCCGGCCTGCTGCGGACGCCGATCGTGCTGGTGCTGGACGTCTCGGCCGTGTCACGGACGGCGGCCGCGATCGTGCACGGCCTGCACACGTTCGATCCCGACGTCCGGCTGGCCGGGGTGGTGCTGAACAAGGCCGGCTCGTCCCGGCACGCGGCCGAGGTGGTCGCCGCGCTCGAGGCCACCGGGCTGCCCGTGCTCGGCGTGCTGCCGCGCGACGCCGGGATCGAGCTGCCCTCCCGCCACCTCGGCCTGGTGACCGCCGCCGAGCAGCCGGCCGCGGCGGAGACGGTCCGCCGGCTCGGCGCCACCATCGCGGAGCACCTCGACCTCCGAGCCCTGCTGGCCCTGGCCCACGACGCGCCGGAGCTGGACGCCACCCCATGGGACCCAGCCACCGCCCTCGCCTCCCTCACCAGCTCCCCGTCCCTGCGCTCCCCGTCCCCGCGCTCCTCGTCCCCGCGCTCCCCGTCCCCGCGCTCCCCGTCCCCGCGCTCCTCGTCCCCGCGCTCCCCGTCCCCGCGCTCCTCCGCGGAAACTGTGCAGCTGTTGCAGGATCCGTCGGCGTGTCGCTGCAACAGCGGCACACTTTCCGGTGCGGGGGACGGGCTCGGAGGGGTGGAGTGGCACGCGGGGGACGGGCTCGGAGAGGCGGGACGGCACGCGGGGGACGGGCTCGGAGGGGCGGGGCGGCACGCGGGGGACGCACCCGCGGTGGCGGTCGCGGGCGGGCGGGCGTTCACGTTCCGGTACGCCGAGACCGACGAGCTGCTCCGGGCGGCCGGCTGCGACGTGGTCGAGTTCGACCCGCTGCGAGACACCGCGCTGCCAACGGGAACCGCCGGGCTCTATCTCGGCGGCGGGTTTCCCGAGGTACACGCGGCCGAGCTGAGCGCGAACGTCGCGCTGCGAGCCGACATCGCGGGCGCACTCGCGGCCGGTCTGCCGGCGGTCGCGGAGTGCGCCGGGCTGCTCTATCTGGCGGAGAGCGTGGACGGCGTGCCGATGGTCGGCGCCCTTCCCGGCCGGGCCGCGATGACCGGCCGGCTGACCTTGGGCTATCGCACCGCCATCGCCGAGCACGACTCGGTGCTGGCCGCAGCCGGCACCCGGGTGCACGGCCACGAGTTCCACCGCACCGCCGTCACCGGGCTGGATGCCGAGCGGGCCGGCTGGCTGCTGATCCCGTCCACTCCCGACCTCACCTACCGCGACCCCGTACCGCACGACCCCAGCGATCCCCGCCCGACCAGCCCTGGTCCCCGCCCGACCAGCCCTGGTCCCCACCCGACCAGCCCTGGTCCCCACCCGACTTCGCGCGTCGAAACGCGACTTCGCGCACCGTCGGAAGCGCGCGAAGTCGCCCCTAGCCGCGCGAAGTGGGAAGAGGCCGAGGCGGCAGGGGCCGGGTCGGCTTCATTCCACCCGACTTCGCGCGTCGAAACGCGACTTCGCGCACCGTCGGAAGCGCGCGAAGTCGCCCCTAGCCGCGCGAAGTGGGAACGGGCCGAGGCGGCCCACCCGGGGACCACCGCCGAAGCGGGCGCCGCGCAAAAAGACACGAGGGACGCCGCGGCAGGTCCGGGCCGCGCCGAGGAGGCGAAAGCAGGGGCGCCGGCCGAGGGAGGGGCGGAGCCAAGCGAGTCCGGTACCGCCCGTCGACACCGGCCGGGGCGCCCTGCGGCGGACGGGACAGCAACGGAGACGCTGCACGCCTCGTACCTGCACGTGCACTGGGCCGGGCACCCCGAACTGGCCGACCGGTTCGCGGCCGCCGTCCACGACTTCGCCGAGCGGGGCGTCTCCTGGCCCGCGGCGGCGGTCGCGGTCGTCGGGCCCGAGTCCGAGCCGCAGTCCCACTCTGAGCCGCAGTCCCACTCCAAGCCGCAGTCCCAGTCCGAGCCCGAGCTCCAGCCCCAGTCCGAGCCCGAAGGCCGACCCGAATCCGGGCCGGCACCGGAGTCCGGGTCCCGGCGCGGGCCCTCGAATCACGACCTGGACCACCACGGGGACGCGGAACTGGGCGAGGGCCTGGTCGACCTGGCGGTGAACGTCCGGGTCCGGAACCCGCCGGAGTGGCTGGCCGACACCATCGCGGCCACCATCGACCGGCTGGCCGCCTATCCCGATCCCGCGGCCGCCATCCGGGCCGTCGCCGACGCCCACCCGCTCGGGGCCCACCCGCTCGGGGCCCACCCGCTCGAGGCCCACCCGCTCGGGGCCCACCCGCTCGAGCGCGGGGCCGGCGACCCCATCACCCACGTGCTGCCTACCGCCGGCGCGGCGGAGGCGTTCACCCTGATCGCGCGGGCCTTCACGCCGGTCTACCCGGTCGTGGTTCATCCACAGTTCACCGAGCCGGAGGCGGCACTCCGCGCGGCCGGGCACACCGTCCACCGGGTGCTGCTCGACCCGGCCGACGGCTTCCGGCTGGATCCCGCGCTGGTCCCCGACCGCGCCGATCTGGTCGTCATCGGCAACCCGACCAACCCGACCAGCGTGCTTCATCCGCGCCAGCTGATCCGGGCACTCGCCCGGCCGGGCCGGGTGCTGGTGGTCGACGAGGCGTTCATGGACGCCGTGCCGGGCGAGCCGGAGACGCTGCTCGACGGCAGCCCGCTCGACGGCGTGCTGGTGCTCCGTTCGCTGACCAAGACCTGGGGGGTGGCCGGCCTCCGTGCCGGGTACGTCGTCGGCGACCCGGCGGCGATCGGCCGGCTCCGCGGCCAGCAACCGCCATGGTCGACCTCGACGCCGGCGCTCGCCGTGATCGAGGCGACCCTGACCCCGAAGGCGCGCGAGCTGGCGACGGAGGCCGCGGTGGAGCTCGGTGGGTGGCGGCGCGAGCTCGTCCACGGACTCGGCTCGCTCGGGCTGCCGGTCGCCGGCGAACCGCGCGGGCCGTTCGTGCTGGTCGACGCCCACGCCTGGGAGCGGGCCGGCGAACCTCCGGGCCGGCTCCGGCGGACACTGCGGCAGCGTGGCTTCGCGGTCCGCCGGTGCGATACGTTTCCCGGTCTCGACGCCGGCTGGATTCGGATCGCGGTCCGCGATCCGGAGACCACTCGGGCGTTGCTCGACACGGTGCGGGCGATCCGCACCAGCGAAGGAGACCGGCCATGACCTTCCACGCCGGCCTCGACGTCCGCGGCCGGCGGGTGGTCTGCGCCGACGGGCGCGCCGACGCACTGCCCGCCTTGTCCGCCCTGCTCGCCGCGGGTGCCCTGGTCGACGTGGTGGCGACCGACGTCGGCACGTCCGTCCTCGACCTGGCCCAGCGGGGGCTGCTGCGCTGGTCCGCACGGCAGCTCCGGCCGAGCGATCTGGCGCGCGCCGCACTCGTGGTCTGCGCGGAGCAGCAGGAGGACGTACGCACGCTGGCGGCCGCGCACGACCTCGCGGTCAGCCTGATCCCGAGCGCTGCCCCGGTCGGCGCTGGTCAGCCGGGCAGCGGCAGGGTCGTCTTGGTCGGCGGCGGACCCGGCGACCCGGGACTACTGACGGTGGCCGGACAGGCGGCGATCGGCGCTGCCGACGTGATCGTGGTCGACCGGCTCGCCCCGCTCGCCGCCCTGCGGCACGCCCGACCGTCCGCCGAGATCGTCGACGTCGCGAAGATCCCGCGCGGCGCGTACACGCCTCAGGAGCAGATCAACGACCTGCTGGTCCGGCACGCCGGCGCCGGAAAGCTGGTGGTGCGGCTCAAGGGTGGCGACAACTTCGTTTTCGGCCGCGGCGGGGAGGAGTGGCAGGCCTGCGCCGCCGCCGGCATCCCGGTCGAGATCGTGCCCGGCGTGACCTCGGCCGTCGCCGCCCCGGCACTGGCCGGCATCCCGCTCACCCATCGCACGCTGACCCAGGGCTTCACGGTGGTCTCCGGCCACGTGCCGCCCGGCGACCCGGCGTCGACCCTCGACTGGGCCGCGCTGGCTCGGACGAACACCACACTGGTCGTGATGATGGGCGTGGCGGCGCTGCCCCAGATCTGCGCGGCCCTGACGTCGGCCGGGATGCCGGCCGACACCCCGGCGGCGACGGTCGCCAGCGCCGGACTGCCCGACCAGCGCGTGGTCCGCGGGACCCTCGAGACGATGCCGCGACTGGTCGAGCAGGCGGCGCTCCGACCGCCGGCGATCACGGTGATCGGCGCGGTGGCCGCCTTCCGGCCCGGCGAGCCCGTCTCCCCCGAGATCCCCCCATCCGCAGAGATCCCCGCATCCGCTGAGATCGCATCGCCCGGAACGGATGAACCGCGGCGCGGAGACGGCTCCGAGGGGCTCGGCTTGGATACGCTGCCCTGAGTCGGAACCACCGAGCGTGAGGAGCGCGCCTTGTTCTCCGCCAGCGTGCTCGGCGTGCCGCTGTACGACGTGTTGTGGGGGTTCTACGTCTTCTGCGTGCTCGGCGTGATCGTCGAGATGGTGTTCTGCCTGGCCAAGGAGGGCGTGCTGGAGTCCCGGGTGGGGCTGCTGTACCTGCCACTCAGTCCGATCTACGGCTTCGGTGGCGTGGCGATCGGGCTGTTCCTCTACCGCTACCTCGACCAGCCGGTGATCATGTTCTTCGTCGGCATCCTGGTCGGCACCGTGTTGGAGTACGTCGCCAGCCTGGTGATGGAAAAGGCGTTCCACACCGTGTTCTGGGACTACAGCGACAAGCCGCTGAACCTGCACGGCCGGGTCTGCGCGCAGTACTCCATCTATTGGGGATTCCTGTCGCTGTTGCTGCTGTACGTGATCGTGCCGCCGACCGCGCGGCTGATCGACGCGATCGATCCGGCGGTCGGCGCGCCGCTGCTGGTCGTACTGCTCGTGCTGACCCTGCTCTCCACCGTGCTGACCCTCGGGTCGTTCGGCCGGCTGGAGCGGCGGATCGAGCGGATCAGGGCCGGAGACCCGGCGGACTCGCCGAACTCCTGGGACCGGCTGCTGGAGCGGCTGGCACCGGACCACGTGGTGATCGACACGTTTCCGCGGATGAGCCTGGTGCTGGAATACCTGCAGCTCACCGGCGAGCAGCGCCGCTGGATCCGCGTCGATGCCCACTGGGGCCGCCCCTCCGAGCTCCACCGCCAGCACCGTCAGCTTGTCTCCGTCTACGAAGGGGATGCCCCGTGACCACTACCTCGAATCCCGGCGGGACCGTCGCCGCATCCGGTGCATCCGGTGCATCCGCCGCATCCGGTGTATCCGAAGCGGAGGCAGCGGAGACGTCGACCGTTGGCCCCGCGGCGCCGCCTCCGCCGCCGGCCGGGCTCGCCTCCGGACCGCAGCTGCCGGTAGCGATGACGGTGGTCGGCATCGCCGCCGCCGTGGTCTCACTGGCGGGCATCAAGGCCACCTCGGCGATCCTGGCGCCGGCCCTGCTGCCGCTGTTCCTGGTGATCACGTTCCGGCCGATCTCGACCGCGCTGCAGCGCCGCCGGGTGCCGCCGGTGATCACCATGATCGTGAACATGCTGCTGATCTACGGCGTGTTGATCTTCCTCGGCCTGTCGGTCTATCTGGCCATCACGCAGTTCGCCACGACGCTGATCCAGAATCCCGGCAAGTTCAACGACCTGATCGCGTCCGGCACCGCGGCGCTGCAAAGTGTCGGCATCACCAACGTCAGCACCAGCCAGATCGCGAGCCTGTTCTCCCCGTCACGGATCGCGTCGCTGGCGGGATCGGTGGTCAATGCCTCGACCGCGATCGCCGGCATGCTGGGCCTGATCTTCGCGCTGACCTTCTTCATGGCGCTCGACGCCGACAACTTCGCCAACCGGCTGCGGCTGGTCACCCGATTCCGGCCGCACACCGCAAGCGCCCTGGTCAATCTGGGGAAGTCCACCCGGAGCTACTTCGCCGTCGCCGCCATCTTCGGTGGCATCGTGGCGGTCGTCGACTGGATCCTGCTGGCCATCGTGGGCGTTCCGGACGCGTGGCTGTGGGCCATCCTGGCCTTCGTCACCAACTTCATCCCCAACATCGGATTCCTGATCGGCGTCATCCCGCCGGCCATCCTGGCCCTGGTCACCATGGACTGGCAGTCGGCGGTGATCGTGTTCGCCGGCTACTGCGTGATCAACGTGGTGATCCAGGTGCTGATCCAGCCGAAGGTCGTCGGCGACACCGTGCAGCTGAACACCACGCTGACCTTCATGGCACTGATCATCTGGACGTTCATCCTCGGTGGGTTGGGTGCGATCCTGGCCATCCCGATGACCCTGCTGGTCCGCGCCTTGTTCGTCGACTCGCGGCCGGAGCTGCGCTGGGTCCGGGTCCTGTTCAGCAGCCCGGACGGGCCCAAGAAACCGCAGAAGCCGGCCAAGGGCGACTCAGCCGAGCAGCAGCCGCCAGCCCCGGCCGGCCCCGATCCCGCCGGCCCCGCTCCCTCCGGTACCGGCTCGACCGGCAGCTGAGAGCTCGAACCGGCCGCCGAACCGGACGTCGAGCCGGAACGCGAGCGCCGGCGTACCGCCGATCGCGTGCAGAGCGAGCAACCTGGCCACCGCCGGCGACACCACGACCGCGGTCCGGCCCTCGGGCCAGTCCATGTCGTCGACCGCGGCGCCGACCCGCACCGCGGTTCGGGAGAGCGACTCTCCCCCGTGCGGGGCTGCGTCGGGGTCCGTGAGCCAGCTGCGGAGTCCATCCGGATCCTGCCGGGCGATCGTGGACAGCGTGCTGCCGGTCCAGCGACCCAGGTCCGGACCGGCGAGCTCCGGGATGACGTGAGCCTCTTCGCCCCTGGCGAGCAGCAGCGCGGTCTCCCCGCACGCCGTCTCCGGTCCACACACCCAGCGCTGAAACCGACCCTCGACCGGTCCGACCGTCACGCCGGCGGCCAGCGGCGACCGATCGCCGAAGACCGGATCGCCGGCCGACCCGGCACGGCCGTGCGCGATCACCAGCAGTCGCTGCGCCATCACTCGTCCGTGCCGGCGTCGCCGGCCTCCGCCTGCCGCCGGGCGACCTGGCGCGACAGGGTGAGGCCGACCAGCCGGGAGACGAACAGTGCGACGTAGCCCAGTCCGGCCAGTTGCTCGATCATCACCACCGAGCGCGCCTGGGTGGTTACCGGCGCGATGTCGGAGATGCCGGTGCTGGACAGGTTGGTGAAGCTGAGGAACAGCAGCTCGCTCCAGCTGCGCTGCGGCAGCGGGCTGAACGGGGTCAGGAAGCAGCCCGGTTGGAGCGTCTGGACCATCACGAACAGGTACGCGAAGCCCCAGGCCACCAGCGTGAACGTAGCGCCGACCGCGAACAGCTCGTCGGTGGTGATCCGGGCGTCGGCCAGCATGTAGATCATCAGGTTCACTGCCGCCCAGAAGTAGAACAGGGCGTGGCAGATCGCGGCGATCAGCTGCAGCGTCACGGACGGGTGGATCGCGTCCGCGATCGACAACGCGGAGCCGGTGATGGCCAGCGCGACGGCGATCGAGGTCGGTGTCGGCGACGGCCTGACCACCCAGATCGCCAGCGCGAGCACCGTGACCCCGAAGGCTTCGAAAACCACCCGGCCGGCGGAGTTGCCCTCGGTGTAGGGATAGATCAGCACGCCCAGCAACTGCACCAGGAGCAAGATCGCGGACGGGTGCCGGACCAGCATCGGCGGCGGCCGATGGCGCGGCCGCGCGAGGCCCAGCCCGCTCACGCTGTGACCCTAACCGCCCACACGGCCCGACCGGCTCCGGCTCGCCGCGCCCGTACGGCCGGCCGGCATGCCGGCTCACTCCGCACCCCGGAAGGCGACTCCGCACCCTGCGCGCAGGGCGCGGCGTGCACCTCCGCGGTGCGGAGTAGCCAGGCGAGAGCTGGGCGGGGTGCGGAGTCGCCAGGCGAGAGCTGGGCGGGGTGCGGAGTCGCCAGGCGAGAGCTGGGCGGGGTGCGGAGTCGCCAGCGTGAGGCTAGGCGGGGTGCGGAGTCGCCACGCGCGAGCTGGCCGGCGGGCGGGCGTACGCGGCGACCCGGGCCGACCCGAAGCTGCTGTCAGGGCCAGTCGACCGGCGCCGTGACCGAGATCAGTGGCGTGGCCGGAATCTCGGCGTCGCGGAGGAGCTTGGCGAGGGCCGGGTCGACGGCGGGCGAGGTGAGCGAGGAAGCGGTGCCGAACAGGCCGACCAGCAGACGTACGCGTTCGTGAGCGACGTCGATCTCCGCGCCACGCCGGTTGTCGACGTGGTCCAGCTGGCGCTTCTTGTTCCTGACCACCCAGATGTTGGTGCCGAAGTAGTGGCGCTCGGCCAGGAACGACGTCGCCAGGGTGTGGGCGAACAGGTCGTCCAGCGGCAGCCGGGCCACCGGCACACCCGCCACCACCGGCTGCTGCAGGGCACCAAGCGTCCGAAGCACGGCCCGGCGCATCGCCGCGCCGAGGTGGCCGGGGGTGTTGACCATCATGTCGACCACCAGGCCCAGCAGTCCCTCGGTCGCGAACAGCTCCAGCGGCTTGGCGATGCCGTTCGGCCCGGTGCCGGCCGGAATGGTGGGGAGCGCGAGCACCGGTTGCCACAGCGGCGTCTCCCCCACGCTGCGGACATAACCAGCCGCGCGGGCGATCCGGTGGAAGCCGGCCTCGGCCTGGGTCTGCCACAACTCGATGCCGTAGCGGGCCGCGACCGACCAGCGGGCAGCCATCAGGATCCCGCGCTTGCCGGTGTGCCAGGACTTGTCCGCGGCCTGCGACCAGTCGAACACGTTCGTCCGGACGTCCAGGATGGCCGCGTCGTTCATCTCGCCCGGTGCGATGTGCTGGACCGGGGCCGCGGCCGGGCTCAGGGTGTAGAAGCAGGACTTGTCGTCCAGATCGGCCGGCCCGGCGCCGGTCGCGCTGGGGGACCCGACCGAGGTGATCCCGGTCTCGATGCCGAGCGCACGCACCACGAGGTCGTAGTAGACCGGGCCGTTCCGCTTCAGCCGCTCGAACAGCACCGGCCCCTCCAGGGGCTGATGCATCGACCATTGCTGGTAGCCGAGCGAGCACATCCCCCGGTCGTACGACGCGCCGGCGTCGAGCTCGCCCTCGGCGGCCCCGATCGCGGTCAGGATCCGGCCGTACTGCTGCTGGGTGCGGGCCTTCTGGGCCGCGTTCGCACCGGGGATCACGGCCGGGTCCATCGGCGGCGTGACGCCGGTCCTGGGAATCAGGTACTGGCCGGTCTTGACCGTGCCGGCATAGCTCACCCCGAACAGGTTGGGGTTGTCCTTGGGATAGCCGACGCCGATGAAGTTGACCTGGCGGCCGTACGCCATCACCGGCATCGCGGTCTTCATCAGGGCCGCGGACGGCACCGGCAGTCCGGTGACGCCGAGGATCGGCGGCTCGAGCTCGCCGACCACGCCGGGCGCCCGCTGGGCCAGGTCGTCGACCGCGCCGAGGCCGAGCGCCGTCTTCAGGTCCGCCTGCGGAACAGCGCGGCCCCACCAGGTCCACAGCCGGCGGAACCAGGCGTGGCCCGCGCTGGTGTCACCGACCACCGCGCGCTCGGGCCCGGTCAGGTCCGCCCAGTACGCCGCCGCGAACGCCGCCACTGCGGCCGGGCGGTTCGCGGCGGGCCCGTTCGTGTCCAGGGCGATCGAGGTCTCCAGCAGCCGGAACAGCATGGCGTACGGGTTCCAGCGCGACTCGCCCGCCAGCCGGGTGCCCTCCGTGGCCGCGCTGAAGCCGGCTCCGCCGATCAACGTCGCCAGACCCGCGCGCACCGCCAGCGCCGCATCCAACGCCGCCGGCCCCTTGAACACGGCGGCACTGGTCGTCGCGTCGTAGCTGTGCAGCAACCGGGCCGCGTCCCGGACCGCCGTCAGCTCGGCCGAGGGGGCCGGCGCCACCTGGCCGATCGCGGCGGTGATCCGGTCGACGTCGACGTGCCAGGTGCGGACGTTGGCCGCATCGGTCGCCCAGACGGGCAGCGGGAACAGCGTGCCGACCGTCCAGTGTTTGTCGAGCTCGGCCGGGCTCAGCGCGACGGCGGCACCGAAGGTCAGCTCGGTGGCGATCCGGAACAGCGCGGCGGCGAGCACCTCGTCGTTGGCCGCCGCGACCGCGGTGGGCGCGGCCGGCGCGCCGACCGGGAACAGCAGCTCGCGGGCGCGTTTGGCGACGCCACGCGGCGTCGCCTGCGGCCCGACCAGCAGGTACGCCCTCGGCGCGGCCCGGAACACGGCGCGGGTCGGCGACGGCGAGGTCGCCACCGGGATCGGGCCGGCCGAGACGAAGCCGGCCGCGGTCGGCCAGAGCGCGGTCGCGTTCACCTCCGGCAGCCGGATGGCGCGGGCCTCCGCGTCGGCCAACTCGGCCAGCGCGCGGGCCATCCACGGCGTGATCACGGCACGGCCCGGCAGGTGAGATCGGATCGGCGCACGCCCGTCGTGGTCAGAGGCATCGCGGCAGCTCCTCCAGGTTGTTCACCGTCGTGTCGTCGGCGGGTGTGTGCAGGTATTTCCGGCCGCGGCGGGAGACGCCGACCCGGAGCGGCACGGTGTGGTCGGGGCCGGCGGTCCCCCGCACCACGAACGCGAACCGGCTCGACTCGACCATCTCCACGGCCTTGTCCATCGGCACCCGCCAGGGCGACCCGTCGGCGTTGGTGCCGCCGAGCCAGCCGATCGTGCCGTTCGACGCCCGGGTGATGCAGGTGACCTCGAAGTCGATCGTCTCCGCCGGCGGGTCGTCGATCAGGGTGACCCTGAGATAGCCGTCCTGGACGACCACCGGGGCGCCGGGCTCGGCCGTCGGCGGATCGGCCGACAGCGCGTCGGCGGCCCAGGGCACCCCGGGCGCGGTCCGGTGGAACCAGGTCCAGCTGCCGCGGATGCCGCCCGGAACGGGGAGTGCGATCGCCGCCGGATCACGCAGCACCCGGTCGAAGCCGAGGGTCGGGGTGAGCGCACGGAGCACCGGGTCGGTCCACTCCCGGGCCAGTTCCAGCCGCTTCTGCGGCAGCAGCCCGCTGACCACGGTGAAGTCGCCGCCCGGCACGGCCAGCACGACCACGGTCCGGGTGACCCCGGGGGTGAGCCAGAGCAGCGGATCCCCGAGCAGAGCCGGCGGTGCCGACGACCCGGCCCCGCTGCCGCTGCCGCTGCCGGACAGGCTCGCGCCCACCGCGGGATGGATCGGGCGCAGCACGGTCGGGTCGGCCTCGTCGTACCAGGCCAGGACGCCGTCGGTCAGCAGGCCGAGGCTGCCGAGCCGGACCGGGGTCAGCGTCGCCGCGTCGCTCGCGGCGCCCTGCGGGTCGTCGACGTCGACCCGCAGGGCCAGCCGGACCAGGGCGATCGGGTTGCCGAGCAGCAGGCCCAGCTGGCTGTCGCCGACCCGCGCGGTGACATCCACACTGGCCTGCGTGCTCGCCACCAGGTCCAGCAGGATCGCCAGCGCGCAGCTCCCCTCGTCGACCGTCGGGGCCAGCCGATCGGCCCCGGTCAGCAGCGCGGCGAACCCGGCCAGCACGCCCAACGGACCGGGACCCGCGACGCCGAGACCCGCGCTGTCCGGCGTCTCCTGGATCGTGGTCCGGGCCGACACCGGGTCGGGCCGCAGCTCCCCGCGGCTGGTCCCGTCCGGATCGACCAGCTCCGCGGCGGTGTCGATCCGGCTCGGCAACAGCAGGCCGGCCAGCGGACTGCGGCCCGGCGCCGCCTCCAGCGTCCCGCCCGGGATCGGCTGGAGGAACCGCGCGGCGAGCGTGGTCGGGGCGGTGAACCGCGGCCGGAGCCCGATCTGGTCGCCGACCCTCAGCTCCTCCGGCACCGCCGGCGGCGACGCCGGCCCGCCGCCGGCGACCAGCAGGTCCAGCACCTGTCCGAAGGTGTCTACCACGCGCAGCCGGGTCGGCGACCAGACGCCGGCGACATGGCCGGCGGCGACGTACACCTCGGCGTCGAGGACCGATTGCGGCGGGACGTCGACGATGCCGCGGGTGCCGACCCAGCTGCCGACCGGCACGCCACGGATCCGGTCGAGGAAGCCCTCCAGCGACGCGGCGACCGCGTCGGCGTACTGCACCTCGACAGCAGACGGCAGCTCCTGGCGCTGGGCGGCGGCGGCGATCAGGTCCGCCGGGGAGGGTGACAGCCAGCCGCTGCCGATCAGGCTGGCCGGGTTCAGCCCGTCCAGCCGGAAAGGCTCGGCCGGTTCGAAGTCGAGGTCGCCCAGCTGCCAGTGGGTCGGCCCGGTCGGGGTCGCGGTCCAGCCGACCTCCCAGTCGATCCGGAGCGGGTTCCACGGCTTGCTCGGCGGCGTGACGGCGATCGGGCACGGCAGCGTGCCCTGCCAGCCGGTGCCGGCCGGGGCGCTGTGCCAGTCCGCCGACCAGGTCGCCCACCAGGCCGCCCGGGCGGCGGCGTCCGGCGACGTCGCGCCGGGACCGGCCGTGGCCAGGCCGAGCACGCTGCCGGGGTCGAGGGCCGCGAGCTCGGCGATCAGGTCCGCCACCTCGTCCGGTACGTCGGCGGCGAGGGTCAGCGCCGCCAGCACAGACGGACCGGGCACGGTCACGGTGTCGCCGGTGATCCGGCAGCCGAGCAGGCCGGACGGGTCGTAGCGACCGTCACCGCCGTGCCGGAGGGTGCGGCCCACCCCGGCGAGCGCGATCACCGGGTCGCCGGGACGCCAGGAACGGGGCGTCGGATAGGTCACCTCGGTCAGCTGGCCCGCCGGGGTGGCCGGCGCGACCCCCTGGGCCGGCGCCGCCTCGGTATAGACCGCGCTGGAGATGCCGTCCTCGGACGCGGTGGCGACGAACCTGGATTGGTGCCGGGCGAGATCGAGCCGGGTCGGGCCGTCGGCCTGGCTCAACTGGTGCTCGCCCCCGCTGAGCACGATCTCGCTGGCGGTGGAGGTGGACTGCGGCACGTCGCCGTCCAGCAGCGCGGCGGTCGCGGCCAGCAGCGTGTCGGCGATGCCGGCGGTGACGTCGGCGGGATCGGGGCGGCCGCCGGTCTCGACGGAGAGAAGTCCGCCGCCGTCTCCGGGCCAGCCCGGGTCCGGCCAGCCGATCGCGAGCGCGCTGCCGTGGTAGATCGAGCCGACCGGGGCGGCGGCCCCGGCCGGCATGCTGGCGGACCAGCCGAGCCGGGCCAGCACGTCCAGGAACCAGGTCGGGGTGGCCGGAGTGCCGGGGTCGGGCTGCAGCGGGTCGAACCGGGTGTGGGTGTACCAGCCGATGACGACGTACGCGAGCGGTCCGGTCACGCCCGGATCATCGACCGGGTCGTGGAAGGCGAGCCGGCCAAGAGTGGCGTCGTAGCTGAGCGCCCAGGCCGGGTGCGGGCCGTCGGCGCCGCGGCCACGGACGGTCACCGGGGTCGGCGCGGCGCCGATCGGTTGCGGCTGCTGCTCGCCGCCGGCCAGCACGGCCGGCGGATCGGCATGGATGTTCGGCAGCATCCAGGTGGTCGCCCGGCGGGGGGTCCCGGCCTGCGCCAGACCGTCCAGCCGGACCACGAGCCAGCGGCACGGCAGTGCCGGGAAGTCACCGTCGCTGTCGGCCCGGGCCAGCGCGTCGGGCACCGCCCAGTGCAGATGGACGCCGACCTCACGGGGTGCGGCCAGATCGGCGAACGGGGTGGCCGCGAGCGGTTGGCGGACCGGGCCACCGCTGCTCGGCCGGGCCGGGACGGTCCAGGTCGTGTCGGCCGGGGCGCTCGGGTTGTCGGCCGGGCGGACGACGAGCGCGTCCAGGCCGATCGGCACCAGCAGCCGGCTCACCGGACGACCCCGCGCTGATAGCGCTGCCGGACCGGCGCGGCGAGCAGCTGGAGGGCGAGACCGCCGGAGCTGGTGCGGGGATCCGGCAGCCCGGCCAGCCCGGCCGCGGCGATCGCGGTCTGCAGGCCGGCGGCCAGGGCCGTCAGGTCCACGATGCCGTCGGCCGGGTCGCCGCGGAACGGCACCGGTACGTCCACGGGGACGTTCGCGACCTCGTACAGGGTGGCGTCGCCGGCCCGCAACCTGACCACCGGGGGGCCACCCGGCTCTCGGCTGACGCCGAGCCGGACCGACCCGTGCGGCTCGTCGATCACGACCAGGTCCGGCACCCGCTCGAAGACGGCCAGCAGCGAGCTCGGGGTGAGCCGCTCGGCCCGGAGCAGCGTCACCGGGGTAGCGCCGTGCCGCGGGTCGTCCGGGTCGTCCTCGGGCCCGAGGGATCCGGTCCAGGCTCGGACGGCCAGGGTCGGGTAGTCCGAGACCAGCGACGAGCGGAACATCAGCCCGGTGAGCGGAACCGGCTGGGGCAGGAGCTGCTCCAGCAGCCCGTCCAGCTCGGCGTCGGGAATCGGCCGCGGGGTCCCGGCGGCCAGCAGCCCCCGCTGCAGCGCCCGGACCCAGGCGCGGTCGATGACGAAGAACTGCAGGCTCTCGGCCGGAAGCAGCGCGGGGTGCGGGGCGAGAAAGGCAAGCGGCACGCCCAGCAGCCGGCCGGCCGCCTGGAGCGCCGACACGACGTACTCCGACGGCATGGCGGCCGCCGCCGCCTGGACGACGCCTCGGCTCCGGCCCCCCGACCGTCCGCGGAAACTGGGCAGAAGCCGCAACTTTTCGGGGTCGGAACCTGCGGCTTGTGACCAGTTTCCGGAAGGAGTGGGGGCGGAGGTGGAGCCGAACCGGCCGGCGACCGGCAGCCGGGCTTCCTGCCAGCGATCCAGGGCCGCGAGCCGCAGCGACTCGGCGTCGATCCCGGCCGGCCCGGCGCGGCGACCATCGAGTACGCCGCCGGCGAGGGTGTGCTGCTGCGCCGCCCGGACGCCTTGTGCCTGCTGTTGCCGGTGCCAGCCGGCCAGCTCGCCCAGCAGCCGAGGATCGGCGATGGCGAGCAGCCGGCCGAGTTCTCCGGCGCTGATCTCGGTCACGTCCGGCGGGGCGTCGGCGGCCGGGGCTGCGCCGCCGATCGTCGCCGAGGCCACCAGCGGGGGCCGGTAGCGGACCGGCGCGGTCCGGCCGGACCGGTCCGCCCAGTCGAGGGCGACCGCGCCGGTGGCGTCGGTCGGGATGCTGGCTCGCGTCGGGTCGCCGAAGCGGGTCGGCTCGATCGCCGCGATCCGGGCGCCGAAGCCGCCACCCTCCCCGGTGATCGTGTACGTCGCGCTCCAGACCGCGGCCAGTCCCAGCGTGGGTGCGTTGCCGGCCAGGTCGGCCCGGTCGTCCAGCGCCACCAGGGTCAGCCGCCACCGGCCCGGCGCCCGGGCCAGCCGGTTCGCGACCACGACGGCCTGCCAGCCGTCGTCGTCTCCGGAATCGCTCGGACTGGACTCGCGCACGTGCGCCAGCCGGGTGACCTCGTCCGGCCGGGGTAGCAGCCGGGTCTGGGTGGCGAGGTCGACCGCACGGAGCGTGCCGGCCGGTCCCTCGCCGGCACCGCCGGCCGGCGGGACCAGGGTGGCCTCCGGGGTGCCGTCGTCGCGGGTCAGCACCAGGGCCAGCCACGGCGTGCCGGCGATGCCGAACCCGGCCCGCTCCCAGGGCAGCGTCCGGCGCTCCAGCACGACGAACGGCAGGTCGTCGGTGAAGTCGCCGGTCGAACCCGACGGCGGGTAGCAGCGGATCCGCGCCGCTTCGGGGGCCGGGCCGCCGACCAGCACGTCGAACGTCTGCGGTCCGGGCGGGGCCGCGTTCAGCGCGCCGGGGAGCGCGGTCTCGACCCGGAGCCGGTAGCGCCCGTCGGCCAGCACGGGCACCACCGCGTCGTGGAACTGGAGCCGGCCGGGATCAACCATCGGTCGCCTCCGGCGCGCTCGCCGGGCTGAACCGTACGGTGGCGGCCCCGGACGCAGCGGCCCGCCGAGGCCGCGGTCCCGGGGCGGCCGGCGGATCGAACAATGACCGCCACGGTGACTCGGCGAACGCGGCCAGCCAGGCGTCCGCGCCTTCGGGGCCGGCGGGACCGGCGACCACGCCGGCGCAGGACCACCCCTCGCCGGTGGTCACCGTGAGATGGAGGGTCGGCCCGGTCTGCTCGACGACGGAGAAAACCAGGTGACGCCGGCCGGCGTCGGCGCCACCGGTCGTACCGGCGCCAGTCAGCGCACCTCCGGCGACCACGACCTCGATGTCGGCCGGGTCGGCGTCGATGGAGAGTGCGTCGCAGGCGACCACGACGGTCCAGCCGGGTTGCGCGGCCAGCCGGGTGGTACACGACTCCCGGTCGCGGACGAGGGCGTGCGCCGCGACCCCGTCGGCGTCGGTGTCGGTGGGACCGAGGGCGGCCGGCCGCCGCAACTGGACCACCGCACCGTCGGCGAGGTACGTCCACGGCGTGACCGGGCGCAACAGGGTGGTCAGGTCCCAGCCGATCGGCCGATCCGGCTCGCCGGCCCGTTCGATGATCACGGCGGCGGCGGGGTCGGGCACGTCGACGGGCCCCTCGGCGGTGACGTCGCTCAACACGTCGCCCATGAGGTTGACGGCGAGCACCCGGGCCCGGCCGCGGACGTCCAGCCGGGGGCTCGGCAGATGGTGGGCCAGGTCGAACAGGCAGGTCTCGGCCGGCCGCAACGCGAGCGGGCGCCAGCCCGGCCCGGTGGCGCGGGCCGTCGACCAGCGCAGGATCGGTCGGGGCGATTCCGGTCGTACGGCTTCGCCGGCCTCCCCTCCGGTCGCGCCGCCCACCACGCCGGCGTCGCCCTCTCCCGCAGCCCCGTCGCCCACTTCGCGCGCGTCCGCACCCTCTCCCGCAGCCCCGTCGCCCACTTCGCGCGTCGAATCGCTACTTCGCTCGCCGTCGACGGCGCGCGAAGTCGCGCCAAGACGCGCGAAGTCGATGGATCGGGCGGGCACGACGTCGGCCCGCCGCGGACCGGCGTGCGGCACCGGCTCGTCCAGCGGCAGCCCCCACGGCTCCACGTCGTCCACCACCGCCCCGACCGCGAGCGGCCCGAGCTGGGAGCTGGCGCGCACCACCGGCGTGGCGGTCAGTGCGATCCCGGCCGGCACCTGGCGCATGTCGCCGCCGGTCAGCGACGACGGGCTCGGCGGGGAGACCGTGCCCGGCTGCGGCGCGCCGGCCCACAGCGCCGAGGCAACCGGCTGAGTGGTCGAGGTGACGCCGAGCGCGGCCAGGGTCGCCGCCGGCAGGGCCTGCTCGTTGCCCGCGGCGTCGACCACGACCAGGCCGACCGTCAGGGTGGGGTCGAGCGCCGGCGACGGGCCCATCGGCACCGCGTAGAGCGGTGTCGGCTCGACCACCGAGAAGGGGCCGAACTGCACCCGGCGGCAGGGCAGCTTCGCGCTCACGTCCAGGCCGAACTCCGGCAGCGCACGGAACGGGTGGTCGAAGGTGCCGTCCGGCTCGTCGGATTCGCCGGCCGCGGCCGGACCGACCGGGACGCGCACGACGTACGGCTTGCCGGCACTGTCGACATAGGAGCTGAAGAAGTCGGCGAAGTCCAGGAACGCCGGCGGCAGCTCCTTGGTGCCGAACTCGAAGTCGAAGCCCCACATGAAGTCGACGTGCACGGTGCCGTAGACCGGCGGCAGCCGCAGATACACCTTGGCCGACAGGTCGAAGCCGAAGCCGAACGCCTTGCCGGTGATCCGGATGCCTATCTGGAACTCGAACCGGGCCGGGTGGAACCAGACGATGGCGTCGACGTACAGCTCGAGCGAGCCGTGGCCCCAGCCGCCTTTGGCGCTCACCTCGAGGCTGCCGCCGGTCATCATCGCCTCGGGCGTGACCGCGAAGTAGGTGCCGCCCTTGATCACGATGCTGTCGCTGAACCGCCACTCGAAGCCGACCTGCGGCACCTGCGGGAAGTAGTCGGGCGCGGGATAGAGCGGGCCGTAGCCGCCGACCGTGAGCACCACCTGCGGCCGGGCGAACCAGACCACGAACGCGAAACCGCCGGTCAGCCGGCAGTCGGTGGAGAACAGCCACGAGTTCGCGGTCAGCTGGGCCTGCACCGAGAACACCTGGTCGACGCTGGAATAGCGCGCCCGCAGCCCGAGCTCGACGCTGATCAGCGGGCTGTCCGCGGTCGGCAGCGCGGCCCGCATCAGCCCGAGCAGGCCGATCTCGAAGCCCTGCGGGTTGAACGCGACATAGACCAGCGCGCGGGTGTGCAGCAGCTCGAACGTGCTGAAGGTGATCCCGGCCGCGATCCAGTACGCGCCGTCGCGCGGCGGCAGCGACGGGCCCATGTTCGCCAGCACCTGGTCGGCCGGCACGGTCAGCTCGCCCATCACCGCGATCAGCGGGAAGCCGCCGATGGCGTCCACCGACGACGGCGGCAGGAAGTCGCGATTGACGCCGAAGCCGCCCGCCAGCCCGGTGATGAACAGGTACGGCGGCCCGCCGATCGGCGCGTTGATGGCGGCGAACACGAACAGCGAGGCGTACGTCGTCCCGTCCGGCCGCTTGACCTGGCTGTACGCCCCCAGGGCGGTCGCACCGAACCCGAACGCCTGCACCTGGAGCATGCCGCGGTAGTCCACCGCCGGCACCCCGTCGACGACGATGTCGGCCTTGAGCAGGCCGCCGGCGATGGTGATCGAGGCGGTGCTGAAATCGACGGACAGGCCGTCCAGGTCGACCTTCCAGGTGCTCGGCCGGGTCGCGAACCGCGGCGGGATGGAAAGCCCGAGACCCTGCACGGCCATGCTCAGCGGCCCGATCGCGAGGCCGCCGTCGACCAGTACACCGATGTAGCTGGTGTGCACCACCGCGTTGTCGACGGTGTAGTCGTCCTCGCCCGAACGCAGCCCGACCCGGTCGATGTGCAGCGGCCCGAACGTCCGCCCGACCTGGATCCACAGCGTCTCGCCCGGCTTGGTGCCCTTGAGGTCGATCCGGAGCTCGCTGCCGGTCCAGATCACGTCGAAGTCCAGGGGCGGGTTGATCGGCGCACCGTTGCGGTCCGCGTCGCCGAGCAGGCTGCCGGCGACCGGGTTGCTGCCACCACCGCCGGAGAGCGCGGGCAGGCCCAGCCCGCCGAGCCGGATCCCGCCGGACAGCGGATCGACGGTGAGGTGCCCGGTCGCCGGGTCGAGCGCGAACGACGTGCCGAGCCATGCCCCGACGTCGTCGATGGTGACGATGCTGGTCTGCACCAGGCCGCCGGTCCTGGTCAGCGCCGCACCGACCCCGTCCAGGGTGATCGCGGGCGACAGGTCCCAGCCGGAGTTCGCCAGGCCACCGCCCGGCCCGACCTTGCGCAGCACCGTGAGCACCAGGCCGTCCGGCGTCTGACCAGGAATGTTGCTGCCGACATCGGCGCCGCCGACCAGCAGCGACGGCTTCCACTCGTCGCCGCCCAGATCGACGGTTCCGGTGAGCGCGATCCCGATCCCGTCGGCGTCGACGGCGAGGTGCAGGTCCAGTCCCGGCGCGACCTGGATCGCGACCGCGGACGCGATGCTGCCGGCCGCGCCGATCAGCACCTCGACAGCGGACGGCAGCGGCGCGACCACGTGGTCGTCGGCGAGCAGGCCGGCGCCGGTCAGCAGGCTGCGCAGGGTCGGTGGCGTCGCCGGCGCGGCGACGTGGCCGAGTTCGGTGTCCAAGGCCGGGCCGACCAGCTGGACCAGCGCCTCCAGTCCGGGCACCACCAGCCAGCTGAGCGCGAACTGAACGATCGCGTCGGTGCTGAACGCGATCGCCGGCACGGGCGCCAGGGTGATCGAGGCATCGGTGGCCGGCAGGGCGTCGCCGAGCGGAAGCAGCACCACCGACAGGTCGCCCGCCGCCGACAGCGCCGCCCGCAGGCTCGGGCCGGGCACGATCCGGAGCGGGTCGGACAGATCCAGATCGACCTGGGCCGATCCGGAAACCTGGAGCTGGCCGGCGCTCAGCCGCCCGGTGGCACCGATGCCCAGGGTGACGGGACCGAGCACCACGTCCCCGACGGCAATTCCCGCGGTCGGGCCGGCCGGGTCGACGCTGATCGCGACCGTGATCCCCTGCGGGGCGCCCGGGATGCCGAGCGGGATGCCGAGCGCGACCCGGATGCCGCCCGCGTCCTGGGCGACGGCGACGGTGACGCTGCTGCCCGGCGTCAACGCGCCGGGCGCCGCGCCGGCCTGGACGCCGAACAGGTCCGCGACGAGCTCGACCAGGGCGGCCGCGATCTGGGGTGCCCTGGCGACCAGGGTCTGCGGCGACAGGTCCTCCAGCGCGACCGGTCCGTCGCCGAACCCGGTGCCGTAGATGCCGGCGGCGGTGGCGAGCTGGAGCACCCTGGTTCGGGCCGGACCGACGGGAAGCTCGTCGCGGAGCCGGTTCAGCACGGTCGGCAGCAGGCGCTCCGCCGCCTGCCCGGCCAGCGCGCCGATGCCGCTGAACGTCGGCACCAGCTCGATCGGGGCGCCGGGCTGCGGCAGCACCCGGACGGCCAGCCCGGCGGGAGCGCCGGGATCGCCGAGGACGATCTGGATCCCGAGCGAGGTCCAGGCATCCTGGACCGCCGCCGGCAGATCGACGGTGAGGGTGGCGGAGCCGACCGGCAGCACGGCCGGGAGGGCAGCGGCCGGGTTCGCCGGGCTCGGGGTCGCCGGGTCGGATCCAGCCGGGGCGGCGGGCGGGACCAGGACGACGCCGGCGGACAGGGCCAGGTGCAGCCCGACGGCCGGGGACCAGCCGGCGGCCGGGGTGGTGGCGACGAGCTGGGTGCCGGCGGCGGTGGCCGACGCGGCTAGCTCGAGCACGCCGTCGACGATGGGTACGGTCCCGGCCGCGGTCCGCGGGATGCCGAGCCAGTCGGCGACCGTCCCGACCAGCTCGGCGAGCTGGCCCGGGCGGCTCAGCCGGCGCACCAGTTCCTGCACCGGCCGATCGACCAGCGCGACCACGCCGGCCGGCGACACGTCGATGCCGAGCTGGGCCAGCAACAGGGACACGAACCCGGCGCCGAGGGCGGCGGGGACGTACGGCAGCAGGACGGCGGCCACCGACTCCGCCTCGGCCGGTGAGCCGACCGGCCAGACCCGGACCGGGGCGCGGTCGAGCAGGGTGACGGCAACGCCGGCGGCATCTCGTTCGATCGCGGCACCGGCGGTGGCAAGCCGCCAGGCGATCGTCGTCGCGGCGCCGGTCGAGCCGACCACGGTGAGGCCGAGGTGGGCGAGATCATCGAGGCCGGCCGAGCCGGCCAGCGCGATCCCGTCGCCGAGAGTGCGGACGGTCAGCCGCCAGCCACCGCCGCCCTGACCTTGCGCGGCCCGGTCCACGGTGACGCCGAGCGTCGGCGCGAGCGTACGCGTCCAGCGGCCGGTGCCCGCGGGTGCGGCCGGGTCGGCCGTCAGCCCGAGGAACGCCGACAGGGAGCCGGGGGCCGTCAGCCGACGTACGGCCTGGGCGGCGAGCCAGCCGGCGGTGTCGTCGAGCAGTTCGGCGACTGCGGCAGCGACGACGGTGTTGCCCGCGTCGAGTAACCCGAGGTCGTCGCGGAGCAGGCTCAGCAGAGCCCGGGCGTGGAGGTCGCCGGCGCGGGACTCGGCCGCGATCCGGCCGACCGCAGCGGCGAGCGCGTCGTCGAAGCCGGGGTCGCCCCGGCCGCAGCGAGCGGCGACGCTACCGCCCACCCGGACGTCGATCAGGGTCAGTTCGGCGGCCGCTTGCGCGCCGGCGTCCAGGTCGGCCCACCCGCCGATCTCGAGCCGCCGGACGACCGTCGCCGGGCCGGTCGAACCGGCGCCCGGCGGCGCGGCCAGCCAGCCGTCGCCGGTCGGGCCGCCGCCGACGGTGAGACGGAACCCGATCCGGACCGGGTCGCCGCCGGTGCCGGGAGCGGCGAGGGCGATCCGGCCCAGCCCGATCGTGACGTCGGCGGTCCCGGCCAGGGCGCCGGTGGCGGCCGGGAGCCCGAGCGGAGCGCGGACGCCCACCCTGAGCTCGGTCGCAGGGGAATCGTCTGGCGACAGGACGGCGACGAGGTCGGCGAGCGCGGCCAGCAGATCGGCCGGGGTCGTGACGTTCAGCGCGACCCGCGGCACCACCGGGGGCAGCCCGGCGAGCGCGGCGACGGTCGCCTCCGGCACCGCCGCCGCGAACTCGGAACTCAGCCGGCCGACCCCGGCCGGTCTCGCGGTGGTGGGCACGCTGACCCGGTCGACAGCCTCGCGCCAGGCAACGGTCAGGGCGCTCCACGGCCGGGCTCGGTCCGCGGCCGAGCGGCCGGTCTCGTCGGCGGCACCCGCGGACGCGGCTCCGAACAGGGTGTCGAGCACCCGGACCGCGTCCGCGACCTCCGCGTCGGCGAAGTCCGGACGCTGGTCGACCGCCGCCGGGTCCGCGACGGTCGGGGCGGCGACCGCCGCGAAGCCGGCGATACCGCCGGGGACCGCCGTCGCCTGCGCGGTGGCCCAGGTGGCGGACGGCGCGACGGTCGAGCCGACGGCGACGACCGCGACGGCCCGGCCGGTCGCGGCCGCAGCGACCCTGGTCAGCGCCTGGGACAGCGGCGGGTCGACCTCCGGGTGAGCCGGGTCGTTGCCGGTCGCGACCACCAGGTAGCCGTCGGCAGCGGTCAGCGTCGCCAGCGCTGCGGTCGGGTCGTGCCGGAGATCGAGCGCCGCCCAGCGCGGATCGCGCCCGGCGGCGACGTCCCGGTCGGCCAGCGCCTCCAGCAGCGGGGGCCAGCCGTCCAGTGGCCACCAGGCCGGTGCGACCGCCACCAGCACGGCGCCGGCGGCCAGCCACCCCTCCAGCGTGTCGACGAGCGTGGACGTCGCGTCGGCGTCGGCGAACGGTGCGCTCGCCACCGTCCCGGCGGCCTCGACCAGGGTGCCCCAGGCGGGATCGGGGATCAGCTGGGTCGCCGTCCACAACCCGTCGCCGGCGCCGACCCAGTCGGCGAGTCCGACGATGCCGTCGGCGATCGCGGCGACGTCGCGGCCGCGCAGGGTCGCCGCGCAGTCCGGGTCACGAGTCGCTGCCGTGGTCAGCAGCCGGACGACCTGATCGGCCGGGTCGTCGGGATCGGCCGGCGCGAAGCTCGTGACGTCGTCCGGCTCGTCGACATCGGCCTGGTCGGCGGTCTGGTCGCCGCTCTGATCCGGGAGATCGGGCGCGGGGGGCGACCCGGCGTCGGTCCAGGCGACCGCGACCACGTCCGGCGCGGATGGGTCCGGCACCCAGGCCCACGGGTCGGCCGCGATCCCGGAGCCTGCTGACGCCACGTCGCCGAGCACGGTCCCGACCAGGGCGGACAGGTCGAGCTCGGCGGGCGCGCCGGCGACCGCTCCGGTGACCAGCCGGGCCAGCACCGTCCGCCCGACGCCGGCCAGGTCGCCGAGCAGCGCGTCCAGGTCGGGCGCGTCGCCGCACACCTGCGGCACCGCGTCGGCGAGCGCGGTCAGCACCGGCGACCAGGCCGGCCCGGCCCAGTCCGCGAGGGTGCGGACCGCAAGGGCCAGCAGATCGCCGACCACCTCCGCGGGCACGCCGAGCGCCGACAACGGGTCGCCCGCGTCCGTTGCCCAGGGAAGCGTCAGGTCGCCCAGCGAGATCGGCGTCGCATCGGCCGCGGCCGGATCGACGTCGTCCGGGTCGGGCAGCTCGCCGTCGCCGACCGAGCCGCCGAGCTCCGGATCCGGCAACCGCAGCACCACGTCGCCCAGCACGAAGCTGATCCGACCGCCCGTGCCGGCCGTCCAGCCGCCGGTCAGCCGAGCCCCGGACGTACCCAGCGGGCCGGCGGTGACCGCCGGCGTGCGGACCGCGAACGTGATCGCGTCCAGCCCGCGGGCGCCTACCGACCCGGCGCCGAAGCCGACCCGCAGCACGTCGGCGGACAGCTCCAGGGCAGGCACCTGCGTTCCGGTGCCGTCGTCGACGCCGACCGCCGAGGCGACGTCCAACCCGACGGCCAACGTCGTCACGCCGGCGTCGGTGGTGGTGACCGCCCGCAGGCCGAGCGAGCCGATCGCCGTGTCGAGCAGCGCAATCCGCCAGCCACCGGGCCCCATCGGCTGCGCGGTCGCGCCGGCGACCCCGAGCAGGTCGGCGAGCGCCTCCAGCGGCTCGGCCCAACCGGCGCCCTGCAGCCGTGCCAGGTGGAAGGCGCGCAGCGCGCCCAGCGGATCGGTGGCCAGCTGACCGAGATCGATGGTCGGCAGCCCGGACGGTGACCGGAGGCCGATCAGCACCAGCAGGTCGTCGGCGAAACCGGTCGAGCCGATCAGGTCGTCCAGGGCGTTCGACAGCACCTGTCCGCCGGCCGAGGTGAGCGCCTGGGCGCTGCTCAGATCGAGCAGGTCGTAGTCCCGCCCGTCGATCCGTACGTCGGCCAGCAGCACCGTCGGCGACACCGCCCCGGCGGCGGCCGCCACCCCGACCGTGATCCGGCCCAGCCCGAAGCCGCCGGTCGGCGGCAGCAGCGGATCGCTGCTGCCGAGGGACGGCACGGTCAGCTCCGCGCGGGTACGCCCGAACCAGTCGGCGGGCGCCGCGCCGGCGAGCGGCAGCCGGACCAGGGTGGCCGCGGCGGTCAGGCTGGCGTCGAGCAGCTCGGGGACGTCGACCGCGACCCGGAGCCCGAGGTCCAGCACCGGGACACCGTCCGTACCGGGCTCGATCGCGACCTCGATCAGCAGCCGCACCTCGTCGTCCAGCAGCGGCAGCCGCCACGGGTTGGCCGGGGTCGGCGGGTCGGCCGGCAGGGCGGCGTCGATCCCGGCCAGCCCGGCGACGTGGGTCAGCCAGCCGCGCAGCCCCTCGGCCCCGCCGGCACACAGCCCGGCCAGCCACCGCCGCAGCGCGTCGGGCGACCGGCCCAGCTCGTCGAACGGCAGCACGGTCACGTCGGGAGCGAGCCCGAGCACCCCCGGCAGGTGGGTGATCACATCCTGCGCGGCGCCGCCCGCCGCGGCCCCGAGCGCCGCGGCCGCCAGGTTCAGCAACACGGTCAGGGTGTGGGTGAGATCGCCGTCGAACGCGTCCGAGCTGAGCTCCAACGGCGGCACCGGATTGCCGTCGATCACCAGCCCGGTCAGCCGCAGCCCGAACGAGCCGCCACCGCTGTGGACGATCGCCTCCGCCGCGAGCGTGGCGCCGTCGAACGTACAGATGCCCCGCAGCCGAAGCGGCCCGTCCGGAGTGCCGGTGATCGCCGTGACCGTCGAGCCGTCCGCCAGCACCAGCGGCACCTCGACCTCGACCCCGATCCCGTCGGCCGCGTCGATCACGACCCGGCCCAGCAGCACGACCGTCACCGCCGGCGCGTCGGCGCTGCCGGCCAGCCGAAGGCCCAGGTCGAGCCGGTTGGGGTCGAGATCGACCAGCGGGTACGCCCGCAGCTCCGGCGGTCCCTGCTCGCTCAGGGTCGGATCGGACTCGAACAGCGCATCCAGCGCGTCGATCAGGGCCCTGCGCCGGCGGGGATCGACCAGGGCGAGCCGGACGCTGTCCAGCGGATGCTCGAAGAACGCGCCGGACAGGTTGCCGTTCGAGTCGAACAGCCCCAGCGCGGTGCCGATGTCGTCGATCGCGGGCGCGACGGCGACGCTCACCGGCCGGACCCCGCTGCGGCCCGGCGCCCCGGCATCATCACCCGATCGCCCCTGCCCGGATCGGACGCACGGATGAGACACACCCGCCCGGCGTCACTCCCGGCTCGAAGTGAACTCCGCTGCCCGCGCGGCTGTCAACGAGAAACTCTCGTCGGGGCGAGAACCCTGATTCCGTCCCTCCAGTGCTCGCACAACGGCGCTCATCGGCCCTGGGCGGCCCGCTGGGGGGACGAAACCAGGGAATGTCCCGGAGCACACCAGTCGACGCAGTGGTGCGTGAACGGGTGACAAGGGTGTCAGCGAGCCGGGACCTTCGGCCCATGCGACACGTCCCGGCGGTCAATAGCGTCGATCATGACGATCCGACATCGGGCCGGGTCGAATCGAACGAGAGAGCCAGCCGTGTCTGCCCCTACCCTCGACCAGCCCACCGGGTTTGCCGGAACCGCCACCGCGAACGGCCGGCTCCCGGCCGACCCGGCGGCGGCCGGCGTCTCCGAGGTCGACGCCCTCGTCAGCAGGGCGATGACGGCCCTGGACGCCTACGCCTCCTACACCCAGGAACAGATCGACTACATCGTCAAGAAGGCCGCCGTCGCCGCGCTCGATCAGCACGGCCAGCTGGCCGAGGCGGCGGTCGCCGAGACCAAGCGCGGGCTGTTCGAGGACAAGGCCGCCAAGAACGTCTACGTCTGCGAGCACGTCACCAACAACATGGACGGCCTGCGCACGGTGGGGGTGATCTCCCACGACGAGCTCACCGGCATCACCCAGATCGCCGAGCCGGTGGGGGTCATCGCCGGCGTCACGCCGGTGACGAACCCGACCTCGACCGCTATCTTCAAGGCACTGATCGCGCTGAAGACTCGCAACCCGATCGTGTTCGGCTTCCATCCGTCGGCCCAGAACTGCTCGGCCCAGGCGGCGCGAGTCGTCCGGGACGCGGCGATCGCGGCCGGTGCCCCGGAGCACTGCGTGCAGTGGATCGAGCACCCGTCGATCGCCGCCACCGCCGAGCTGATGAACCATCCCGACGTCGCCACCATCCTGGCGACCGGCGGCAACGCCATGGTGCGGGCGGCCTACTCCTGCGGCAAGCCGGCGCTCGGCGTGGGCGCCGGCAACGTGCCCGCGTACGTCCACCGGTCCGCCGACCTGCCCCGCGCGATCAACGACATCGTGTTGTCGAAGTCCTTCGACAACGGCATGATCTGCGCCTCCGAACAGGCCGCGATCCTCGACGCCGAGATCTACGACCTCGCCATGGACGAGTTCGCCAAGTTGCACGCCTACCGCGCGTCGGCGGAGGAGAAGGCCCTGCTGGAGCGATTCGTGTTCGGCGCGACCGCGGGCGGGGAGTCCTGCTCCGGCGCCAAGCTAAACGCCAGCGTCGTCGGCCAGTCGCCGGCCTGGATCGCCGCCCAGGCGGGGTTCTCGGTGCCCGAGGACACCTCGATCATCCTGGCCGAGGTGAGCAGCGTCGGCCCGCACGAGCCGCTGACCCGGGAGAAGCTCTGCCCGGTGCTGGCCGTGCTGCGCGCCGAGAGCACCGAACACGGGGTCAGCCTCGCCGAGCAGATGGTGGAGCTGGACGGTCTCGGCCACAGCGCGGCCATCCACACCGGCGATGATCAACTCGCACTGGAGTTCGGCAAGCGGGTCAAGGCGGTCCGGATCATCCGCGACTCACCGACCTCGATGGGCGGCATCGGTGACGTCTACAACGCCTTCATCCCCTCGATGACCTTGTCCTGCGGGTCGTACGGGCACAACTCGGTCGCCGGCAACGTCTCGGCCGTGAACTTGATCAACGTGAAGAAGATCGGCCGGCGCAACAACAATCTGCAGTGGTTCAAGGTGCCGAGCAAGACCTACTTCGAGCCGTACGCGATCCGCTACCTGCACGATATGGCGGACGTCAGCCGGGTGACGATCGTGACCGATCCGACCATGACCAGGCTCGGCATCGTGGACAAGATCTTGGACGTGCTGGGCCGCCGGCCGCAGCAGGTCGCGCTGCAGATCATCGACTCGGTCGAGCCCGAGCCGACGGTCGGCACCGTGCAGAAGGGCGCCGCCTTGATGCGGGAGTTCAAGCCGGACACGATCATCGCGCTCGGCGGCGGGTCGCCGATGGACGCAGCGAAAGTGATGTGGCTGCTCTACGAGCACCCCGAGACCAACTTCGCCGACCTGAAAGAGAAGTTCATCGACATCCGCAAGCGGGCCTTCCGCTTCCCCACCCTCGGCGCGCTGGCCCAGTTGGTCTGCATTCCGACCACCTCCGGAACGGGTGCGGAAGTGACACCGTTCGCGGTGATCACCGATCCCGGCAACGGCAAGAAGTACCCGCTGGCCGACTACGCACTGACCCCGACGGTGGCGATCATCGATCCGGTGCTCACCGGTGGGATGCCGGCTTCGCTGGCCGCCGACTCCGGCTTCGACGCGCTGACCCATGCCACCGAGGCGTACGTCTCGGTGTACGCCAACGACTTCACCGACGGGATGGCGCTGCACGCGATCAAGTTGATCTTCGACAACCTGGCGAGCTCGGTCAACGGTGCCCCGGGCGCGGCGGCGACGGCCAAGGCCCGGGAGAAGATGCACAACGCGGGGACGATCGCCGGCATGGCGTTCGGCAACGCGTTCCTCGGCATCGTGCACGCGATGGCGCACACCATCGGGGCGACGTTCCACCTGGTGCACGGCCGGACCAACGCCACCCTGCTGCCGACCGTGATCCGCTACAACGGCACGGTACCGACCAAGCTGAACGCGTGGCCGAAGTACGAGAGCTACGTCGCGCCCGAACGGCTGCAGGAGATCGCGGCGATGCTCGGCCTGCCGGCCGCCACCCCGGCCGAGGGCGTGGAGTCCTACGCCCGCGCCGTCGAGGAGCTGCGTGACCGGGTCGGCATTCCGCGGTCATTCCAGGCTCAGGGTGTCGTCGAGGCCGACTTCATCGGCCGCCTCGACGAGCTGGCGATGGGTTCCTACCGCGACCAGTGTGCCCCCGCCAACCCGCGGATGCCCATGCTCGCGGACATGAAGGAGTTGATGGTGGCCGCCTACTACGGCGAGTCGCATGCCGAGGCCAGAGCCCGGCTGGCCACGACCTCGGTCGCCTGACCCCCGGCCCCCGGTCCCCGTCCGCCCCCGGCCCCCCCGGTCCCCCGCTCCCCGGTCCCCCGTCCGGAAAACTGTGCGGCTATTGCATCCGCCGCCGGCGTGTCGCTGCGAGAGCTGCACAGTTTCCGGACCGGCCGGACGGGGTGGGGAGCCGGGACCTTCGCCCCTGATCGCCCAGCCTGCGCCCGACTAGCGTCGATAACGAGAACCCCAAGGAGAGAGATGTCCACCGTCACGCCGCCCCGCAATCCCGGCTACGACCCGAGTCTCGACCAAGCCCCGCAGACCTCCGCCGGAGCCGCCTGGCGCGGCTTCGTGCCCGGTCCCTGGCAGGACGAGATCGACGTCCGGGACTTCATCCAACGCAACTACACCCCCCACGTCGGTGACGCGGCCTTCCTGGCCGGCCCGACCGAGCGCACCACCGCGCTCTGGGCGAAGCTCAGCGACATGTTCCCCGACGAGCGCGAGCGCGGCGTCTACGACGTCGACTACCTGACCCCGGCCGGCATCACCGCGCACACCTCGGGCTACATCGATCAGGCCAGCGAGAAGATCGTCGGCCTGCAGACCGACGCCCCCCTGCGCCGCGCGATCATGCCGTACGGCGGCTGGCGGATGGTCGAGGACGCGCTGAACACGTACGGCTATCCCGTCGACCCGGCGCTGAAGAAGATCTTCACCACGTACCGGAAGACCCACAACGCCGGCGTCTTCGACGTCTACCCGCCGGCGGTGAAGGCGGCCCGGAGGTCCAAGATCATCACCGGCCTGCCCGACGCGTACGGCCGCGGCCGGATCATCGGCGACTATCGCCGGGTCGCCCTCTACGGCGTGGACGCGTTGATCGCGGCGAAGAAGGTCGAGCGGATCGCACTGGACGCGCAACGCAGCATCGAGGACGTGATCCGCGACCGCGAGGAGAACGCGGAGCAGATCAGGGCGCTCACCGAGCTGAAGCAGATGGCGGCCTCCTACGGCTACGACATCTCCGGTCCCGCCGGCACCGCCCACGAGGCGATCCAGTGGGTCTACTTCGCTTACCTGGCAGCGGTCAAGGAGCAGAACGGCGCGGCCATGTCGCTGGGCCGGACCTCTACCTTCCTCGACGTCTATCTGAAGCGTGACCTGGACGCCGGCCTGCTCTCCGAGACCGAGGCCCAGGAACTGATCGACGACCTGGTGATCAAGCTCCGGATCGTTCGCTTCCTGCGCACGCCCGAATACGACTCGCTGTTCTCCGGCGATCCGACCTGGGTGACCGAGTCGATCGGCGGGATGGGCGCGGACGGCCGCACGCTGGTCACCCAGACCTCGATGCGGATGCTGCAGACGCTCTACAACCTCGGCCCGGCGCCGGAACCGAACCTGACCGTGCTGTGGAGCGACCGGCTGCCCGAGGGCTTCAAGGAGTTCTGCGCCCGGGTCTCGATCGACACCAGCGCGATCCAGTACGAGTCCGACGACCTGATCCGCTCCCAGTGCGGTGACGACGCGGCGATCGCCTGCTGCGTCTCGGCCATGACGGTGGGCAAGCAGATGCAGTTCTTCGGCGCCCGGGTGAACCTCGCCAAGACGCTGCTGTATGCGATCAACGGCGGCCGCGACGAGATCACCGGTGTCCAGGTGGCACCGCCGAGCGCGCCGGTCACCGGCGACGTGTTGGCCTACGACGACGTCGACGAGAAGTTCGACGCGCTGATGGACTGGCTGGCCCAGACGTACGTGGACGCGTTGAACTGCGTGCACTACATGCACGACAAGTACGCGTACGAACGGCTCGAGATGGCCCTGCACGACAAGGAGATCCTGCGCACCATGGCCTGCGGGATCGCCGGCCTCAGCGTGGTGACGGATTCGCTGTCGGCGATCAAGTACGCGCACGTCGAGCCGATCCGCGACGAGACCGGGCTGGTGGTCGACTACGTCGTGGACGGCGAGTTCCCGACCTACGGCAACGACGACGACCGGGCCGACGAGATCGCCGCCGACATCGTGCACCGGTTCATGGAAAAGGTCCGCCGGCAACCGACGTACCGCAACTCCAAGGCCACCCAGTCGGTGCTGACGATCACCTCGAACGTGGTCTACGGCAAGGCCACCGGCAACACGCCCGACGGCCGCCGGCAGGGCGAGCCGTTCGCGCCGGGCGCGAATCCGATGAACGGCCGCGACCGGCACGGCATGCTCGCCAGCGCGCTGAGCGTGGCCAAGCTGCCGTACGACCAGGCCCAGGACGGCATCTCGCTGACCGCGACGGTGGTACCGAGCGGGCTGGGCCGGACCACCGACGAGCAGGTCGGCAACCTGGTCGGCCTGCTGGACGCGTACGTCGTGAGCGAGGGCTTCCACATCAATGTGAACGTGTTGAACCGGGAGACCCTGGTGGACGCGATGGAGCATCCGGAGAGGTACCCGCAGCTGACCATCCGGGTCTCCGGGTATGCCGTCAACTTCGTCCGGCTGACCCGCGAGCAACAGCTGGACGTGTTGTCGCGTACGTTCCACGGCGCCGTCTGAGACCGATGACCACCATGACGACATCGCTCGGGATGCCGTCCTTCACCCGGCCGTCTCCCCTGTCGGCGGAGGAGGCGGCCGAGCGGACGGAACGGCTCGCGGCCATTCGCGAGGGCCGGATCGGGACCGTCCACTCCTGGGAGCTGGTGACCGCGGTGGACGGCCCCGGCACCCGGCTGACGGTGTTCCTGTCGGGTTGCGCGCTGCGCTGCCTGTACTGCCAGAACCCGGACACCTGGAACATCCGGCACGGCACGGAACGCGCCGTCGAGTACGTGCTGAAGCGGATCAAGCGCTACAAGAAGGTGTTCCGCGCGACCGGCGGCGGGGTGACGGTGTCCGGCGGCGAGCCGCTGCTGCAGCCGCGGTTCGTGCAGCGGATCTTCGCCTACTGCGCCGAGCGCGGCATCCACACCGCGCTGGACACGTCCGGCTTCCTGGGCGCGCGCGCGTCCGACGATCTGCTCGATCACACCAGCCTGGTGCTGCTGGACGTGAAGTCCGGGCTGCCGGACGTTTATCGGGAGACCACCGGGCGCGAGCTCCGGCCGACCCTGGACTTCGGCCGCCGGCTGGCTTCGCGCGGCAACCGGATGTGGGTTCGGTTCGTCCTGGTTCCGGGTCTGACCGATGGGGTCGAAAACGTCGAGGCGGTCGCCGACTACGCCGCCTCGCTGCAGACGCTGGGCGCCGGTGGTGCGGTGGAGCGGGTCGAGATCCTTCCCTTCCACCAGCTCGGCCGGGACAAGTGGGCCGAGCTCGGCGAGGAATACACCCTGGCCGACACCCAGCCGCCCACCGAGCAGCTGGTCGAACGGGTCCGGGCCCAGTTCCTCGCCCGCGGCCTCCCGGTCCTCCGCGCCTGACCTCCCACCGCCCGGCGCCCGCCCAACGACGAACCCGGATCCCGCACAGCAACTCGGATCCCCTGCGACGGTTCGGATCCCCTACACCGGATCCGGCGGCGCACAGGGGATCCGAGGATCTGAAGTGCGGCCCGGGACAGCGAGGCGAACCCGGATCCCGCACAGCAACTCGGATCCCCTATGACAGTTCGGATCCCCTACACCGGATCCGGCGGCACACAGGGGATCCGAGGATCTGAAGTGCGGCCGGCACCCCGAGGCGAACCCGGATCCCGCACAGCAACTCGGATCCCCTGCGACGGTTCGGATCCCCTACACCGAATCCGGCGGCACACAGGGGATCCGACGATCCGGGCGGGTCAGCGCAGCTTTCCCCCGACCTTGAACCACGTGCCGTCGCCGGTGACGGCGAGGTTGCACCACAGCGAGTTGTCGATGCTCCGGGCGCAGACGGCGTCCGCGAAGGTCCCGGAGACGGTCCATTTGGTCGGCACCGACGTGATGCTGATGGTGGAGCGAACGAACTTCCAGGGCGCCTGGTAGGAGAGCTTTCCGTTCCCTCCGCGTCCCCAGTACACGTCCGTCCCACGGTCGTCCCCTGCGTACGTCGACCCGAACCCGCTGGCCGTCCGCTGCTGGTAGCCCTGGACTGCGACCGGAATCGCTGTCAGGTCGATCGGCGCAGCCCACCGCTGCGCCCCGCTGAACAAGCCCAGAGTGATATTGGTCCCGCCGTTCGCGCTGATGTCCGGGGTGGCCTGAATCGACAGTCCCACCTGGTTGCCGCCGACCGGTACCGTCCGCCACGGGGCCCTCCCCGCGCCGGTCAGCGTGGTCAGCACGACCTCGTTGTCCGGCGACCGTCCCGCGATCACGATCCCGCCGATCGACGGCAGATAGACCGCGCGCGGGGCACCCACGATCTCGCCGCCCAGGGACCGCCACCGGCTCCACGACCCGGGCACGATCTCCTTGGCATAGCCGACCGTGCCGTCGGGCCGGCGGGCGAACAGCACGATCAGACCGTCCCAATCGAGTACCGCGCTGGGTCCGCTGCTCAGCCGCGGCCCCGGCACGGTGGTCCACGTCGCTCCCGGCTCGGGCCGGGCATAGCGGATCCGATGGTCGGGCCCGCGGCCGAAGACGAGCACCCGATTGTGCCCGTAGCCGACGTCTTGGATCGCTGACACCGTCGCCGGCGTCGGATCGCTGAGCGGCTCGGCGGCTGCGACCCGAGCGGTCGGCAGCGCCAGGGCCACCGCGGTGAGCAGCACCCCGGCAACCCGTCCGGCGGTGATCTTCGTACGGCGTCGTGGCAGGACATAGTTCGTCACAAGAACCCCCCTGGTTCGGCGCAATCCCGTCATGGGAGCGCTCTCACAGTTATGGGACCTCATCCGGGCTTCGTGTGGACAACGCCGGCGTGAAGATCTCGCTACGACTTCCTCACCGCCTGCGGGCGGTCGCCCGCCAGCTCCGCGCGCTCAGCCGCGCGCCTGGCGCAAGGCGGGCTCAAGGCGCCTCGGTCAGCTCCAGCAGCAGGCTGTCCTCGTCTCCGCTGACCTCGAGCCGTACGTCGGCGTAGCTATCCGAGCCCGCCGTCCGCCGTCCCGCGCTCCACCTCGCCTGGGCGACAACCGGTCACGACCGCCGTGGCATCACTGCGAGCCGGCGCGGCTTAGCCGTCAGCGCAGACTCGGTCGGCGAGGTGCCCGGCTGACCAGACCATCTCTGCCGACTCGGATCCCCTGGATCGCCTCGGATCCCCTACACGGGATCCGGCGGCGCACAGGGGATCCGAGATCCGGCGGCTGGAGGCGCCGGTCAGCCCCGCGGCCGGTTGCGGCCGCCGGCGCGGAACAGATCGCTCTCCAACGGGTGGCCGACCAGGTCCCGGGCCAACGCGGCGGCATGCAGCACCGCCTCGAGATCCACGCCGGTCTCGACCCCGGCGTCGTCCAGCAGATAGACGAGCTCCTCGGTCGCGATGTTGCCGCTGGCGCCGGGCGCGAACGGGCAGCCGCCGAGACCGCCGACCGAGGCGTCCAGCTGGGTCACCCCGGCCTGCACGGCCGCCAGCGCGTTCGCGATGCCCATACCGCGGGTGTTGTGGAAGTGCGCGCCGAGCGGCCGGCCGTCGGCCACCGCGCCGACCGCATCCAGCAGGGCCACCACCCGGGCCGGGCTGGTGGTGCCGATGGTGTCGCCCAGGCAGAGTTGGTCCGCGCCGAGCTCGATCGCTCGACGGGCCACACCGACCGTCCGAGCGGGCTCCGTCGGGCCGTCGAACGGGCAGTCCCAAGCGGTGGCGATGATCACCTCGAGCCGGCCGCCGACGCCGTGCACCACCTCGGCGACCTCGGCCACCGCCTCGGTGGCCTGCTCGGTACCGCGTCGCGCGTTGGCCCGGCTGTGGCCCTCGGCCGCGGAGACGACGTACTCGATCGTGCGGAAGCCCGCCTCCGTCGCCCGGCGCGCGCCGTTCGGGCTGGCCACCAGCGCTGACCACTCCGGTCCACCCGGCCCGAGCCCGCCGATGTAGCCGGCGATCTCGGCCGCGTCGGCCATCGCCGGCACCGCGCGCGGCGAGACGAAGGCCGTCGCCTCGATCCGCCCGACTCCGGTGGCGATCAGCGCGTCCAGCAGCCGGCTCTTCGCCTCGGTACTGATCGGCGTCTCGATCTGCAGCCCGTCACGCGGACCGACCTCGCGGATGTCGACGGCTCGGGGCCAGCTCAGAGCGCTCATCGGCTACCGTTCCCCTCGTTGCGACACAACTCCCTGCCATTCTCGCCGAGCCGGCAACCGCACCGGGATGCACGACGGAAGGACCAGCACCATGCGCACCCTGATCGTCACCGCCTTCGTCTCGCTCGACGGCGTGATGGAGGCGCCGGGCGGTGAGGCCGGCTACCGCAACGCCGGCTGGACCTTCAAGGACGTGCCGTTCGACGAGGCCGCCTACGAGCTCAAGGGCCGCGAGCAGGAGGAGGCCGGCGCGCTGCTGGTGGGCCGGACCAGCTACGCGGCGTTCGCACCGGTGTGGGGACAGATGGCCGAGTTCGCTCGCTACAACACGCTGCCGCGCTACGTCGTGTCCACCACGCTGACCACCGACGACGAGCGCTGGCCGGCGACCATCCTCCGCTCGCTCGACGAGGTCGGCGAGCTCAAGCAGACCGACGGCGGGCCCCTGCTGGTTCACGGCAGCGCCACCCTCGGCGCGAGTCTGGCCGACGCCGGGCTGGTCGACCGCTATCACCTGCTGGTCTTCCCGCTGCTGCTCGGCGCGGGCAAGCGACTCTTCAGCGACTCCGACCACGACACCACCAAGCTCGCCCTGGTCGAGCACGAGGCGTACGCCAACGGCATCCAGAAGCAGGTCTTCGACGTCGTGCGCTGATCCGCGACCCCGGACCTTTCCGCGGGCCCGGCGGTGGGGATAGGGTTCGAAGCGTTCGTTCGAGGGGCCGGAAGTCGGTGGGAATCCGACGCGGTCGCGCCACTGTGTGAGTTCTGCTCGAGTCAGACCCGCCCTCGTCGAGCTCCGCAACGAGAGGGTCGCTGAAACCCGAAGGAGAACCCGATGTCCAACCCCAAGGTCCAGGCGGTCGCCGCCCCGGCTCCCGTAGCCGTCCCGACGATCTCGGTCGCGTCGCTGCTGCCCTGGCTGCTGTTCGCCGCGCTGCTGGCGCTGGTCGCCCTCTACTTCGTCTCCGCGGAACAGGGCGCGACGTCGGTGTTCTCCGGCACCGGCGTGCACGAGTGGGTGCACGACGCCCGCCACCTGCTCGGCTTCCCCTGCCACTGAGCGGGATCCCGTGCTGAACGCCCGTACGTTCCTGGTACGCGGCCTGCTCGCCGGACTCGTTGCTGGAATCGTCGCCTTCGGTGTGGCGTACGTCGTCGGTGAGCCGAGCGTGAACGCCGCCATTGCGATTGAGGGGTCCGGCAGCGACGCCGGGCACACCCACGCCGACGAGCCGGCCGCCGGCCACCAGGCCGAACACACCCACGGCGACGAGGCCGAGGTGCCGCGATCGCTGCAGTCGACCCTCGGCCTGCTGACCGGCACGGTGGTCGCCGGCACCGTGCTGGGCGGCCTGATGGGTGTGCTCGGCGCGCTCGCGCTGGGCCGCCTCGGCGGCCTGACCCCGCGGCAGAGCACCCTCGCGGTGACCGCCCTGGCGTTCGTCGGCATCTATCTGGTGCCCTCGCTGGCCTACCCGCCGAATCCGCCAGCGGTCGGGCACCCGGACACCATCGGCTACCGGACGGCGCTCTACTTCACCCTGATGGCGATCTCGCTGATCGCAATGGTCACCGCGGTCCTGGTCGGCCGCCGGCTCGCCTCCCGGATCGGCGGCTGGCACGCCTTCCTGGTCTGCGGGCTGGGGTACGTCGTCGTCTGCGCGGTGGCGATCGGGGTGATGCCGACGTACGACGAGGTCCCCGAGTCCTTCCCCGCGACCGTGCTGTTCGAGTTCCGCCGGGCCAGCCTGATCACCCAGATCGCGCTGTGGGGGACGCTGGGCGTCGTGCTGGCCGAGTTCGTCGGCCGGCTGACCCGGACCGCGATTCCCGGCCGCGACCGGATCCCGGCACCCGTCTCGTGATCGCCCCGCCCAGCCGCGCCGCCGAGCAGGCCGCGCGAACCAGACTCGCCGCCCTGGCCAAGCCGCTCGGCGCCCTCGGCCGGGTCGAGGACCTGGCCGCCTGGCTGGCCGGCTGCCAAGACAGCTGTCCGCCGCGACCGCCGGAGCGGGTCCGGTTGACGGTGCTCGCCGGCGACCACGGCATCGCGGCCAAGGGCGTCTCGGCCTATCCACCGCAGGTGACCGCGGCGATGGTGCACGCGTTCGCGTCGGGTACCGCCGCCGCGGGGGTGCTGGCCCGCCAGCACGGCGTCGCGCTACGGGTGCTGGACATTGCGGTGGACGCCGACCTCGACACTCCGGCCGGTGTCGGCGCGCACAAGATCCGCCGGTCGTCCGGCTCGATCGACGTCGAGGACGCGCTCACCGCGGCCGAGCTGGACGCCGCGCTGTTGGCCGGCCGCGCCATCGCCCGGGAAGAGATCGAGGCCGGCGCCGACCTGCTGATCCTCGGCGACATGGGGATCGGCAACACCACCCCAGAGGCCGCGCTGATCGCCGCCACGTTCGGGCTGACCGCCGACGAGGTGGTCGGGCGCGGGACCGGCGTCGACGACGCCGGGCTGGCCCGGAAGACCGCCGCCGTGGCGGCCGCGCTCGCCCGGGCCGGCGACCGCGCGAGCGATCCGCGTGCCCGGCTACAGGCGCTCGGCTCGGCCGACCTGGCCGCCGGGGTCGGGTTCCTGATCGCGGCCGCAACCGCGGGCGTACCCGTGCTGTTGGACGGCCTCGCCACCCTCGCCGAGTTGTCGGTCGCCGACGAGCTGGCGCCCGGCACCGCCGCCTGGTGCGCGGCCGGTCACCGGTCCACCGAGCCGGCCCAACGGCTGGCGCTGGAGAAGCTCGGCCTGCTCCCGGTGCTCGACCTGGACCTGCGCCTCGGCGAGGGCTCCGGTGCGCTGCTGGCGCTGCCGGTGCTCCGGTCCGCCGCCCTGCTGGCCGGGGAGATGGCCCTGCTCTCCGACCTCGCCGGCTAGTCCCCGCTCGTGCTCGACTCGGTGCGGCTGGCGGTCGGCACACTCACCATCGTGCCGACCGGTCCGGTGGACGTCACGCCGCCGGTGGCCCGCGGCGCCATGCTGATCGCTCCCCTGGCGGTGGTGCCGCTCGCCGCGGTAGCGGTCGGCGCGGGCTCGCTCGCCGGTCTGGCGGGCTGGCCGCCGCTGATCGCGGGCCTGCTGGTCGTCGCCGCGCTCGCGCTGGGCACCCGAGCGCTGCACCTGGACGGCCTCGCGGACACCGTCGACGGGCTCGGCATCGGACGGCCGCCGGATCGGGCGCTGGAGATCATGCGCCGCGGCGACGTCGGTCCGATGGGCGTGGTCGCGCTGGTGCTGGTGCTCGGGCTGCAGGCCGTCGCGGTCGGCACGCTGGTCGGCGGCGGAGAGTGGTTGGCGGCCGGGCTGCTGATCGCCGGCTCGCGGCTCGCGCTGGCCGTGTCGTGTGCGACCGGCATCCCGGCGGCTCGTCTGGACGGGCTCGGCGCGGCGGTCGCCGGCACGGTTCCCCGCTCGCTGGCCGTCTCGGCGTGGGTCTTGTTCGGGGCGGTGCTCGCGCTTGTCATCGCGCCGTGGTGGCGCGGCCCGATCGTCGCGGGTTTCGGCCTGCTGACAGCCGTCGTCCTCACCGCGTACGTCCGTCGCCGGCTCGGCGGGATCACTGGCGACACCCTGGGCGCTGCGGTCGAGCTGACCCTGACGGCCCTGCTGCTGGCGGCCCTGTGACGCCCCTGCTCCGCTCGCGGCGCCACCTCCCGCGCCGGGCCCTGCCCCACTCCGGCGGGCAGCGGTGTTCAGAGGTGCAGCGCTCGGCCCGAGACCAGCAGCACCACGTCGTCGGCAGCCGCGGCGACCGCCTGGTTGAGCCGGCCGAGCAGATCGGCGAACAGCCGGCCGGAGGCGTACGCCGGAACCACGCCCCAGCCGACCTCGTTGGTCACCGCGACGGTGAGCGGCTCACGATCGCGCCAGGCCGCGACCAGGTCGTCCGTCGCTGTCCGCCAGGCCGCCTCCCAGTCCGCCCGCGGCCGGTTCCAGCCGTCCAGCTCGTCGATGGTGCGGGTCAGCCAGGTGCCGAGGCAGTCGATCAGGACCGGTTGGGCGGCGGCCCGGAGCGCGGCCGCGACGTCGCCGGTCTCCACCGTGGTCCAGTGCGCCGGCCGGCGAACCCGATGCGCGTCGATCCGCGCGGCCCACTCCGGGTCGGCGGCCGAATCCGGCACCGGCCCCGGGGCCACGTACGTCACGGCCGGCTGGTCGGCGAACAGCCGTTCGGCGTACGCGGACTTCCCCGACCGTACGCCCCCGGTGACGAGGACCCGACGTGCTGACATCGCGCACGACCCTAATCGCGCCGGCCCTGCCGCGAGCGGCGGGCCTGCTGATCGGGTACGGCCTGGACCGGCTGCTCGGCGACCCGCGCCGGGGCCATCCGGTGGCCGCGTTCGGCCGGCTAGCCGGAGCGCTCGAGAGCCGACTGCATCGCGACCAGCGCACCCGCGGGGCGGCCTACGTCGCCGTGCTCGTCGGCGCGACCGCCGGCTCGGGCGTCCTGGTCGAGCGGGCGACCCGAAACCACCCGCTGGTCGCGACCGTCGCCACCGCGGCGGCAACCTGGGCGGTGCTCGGTGGCCGCTCGCTGGAGTGGGAGGCGTCGACGGTCGCGGCTCAGCTGCTCGGCGACGACCTGCCCGCCGCGCGGGATCAGATCACCCACCTGGTCGGGCGGGATCCCAGCGGCCTGGACGCCGCCGAGCTGGCCCGGGCCTGCGTTGAGTCCGTCGCCGAGAACACCTCCGACGCCGTCGTCGCGCCGCTGTTCTGGGGCGCCGTCGCCGGCGTGCCGGGCCTGTTGGGCTATCGCGCGGCGAACACCCTCGATGCGATGGTCGGGCACCGCTCGGCACGCTACCGCCGGTTCGGCTGGGCGGCCGCCCGGCTCGACGACGTGCTCAACTGGATACCGGCCCGGCTCGCCGGGCTGCTGGTCGCCGGGTTGGGCGCGGACCCCAAGGCTGCGGCGATCGCCGTCCGGCGCGACGCGGGGGCGCATCCGAGCCCCAACGCCGGGGTGGTGGAGGCGGCATTCGCCGGGGCGCTCGGGTTGCGGCTGGGCGGTGTGAACCGCTACGGCGACGTGGTCGAGGACCGCGCGCGGCTGGGGTCCGGCCGGCCGCCCGAACCGGCCGACATCGCCCGGACCACCGAGCTGGCCTCCCGAGTCGGGGTGGCCGCGGCGGTGCTCGCCGCCGCCGCGGCGCTCGCCACCGCCGCGGCGCTGGGGTGGAGCGCGTCGACGGTTGGTGGTACGAGGCGCGGGTCGTGATCCTGATCCTCGGCGGTACGTCGGAGGCGCGCGCGCTGGCCGCCGCCCTGGTCGATCGTGGGGACGACGTGCTGAGCTCGCTCGCCGGTCGGGTGGGCGATCCCGCGCTGCCGGCCGGCCGGGTCCGGGTCGGTGGCTTCGGCGGCATTGCCGGTCTGACGTCCTTCCTCATCGAGAACCGGGTCGAGGCCGTGATCGACGCGACCCATCCGTTCGCGGCCGAGATCTCCGCGAACGCGGCTGCGGCGACCGCCGCCACCGGTAGTCCCCTGATCCGGCTGGTCCGACCCAGCTGGCGCGGTCGTCCGGAGTCCGGCGCCTGGACGTGGGTGGACTCCGTGGGGGCGGTGCTCGACGTCGCGCCGGATGCTGCCCGGCCGTTCCTCACCACCGGGCGACAGTCGCTCGCAGTGTTTCTTCCCTGGGCCGATCGCGGCGTGGTCGCGCGGGTGGTCGACCCGCCCGAGCTCGACGTACCGCCGGCCTGGACGATCCTCCGCTCTCGCGGGCCGTACGCTCTCGCCGGCGAGCGTGACCTGATGCGCCGTCACGCCGTGGACCTGCTGGTCACGAAGGACTCGGGCGGCACCCTGACCGAGGCGAAGCTGGCCGCCGCAGCCGACCTCGGCATCCCGATCGTTGTCGTCGCCCGGCCGCCGTCCGCCGCCGGCCTCGCCACCGTCGCCGACGTTCTCGCCGCCCTGCACCCCTGACCCGGCCGCCCCAGCAACTCCGATCCCCTGGAACCCGCCGGATCCCCTGTGGCAAATCGGATCCCCTGGAACCCGCCGGATCCCCTGTGGCATCTCGGATCCCCTGGAACGCGCCGGATCCCGTACTACGGATCCGAACGGCTCTAAGGGATCCGAAATCCGCCGGACCGCGCCTGACCCGCCGGACCCCCTGTGGCAACTCGGATCCCCTAGCACCCGCCGGATCCCGTACAACGGATCCGAACAGGTCTACCGGATCCGAAGATGCGGGGCAGCGGTGCGGCCACGACGGAAGGCCGCCTCCAACCGGTCGACGAGTTCGGTGCCATGTGCGAGATCCGACCAGGTCCAGCGGACCACCTGCCAGCCGAGCTCGCGCATCCGTTCCTCGCGCCGCTTCTCCTCCAGCACCGCCATCTGAACCGTTTGTCCGGGCTTGAGCAGTACGCCGTACTTGGAGTCGCCGTCGAACTCGCCGATCGTTCCGAGTTCGGGCCAGCCGAAGTCACCGCGCGCCACGAAGCGGCCGGCCGCGTCGACCACGACGTATTGCGGCGTCGGCGTCGGCAGTCCCCACCTCCAGAACCGAACGCGGCTGAACGACTCGCCCGGACTCTCGCTGCGGCGATCCGCGATCTCGCCCACGCATCGCGCCCGGACGACACCGCGGCGGCCAACGGCAGCCTCGATCGTGTTCAGCAACTCCCCAGCAGGCAGCCCGGCCCGCAGCGCGGCATCGGCGGCAGCGACGGATCGCTCCAGGGACCACGCACAGGCCAGGTCGAGTACGGTCCGCGCGAGGTTCGTCACCCGGATGCCGTCTAGGGTCGTGACCTCGGACTCGGCGAGCGGCACGCCATGCACCTGGAGGTTGTGCAAGTGCTTGCCGCCACCGGACCGATCCCTAGTGACGTGCGCGCGGTCCAGCTGGTCGGTCCAGGTCGGCAGTCCGTGCAGCACCGCGGCAGACACGTGACTCGCGACCGCTTCATCGCAGAGCTGACGCATCGTCGCCGCCACCAGTCGGCGGTGTGCAGCGCCGTCGTCGGCGCCCGGCGGCGACAGTGCGTACGCGCCGCGGCGCGGCCGGGTCAGCTCTCCGGAGCGGACCAAACGGGCGAGCTCGGAGGGGGCGAAGCCCTGCGCGGCGAGCTCATGATGCAAGCGGATCTCATACATGCCGACACTCTGTGTCGCGCCGCCGGCGAGGTGGCGATCGTCAGGAAGATCTGTGGACAACTTTTTCCAGGGCCCATCCGACCCCTGTGGACAGAGCCTCCGAGACATCTTCGGATCCCTTCTGCCGGCTCGGATCCCGTGCACGGGATCCGAGGAGCAACAGAGGATCCGAGGAGCAGCAGAGGATCCGAGGAGCTCCAGGGGATCCGAGGAGCACCAGGAGATCCGAGAGCGCCGGTTCCTAGACTTCGGATCCCTCCGGTCGATTCGGATCCCCTGCACGGGATCCGGGGCGTTACAGGGGATCCGAGGATCGGCGCCGGGGCGAGTCCGGCGCCGGGGCGAGTCCGGTACGAGGCGAGTTCGGCGCGAGGCGAGTTCGGCGCCGAGGCGAGTTAGGCGGATGCCCGGGGAGGTCAGGCCAGGGAGTCGATCCAGGCACGGTGTAGTGCGGCGTAGTGACCACCGTCGGCGTCCGTCAGCTCGCCGGGCGAGCCGTCCTCGATCACCCGGCCGTGCTCCAGCACGAGCACCCGGTCGGCGATCTCGACGGTGCTCAGCCGGTGCGCGATGATCACCGCCGTCCGCTCGGCGAGGATGGTCTGCAGGGCTCGCTGGACCAGCCGCTCGCTCGGGATGTCGAGGCTGGAGGTCGCCTCGTCCAGGATCAGCACCGCCGGGTCGGCCAGGAACGCGCGGGCGAACGCCACCAGCTGGCGCTGGCCGGCGGAGAGCCGGGACCCACGCTTGCCGACGTCGGTGTCGAACCCGAGCGGGAGCGCGCGGATGAACGTGTCGGCCCCGACGGCGGCAGCTGCCGACTCGATCTCGGTTCGTCCCGCGTCCGGCCGGCCGAAGGCGATGTTCTCCGCGACGGTGCCGTCGAACATGAAGTTCTCCTGGGTCACCATCACCACCGACCGGCGCAGGTCGGCGTCGCTCAGCTCACGCAGATCGACCCCGTCGATCCGCACCGCCCCGGACGTCGGGTCGTAGAAGCGCGACAGCAGCTTCGCGATGGTCGTCTTGCCGGCGCCGGTGGTTCCCACCAGGGCGACCGTCTGACCGCGGGGGATCGTCAGATCGAGATCGTCGATCACCACCCGCTCGGCCACGTAGGAGAAGTCGACGTGGTCGAGCACCAGTCCCCCGCGAACCGCTGGGATCGTCGCCGGCTCGGGCGACGGACGGACGTCCGGCTCCTCCTCCAGCACCCCCGACAGCTTCTCCAGCGCCGCCGACGCCGACTGGAACGTGTTGTAGAACTGGCTGATCTCCTGCATCGGCTCGAAGAACATCCGCAGATAGAGCAGGAAGGCCGCCAGCGCGCCGACGGTCATACCGCCCTGGATGGCGCGGAACCCGCCGTACAGCAAGACGACGCCGATCGTCAGGTTCCCGATCAACCGCACCCCCGGCATGAAGATCGCCACCAGCCGGAACGAGTCCACGTTGGCGTCTTGGTAGCGCTCCGACAGCGAGGTGAAGATCTCCTGATTGCGGGGCTCGCGGCGATAGGCCTGGACGGCCTTGATCCCGGTCATGGTCTCCACGAAATGGACGATCACCAGGGCCGACGCCTCCCGCACCCGCCAGTACGTCCGCGCCGAGTTCCGCGAGAACCAGCGCACCAGCGCCATCACCACCGGGAAGCAGATCAGGCAGACCGCACCCAGCTTCAGGTCCAGCGTGAGCAGCAGGATGCCGACGCCGACCATGGTCAAGACCGCGGTGACAAGGCCGTCGAAGCCTCCGACCAGCAGCTCGGCGATCGCGTCGATGTCGCTGGTCAGCCGGGACACCACCCGGCCGGAGGTGTAGCGGTCGTGGAACGCCACGTCCAGCTTCTGGAAGTGGGTGAACACCCGCCGCCGCAGCTCCAGCAACACGTCCTGGCCGACCTTGCCGGACGTACGCAGGAACGCCCGCCGGCAGACCGCCTGGATGCAGATGGCGGCGATCATCAGACCGACGATCTCGTACAGCACCCGCGCGCTGCCGGAGTCCACCAGCGGTGGGATACCCAGGTCGATGCCCTGCTTGACCAGATACGGCACGCTCAGCCGAGCCGCGCTGCCGAGCACGATGATCACGCCGAGCAGCCAGACCGTCCGCAGGTACGGCCGGAGCAGGTCGGCGAGCAGCGCCCGGCTCCGCTTGCGGAGCAGGACGTTGGCCCGCTCCGACAGGTCGGTGTTGTGCTCGGCGGCGACCCCCCGCCACTCCTCGATCGCGTCGCGCTCTGCCGTTCGCTCGCGCCCGGCGCTTGGAAGCCGCTCGTCCGACGCCACCTCAGCCACGACCCGCTCCCCTCGCGAATCGGTGCAAACGCCGTGTTGCGTCGAGGCGACTTCGGCGACCTCGGAAGAGCGGCGCGCCTACCCGACGCTCGCTCACCGAGCCACCTCCTCGATGTCGGCCGAGAGCAGGTCGCGGTATTCCGGGACGGTGGCCAGCAGTTCGGCGTGGGTGCCGACGTGGGCGATGGTGCCGGCGACCAGCACCGCGACCCGGTCCGCGAGCAACACCGTCGACGCCCGGTGGGCCACCACGATTCCGGTCACCCCGACCAGCACCCGCCGCAGCGCGTCCTCCACCAGCGCCTCGGTATGGATGTCCAACGCCGAGAGAGTGTCGTCCAGCACCAGGATGGCCGGCCGCGCCAGCACCGCCCGGGCCAGCGCGAGCCGCTGCCGCTGACCGCCGGACAGGCTCATCCCCTGCTCACCGATCCGGGTCGCCAGCCCCCACGGCAGGTCGTACACGAACTGCGCCTGGGCCACCTCGATCGCCTCGGCGATCTCCTCGTCGCTCGCTCCGGGCCGGCCGAGGGTGATGTTCTCCCGGGCCGACATCGAGAACAGGGTCGGGTCCTCGAACGCGGCCGCGACGATCGTCCGCAGCCGAGACAGCCGCAGATCGCGCACGTCGACCCCGTCGATGCTGATCGATCCGGCCGTCACGTCGTAGAGCCGCGGCACCAGCGCGGTGAACACACTCTTGCCGGCACCCGTCGCGCCGACCAGCGCCACCGTCTCGCCCGGGGCGAGCTCCAGATCGATGTCGTGCAGCACGTCGGTATCGCCGTCGGGGAAGCGGAAGCCGACGCGACTGAACCGCAGCCGCCCGGATACCTCGGCCAGCTCGGCGTCACCGTCGGTGATCACGTTCTCCGCGTCGAAGATCTCCGCGATCCGGTCCGCGGCGGTCATCGCCTCCTGGGCCATCGCCAGCAGGAATCCGAGCGCGGCGACCGGCCAGACCAGCGACAGCATCAGCGTGATGAACGCGACCAGCGTGCCGAGAGTGACCCTTCCCTGACCGGCGGCGACCGCGCCGAAGCCGAGCACGATGATCAGGGTGACGCTGGGGATGATCTCCAGGAACGTCCAGAACCGGGCGCTCAGCCGGACCCGCGCCATCGACGTCTCGTACAGCCGGAGGCTGCGCGCGTCGAACTTGTCGAAGATCCAGCGGGCCCGGCCGAACGCCTTGATCACCCGGAGGCCGTGGGCGCCCTCCTCGACGGCCGAGGCGACGTCGCCGGTCTGGTCCTGGATCTGCCGGGAAAGCCGGGTGTACTCCTTCTCGTTGCGCAGGCAGGACCAGGTGATCGGCACGATCGAGGCGACCACCACCAGGCCCAGCGGCCAGTACATGTGCAGCAGCAGCGCGGTGACCAGCCCGATCTGGACGACGTTCATCACGATGAACAGCAGCCCGAAGCCGAGAAACCGGCGCGTCGTCGACAGGTCGCTCATCATCCGCGACAGCAGCTGACCGGACTGCCAGCGGGCATGGAAGGCCATCGGCAACCGCTGGAGCTTGGCATACATGTCCAGCCGGATGCCGGTCTCCGTGCCGACCGTGCCCACCGCCACGATCCACCGGCGCAGGAACGTGAGCAGGGCCTCCAACACGCCGAGCCCAGCGGCAAGTAGGCCCAGCGCCCAGAGCCCGACCTGGTCGGACTGGGCAACCGGGCCGTCGATCACCGCCCGGGTCACCAGCGGGATGACGACCGTCGCGCCGACCCCGAGGAAGGCGAAGAACACCATCAGCACGAACCGGCCGAGATAGGGCCGCATGTACGTCCGCAGTCGCCACATCGACGCGCTGTGCCGCGGCTTGCGCGGGTTTCCGGCGCGGTCGTAGCGCACCCTGGGCGGCGGCGCGATCGCGGCAGGGCGATCGAGCGCGCTGAGCGGGGCGGGCTCCCCGGGCAGCGTGCGCGGGCGGGCCGACACGTCGGCGGACATGCAGATAGATCCTCTGGTCGATGAGGTCGCATTGACGGGCTAAGCAGTGAAACGCATCAACCTCACTATGCAACTTCACGTGCGGTTCAGGTCAAATGACTTTAGAAGCGGGCACCGACAGTTCCGTCGCGCTCGGCCCGCTCGGCTCCGCGACCCGCCGCCCCCACCAGCCGACGCAGCCACGCGTACCGCGACGCCGCGGACCGTGCGGCCGCGTCTTCGCGCGTGTTCGACCTTGTTCGCGCGTCTAGCTTCACGCGCGAACTGGGTGGAAGGCGCGCGAAGTTGGGGCGGGACCGGCGCGCCGGGGCGGGCGCGCGAGGCGGGACGGACGCGCGGGGGCCGGGTCGGACACGCCAGGGCGGGACCGGCGGGCGGGAAGGGTGGCTTGGCGGGACCCGGGGTCATCGAAAGCATGCCGGCGATGTCGCGGATCGACCCCGCCCTGGCGGGGAAGCGTTATCCCGCGCCCGTTTCGACCGGGCGCGGTCGATCGGCGACGCCAGCGACCGGGAAGCGGGATCCCGTCCGCGGGCGTACCGTGGTGCTGTGTGTGATGACGGTCACATTCCGTCGGCTGTAGCGGTCGTTCCGGTCGACCCGGAAGCATTCCTCGGCGAGCAGGTGCCGCTGCGACCGGTACGCCGGGTGCAGATCACCACGCTGGTCGACAACTCGCTGGACGTCTTCGCCGCGGATGCCGGACCCGCCGGCCGACACCCGGTCGACCGCTGGCCGCGTCTCCCGGCCGCGGCGCATCAGGACGACGCGGTCTTCGACGGCCCGGTCGCCGAGCACGGCTTCTCCGCTCTGGTCGAGGTGCAGACCGGCGAGGGCCGGGTGCACCGCCTCCTGTTCGACACCGGCGTCAGCCCGGACGGGATGGTGAGCAACATGCGCCGGCTCGGTCTGGCGCCGGACTCGGTGGCGGCGGTGGTGTGCTCTCACGGCCACTTCGACCACACCACCGGCCTGGACGGGCTCGCCCGAGCGCTCGGCGGGCCGGCGAAGCTGCCGGTGGTGCTCCACCCGGAGTTCTGGTCGCGGCGGCGGCTGATGCTGCCCGGTCGCGATCCGTGGGAGCTACCCTCGACCAGCCGCGCCGGTCTGGAGGGGCTCGGCTTCGAGATCATCGAACGGCCGGAACCGTCGTTCCTGTTCGACGGCAGCGTGCTGATCACCGGCGAGGTGCCACGGACGACCGACTTCGAGCGCGGCTTCGCGATCCATCAGGCCCTGCGCAACGGAGTCTGGGAGCCGGATCCGTGGATCCTCGACGAGCAGGCGCTGATCGTGCACGTCGAGGGCCGCGGGCTGCTCGTGCTCACCGGCTGCGGGCACGCCGGGGTGGTGAACATCGTGCGCTACGCCCGCGCGCTGACCGGCGTCGAGCACGTCCACGCCGTGGTCGGCGGCTTCCACCTCACCGGCGCCCTGTTCGAGCCGGTGATCGCGCCCACCGTCGAGGCGCTCGGCGCGCTCGCACCCGACCTGGTCGTACCCGCCCATTGCACCGGTTGGGGCGCGATGCACCAGCTGGCCAACCGGTTGCCCTCGGCGTTCGTGCCGAACACCGTCGGCACCCGCCTGGACCTGGTGGCGGCCTGATCCCGCGCCGCCCACTCTGCTCCGCTCGCGCCCGCGAGCTCCCACCCCGCTGGTTACGATGCGATTCCCACCATCGGAGCAGGGAGTACGGATGCCACAGCAGGTGCAGGGAGTCATCTCGCGGAGCAAGGACGCCCCCGTCGAGCTGGTCACGGTGACCGTACCCGATCCGGGTCCCGGCGAGGCGGTGGTCACGATCCAGGCCTGCGGCGTGTGCCACACCGATCTGCACTACAAGCAGGGCGGGATCGGCGATGACTACCCCTACCTGCTCGGTCACGAGGCCGCCGGCATCGTCGAGTCCGTCGGCGAGGGCGTCCGCGACCTCGAGCCGGGCGATTATGTGATCTTGAACTGGCGCGCCGTCTGCGGCACCTGCCGCGCGTGCAAGCGCGGCCGCCCCTGGTACTGCTTCGCCACCTTCAACGCGACGCAGAAGATGACCCTCGAGGACGGCACCGAGCTCTCCCCGGCGCTGGGCATCGGTGCCTTCATCGAGAAGACCCTCGTCGCCGCCGGCCAGTGCACCAAGGTCGATCCGGCGGCGCCGCCGGAGGTCGCCGGCCTGCTCGGCTGCGGCGTGATGGCCGGCATCGGCGCGGCGATCAACACCGGCGAGGTGGGCCGCGGCGACAGTGTCGCCGTGATCGGCTGCGGCGGAGTCGGTACGGCGGCGGTCACCGCGTCCTTCCTGGCCGGTGCGGCGAAGATCATCGCGGTCGACGTCGACGAGCGCAAGCTCGCCACCGCCACGTCTCTCGGCGCGACCCACACGATCAACTCCAAGCAGGTCGACCCGGTCGAGCGGATCCGCGAGCTGACCGACGGCAACGGCGCGGACGTGGTGATCGACGCCGTCGGCCGGCCGGAGACGTACGAGCAGGCGTTCTACGCGCGGGACCTGGCCGGCACCGTCGTCCTGGTCGGCGTACCGACGCCGGAGATGACGCTCGAGCTGCCGCTGCTGGATGTGTTCGGCCGCGGCGGCCGGCTCAAGTCCAGCTGGTACGGCGACTGCCTGCCCAGCCGCGACTTCCCGATGCTGATCGACCTGTTCCTGCAGGGCCGGCTGCCGCTGGACGCGTTCGTCTCCGAGACCATCGGCATCGGCGACATCGAGGCGGCCTTCGAGAAGATGCACCGGGGCGAGGTCCTGCGCTCCGTGGTGGTGCTGTGAGCTCCCAGCCGGAGCGGAGGACTCGGATCGACCACGCGGTCACCTCCGGCACGTTCTCCCTCGACGGCGAGACCTTCGAGGTGGACAACAACGTCTGGGTGGTCGGCGACGACGCCGAGTGCATCGTGATGGATGCGCCGCACGACGTGGCGGCGATCCTCGAGGTGGTCGGCGATCGCCGGGTGCTGGCGGTGGTCTGTACGCACGCCCACGACGATCACGTCCGCGTAGCGCCCGCGTTGGCCGAGGCCGTCGAGGCCCCGATCTTGCTGCACCCCGACGACCGGCCGGTCTGGGACCTGACCCACGACGTCGCGCCCGACGGCCCGCTCACCGACGGCCAGCGGATCGTCGTCGGCGACGTCGCGTGGGAGGTGATCCACACCCCGGGCCACTCCCCCGGAGCGGTCTGCCTCTATTCCCCCGACTTCGGCGTCGTCTTCACCGGCGACACCTTGTTCAACGGCGGACCCGGCGCGACCGGTCGCAGCTTCAGCGATCACGACCTGATCGTGGCGAGCATCACCGAGCGGCTGCTCGTGCTGCCGGACGACACGGTGGTCAAGACGGGGCACGGCGAGGACACCACCATCGGAGCGGAGCGCGGCCGCATCGCCTGATCCGGACTCAGGGTCGAGCCAGGGGAGCGCCTCATGGGGTCGCCGTGGTCACCGTGGAAGCATCGACCCATGCGCTTTCTGCTTCGCGTGCTCGTCAACGCCGCGGCCCTCGGCATCGCCACCTGGCTCTTCAGCGGCATCTCGCTCACCGGGGGCAGCGATCAGGAGAAGGTGATCACAGTTCTCCTGGTGGCACTGATCTTCGGCATCGTCAACGCCATCGTCAAGCCGCTGTTCCGGATCGTCACCATCCCGATCATCCTGCTCACTCTCGGCATCTTCCTGCTGATCATCAACGCCCTGCTGCTGATGTTCACCTCGTGGTTGGCCGGTGTGTTCGGGCTGGGCTGGCACGTGGACGGGTTCTGGACGGCACTATGGGGATCGATCGTGATCTCCATCGTCAGCTTCATCCTCAACGCATTCCTGCCGGACAAGGACGAGCGCCGCTGACCGGGCCCGGGACGCCGACACCGCCCCGATAGGTTTGCGGGCATGGCTGGATCGGACCCGCTGCGGGTCGTATTCGTCTGCTGGGGCAACATCTGCCGCTCCCCGATGGCCGAGCGGGTGGCCGAGAAACTGGCCGCCGACCGAGGACTGACCGAGGTCGAGTTCAGCAGCGCGGCGACCAGCACGGAGGAGCTCGGGCAGCCGATGGACTCGCGGGCCGAGGCCGTGCTGCGTTCGCACGGCTATCGGGTCGGTAGGCACCGGGCGCACCAGATCACCCGCGACGAGATCGAGCGGGCCGACCTGGTGCTGGCGATGGAGGACATCCACGTCCGGCGGATGCTGAGCATCGATCCCGGCGCCGACAACATCGCGTTGCTGACCGACTACGATCCGGGCGCCGAACCGGGGAGCGGGATCGACGACCCGTGGTACGGCCCGAGCGCCGGCTTCGAGCGGACCCTCGCCTCGATCGAGGCCGCCATGCCGGGCCTGCTGGACGCGATCGCCGAGCCGGCACCGCAGCGGGCCGAGGCATGATCCGGCGTCTCGGCCTCGCGCTGGCGAGCGTCCTGCTGGTGCTGACCGCGGGCTGTACGACCGGAGAGCAGCCGGCGTTGGCCAACACCTCCTGGAAACTGACCGGCTGGGCCGAGTCCACACCGCCGCCGGCGAACCTGACCATGACCACCCGGTTCGAGGCCGGCGAGCTGAACGGATCGGCCGGGATCAACACGTACGCCGGAACCTTCGTCAGCGAGGTCGACGGCAGCCTGACCATCAGGCTCGGACCGATGACCCTGATGGCCGGGCCGGAGGCGGACATGAAGGCGGAGTCGATCTTCATCGACCGGCTCGGCGCGGCCCGCGGCTACCGGATCAACGGAAGCACACTGGTGCTGACCGACGCCGATCGGCACGACTCGCTGACCTACGCCCGCGGCTGACCGCCCGCCGCGCCGGACACCTCGCCGGCACCGGACACCTCGTCAGCGCCGGGCGGCCGGCGCGCCGAGCAGAGCGGCCAGTCCGAGCAGGCTCCGAGGCGCGTACGCGGTCCGCCACAGGCCGCCGTGCACGGCGGCATAGGCCTCGTCCTGCCACGGTTGCGGATGGGCCGGACCCCCGCCGGTGTTCAGGTCGTGCACCAGCAGCGCCGCCATCAACACGTTCGACGTCGCCGGCTCGAACACCTCCACCCCGAACCGGTGCGCACCGGCGTAGGCCGCGGCCAGCGCCCGGTTCTTCACGACCGAGCGGGTCCGGGTGGGTGGGGCGACGTTCATCGACACCAGCCGCCCGTCGCGTCGGGCCGCGGTCGCACGCCAGCGCTGGAGCCGCTTGGCCAGGGCGTAGTTCGGACCCTGCTGCGGCACCAGGCTGTCGTTGATGCCCGGGTCTGAACCGGGGACGTACGCCCGGCGCAACAGACGTCCGCCACTCAGCGTGCGCAACGGCCGGCCGAGGAGCTTCGCCGATCGCGGCCTCGCCTCGTACGCCTCAACCGACGCACGGACGGTCTCCGCCGGCACTGCGAACACGTCGGTCGGGGTGGCCAGGAAGGCGAGGGCGGTGTCGGGCCGGTCCGCGATCAGGCGGCTGGTGAGCACGTCGACCGCTACAGACACCCGTACGTTGGTGGCGCCGTCGGCATAGACGTAGTCACCGATCACGATCTGGTCGTCGCCGGCCACGTCGGCCAGCCACGCCGCGATCCGTGGAGCGTCGGACAGCAGATCGACGCCCGACGTCGCCGGATCCGGTGTCGTTGCGAGTCCCGGCACGAGCACCCGGCCAGCGGCGCCCCGGGCTGTGTCCAGCACCCGGCTCCAGATGGCGTGCCGGGGCAGATCCACGGCTGCCACCCGGGCTCCCCAGGCGAGCAACGGGCCCAGCGGACCCATCTCGGCGGCGGCACCCAGCACCGCGACGACCCGGCCGTCCAGCCGGAGCCACTCGGGATGATCCAGCACCCGGCCGACCGCGTCGGGAACCGTCGGCTCGACAACACCGGCCTGGACCCAGGTGTCCAGCTGGCGTCGCAGATCGTCGCCGCGGAGCCGCTTGCCGCGATAGGGCAACGCGAGCTCGGTCTCCGGCTCCGCCGAGCCACCTAGCTCGGCCGTGCCCGGCAGCGGGCCGCCGGACCACCGCGACAGCGCCACGTCCTCGCCCGCCGCCCGTACCACCATCCGGCTCAGCAGCGCGTCGGCGCCGGCCCGGGCGATCGCGACCGCGTCGTCGCCGCGGTGCAGTCCCGACTCGACCAGTCTGCGGAAGTGGACCAGGTAGCCACTGCGCCAGTTGGTCTCCTGCTCCGCCGCCCGTGATCCGGTCGGGTCGACGGCGCGCAGGGCGTCGGCGACCACGGCTCGGCCGACCGCCGTCGTGCTGCGCCGCCCGTCACTGCCCCGCGGGAACACGACGCCGTGCTGCTCGCTGGGATGACGACCACCGCCGGCCTTGGTCATCGGCACATCATGCCCGACGGGACCGGCCGGCGGAACGGCGAAGCCGGGCGGCCGCGGGTCAGTGGCCGCCGGCCCACGCCGGGGCCGGTGCCGGCGCGAGCCGGCGCCGCGAGACGGCCAGCACGCCGGCCGACGCGCCTGCCACCAGCCAGATGAACAACAGCCCGCCCGCGCCCAACGCGCCGGTGCCGCCGCTGGCGATCGCGCGCGCACCCTCCAGCGCCGGGGTCGGCGGCAGGAACGGGACCAGCGCCGACAGCGCGGCCGGCACCGCGTCGGTGATCGCGGCGGCGGCGAACAGCACGCCGAGCGCCACCGAGACGAACCGGCCAACGCCGCCGAGCCAGGCCACCAGCGCATGGTTGATCACCACGAACGCGAGCGACGCGAGCACCAGCAGCGGCAGCATCTCCAGCGTCTGCCGCACGGTGAGGTCCAGCAGGATCTGCAGCGAGACGGTCAGCGCCACCGCCTGGACGACGCCGATGCCGGCGGCGGGCAGCACCGCGTCCGCGGCCAGCCGCCAGGACGGCTTGGACGAGGTCAGCACCCGGGACGGCACCGCCCGCAAGATCAGGAAGCTGGCGAGTCCGCCCAACCAGAGGGCGAGCACCGACAGGAAGGTCGTGTTGGCGATGTCGGCGAACAGGGCGGAGGGGCGTTCCTGGTCGACCGGGGTCGCGACCGTGGTCGACAGTGCGGTCCGCTTCGCCTGGTCGTACGTCGGGATCTGCTTCGCGCCCTTGGCCAGGCCGTCGGCCAGCTTGGTGGATCCGTCGGCCAGCTGGCTGCCGCCGTCGGACAGCTTCACCACGCCGTCGGCGAGTTGCTGCGCGCCGTCGGCGGACTGGGCCGCGCCGCTCGCCAGCTGGCTGGTGCCGGACGCGAGCTGGGGGCCGCCGGCCGCGAGCTTCGCGGCGCCGCTTGCGGCCGAGGCGATGCCGTCGGCGAGCGGCTTCATCCCGTCGGCGAGCTTGTCCGTCCCGTCGGCCAGCTTGCCGAGCCCGGTCGCCAACGAGCCGACGCCGTCGGTGTACGTGTCAAGGCCGTCGGCGAACTTCTGCACACCAGCTGGGAAGTCTTCCAGACCAGCCTGGTCCTCGGTGCCCTCGATCGCCGCGTCCAGCACGCCGTTGGTGGTACCGGCCGCCACCGCCAGCTCGCCGGCCTGCTGGGCCGGGCCGGCCAACTGCTGGGCCGCCGAGCCGGCCGTCGCCCGGACCGCCGCGGTCCAGGCCACGCACTGGTCGGCCGAGTAGTCCTGCGGGCAGTCGAGGCCCACCTGCGCCGGCGGCAACTGGCCGGCCGCCACGGCACCCATCGTGCCTGCGACAGTACCCACGCCCTTGGCGACGTCGACCGAGTGAGCCGCAACCTGCTTCGTGCCGGCCACGTCGACCGGACCGGCCTTGCCGCCGTCGCGGATCAGCGTCACCGCGGACACCACCCCGTGAGCGCCGCTGACCAGCTTGTCGGCGCCCGCATCGAGCTGCCGGCCGCCCGCGCCCAGCTTGCCGGCGCCGTCGGCCGCCTGCTGGGCACCGTTCGCCAGCTGGCGGACCTGCGACGGCAGGTCCTTGGTGCCGTCGGCGAGCTTGCCAAGCCCGGTGGAGAGCTGGGACACCCCGCCGGTGTACTGACCGACTCCGGACGAGAGCTGTGACGCCCCGGTGGACAGCTGGCCCAGACCGTCGGCGAGCTTGCCGGTGCCGTCGGAGGTCTGTTCGAGCCCGTCGCTCAGCTTGGTCGCCCCGTCCGCGAGCTTGCCGGCGGCGTCGGCGACAGTGGTGAACTGCTTCCCGGTGTCGTTGAACCCGATGTAGACGTTGTCCAAGTACTGCTTGGTCAGCTCGGTGTTCAGCGCGCTCGTCGCGGCGGCGGTGATGAACTGGGCCACCACGCCGTCGGCGATGCCACGAATCTGGGAGACCTGGACGTCGATCGTAGCGGGCTCGATCTGGCTCGTCTCGTCCTTGGAGAACGAGGTGGCCTGCTTGGAGAAGTCCTTCGGAATCGTGACGACGGCCGCGTACTCCCCCGACTCCATCCCGGCCTTGGCGTCGGCGTCGTCGGTCAGGATCCAGTCGAAGTTCTCCACCCCTTCTTCGCCCTTGACCAGACCGCCGGCCAGCTGGCGACCCAGCGGCACGAACTGCTTGTTCAGCGTCACCCCCTCGTCGTTGTTGACGATGGCGGCCTGCACCCGGTCGAGCCGGTCGCTGGAGTTCCAGGTCGCCCAGAGGAAGCCACCGGCCACCAGCAGCGGGATCAGCACGAGACCGATCAGCGACAAGGCGCCGATCCGGCCGCCGGCCTGGGCGCGTTCGAGCCTGAACATATCGAGCTTCCCCTTGTGGTGTGTTCGTCTACAGCCGGGCGTCGGCGAGGTCGGGTACCGGGCCCAGGGTGAGATAGCGGTACGGACGGTTGATGCGGTCCTCGATCAGTGCACGGTCGCGGGCGGCGAGCACGACACAACGCCCGTCGGCCACCGTCCGGTCGATCAGCTCGGCCAGCGCTGCGGTGTCCTCCCCGCGCTGCAGTACGTCCGCGTGGTCGACGAAGATCACCGACGGCTTCCGCCTCTGGATCGCGGGCAGCTCGGTCCGCAGCCCGTCGATCCGGGCGCAGTCGATCATGGCCGTGCTGCGCCGGACCGCCGAGGACTGCTGCGGCAGCACCAGGCCGGCGATCTTGATCCGGGCTCGATCTCCATGGGCGCCGCGGAGCTTCATCCGGCCCGCGAGAGTGAGCAGCAGGGCGCTCTTGCCAGAGTTGACCTGCCCGTCGACCACCAGCACCTCGCCGGGGCGAACCGCCAGCGCCAGATCGCGATCGGTGCCGGCCAGCCGCAGCCCGTCGGAGAGCACGAGATGGTCGTCGTCCGGGCTCGGCCAGTCGCGCAGCGCGAGCTGGTGGGCCAACCCTTCGCCCTCGACGTCGAAGGTCGGCAGGATCTTGTCCAGCCAGCGCGGCAGCCACCAGGCCGAGCGGCCGAGCAGCGCCAGCACGGCGGGCACGAAGGTCATCCGGACGATGAACGCGTCGACGAAGACGCCGATCGCGAGCCCGAACGCGATGGTCTTGATCGGCCCCTCGCCCTCCGGCACGAACGCCGCGAACACCGAGAACATGATGATCGCTGCCGCGACGACGACCCGGGCCGACGCCGCGAACCCGTCGGAGATCGCGCTCCGCGCGTCGTCCCCGTGCACGTACTCCTCCCGGATCCGCGACACAAGGAACAGCTCGTAGTCCATGGCCAGGCCGAACAGGATGCCCATCAGCAGGATCGGCAGGAAGCTGATCACCGGACCGGTTTGAGCGACGTTGAAGAACGACGAGCCCCAGCCGTACTCGAACACCATCGCGGTCGCGCCGAAGGCGGCGCCGACGCTCAGCAGGTAGCCGATGGTGGCCTTGATCGGTACCGCGATCGAGCGGAACACCATGGTCAGCAGCAGCAGCGAGATGCCGACCACCAAGATGCCAAACGGAATCAGCGCGGCGCCGAGCCGGTCGGAGATGTCGATCGCCACCGCGGTGAAGCCGGTGACCGCGGTCGGCACGCCGTACTCCTGCTGCCAGTGCGGCTCCAGCGCCCGGATCCGCTTCACCAGGTCCTTGGTCGCCGGGTCGTCGGGCCCGGTGGTCGGCACCACCTGGACGATGCCCATGGTGGCGTCCTCGTTCGGGGTCGCCAGCGGCACGCTCGCCACACCGGGCAGCTTCTTGATGTCGTCGGCGATCCCGTCCATCACCCCGAGCGGATCGTTGCTGGTGACGATCCGGGCGGACACCACCAGCGGTCCGTTGTAGCCGACGCCGAAGTGCTCGTCGATCAGGTCGTACGTCACCCGGCCGTGACTGCCCGGATCGGCCGTCCGGTTCGAGGGCAGGGCCAGCTGCAGGTCCTTGGCCGGGATGGCCATTGCGCCGAGCCCGAGCACCACGACCGCGATAGTCAGTGCCGGCACCTTGGTCACGATCGCGACCCAGCGCCGCTGCCAGCCGAGCCTCCTCGGCTTCGTCGGCGGAGCATCTTCGCCCTTCGACAAGCTCAGCGCCCGTTCCTCCGAACTCGTGGCACGTTCCCCAGCTGTGCCCTGAGCCTGTCGAAGGGGACGCTCATCCTCGGCAGCTTCGTGGACGAGTCCGAGCACCGAGTCCTCGGTGTCGGCAGGCGCCTTCTTGCGTGCCTTCTTGGGGGTGAGCTTGGCCCCGGCGAAGCCGAGCAGGGCGGGCAGCAAGGTGATCGCGATCAGCACTGCGACGGCGACGCCGACGGCGGCGGCCACGCCCATCGTGGTCAGGAACGGGATCCCTGCCACGGCGAGCCCGGCCAGCGCGACCATGACGGTGAGCCCGGCGAAGATCACCGCCGACCCGGCCGTGGCGACGGCCCGGGCGGCGGACTCCTCCGGTTCGAGCCCGGCGGCGAGCTGGTCGCGGTGCCGGGAGACGATGAACAGGGCGTAGTCGATGCCGACCGCCAGGCCGAGCATCAAGGCCAGCAGCGGGGTGGTCGAGGAGACCGTGGTGAAGCCGGTCGCCGCGAAGATCAGGGCCATCGTGATGCCGACCCCGAGCAGCGCGGTGAGCAACGGCATCCCGGCGGCCCGCAACGACCCCAACGTGATCAGCAGCACGACCAGCGCGATCACCACGCCGAGGCCCTCGACGATGCTCAGCCCGGGCCGGTTGTCGTTGTAGGCATCGCCGCCGATCGAGGTGGTCGAGCCTGGGATGGCCTGCTGGAGGGCGGCGGTCTCGGCCTCCATCGCCGTATACGTCGCGTCCTCGATCTGGCCCTGGCCCGCGTCCAGCCGGACCATCATGATCGCGGCGCTGCCGTCGTCGGAGATCAGGTTCTTGACGTGCTCGTCGTAGGGCAGGGTCACCCCGTCGACCTGGTCGATCTGCTCGAACCGCTTCCCGCTCTCGGTGATCGCCTGCTCGATCGCGGCGTCGCGGACCGTCTTGCCGTCCGGCGCGACGACGACGACCTGGGCCGAGGTGCCGACCGACTGCGGGAACGTCCGCTTCAGCGTGTCCAGCGCGGTCTGCGACTCGGTCCCGGGCAGGCTGAAGTTCTCCTCGAACTTGTCCGACGCGACGCCGGCGAAGCCGCCGATCAGGACGGCGGCCGCGATCCAGACGAGCAGGAAGACCCCGCGCCGTCGGAACGCCGACCGGGCGAGGCCGTACAAGAAGGAAGACACGCGTGCTTCGCCCTTCGGACTCAAGCGGATACAAAGTTGTATCGGATACAGTACTGTATCCGGCAGCACGCACACTCCATCGCCGGAACAGTCACGAAGGACCCCGTGAGCCAGACCACCGAGGCTGACCCGCCGATCACGGCCCGCCGGGCGCAGACCCGCGACCGGCTGATGATCGCGGCGCGAGCCGTCTTCGCCGAGCGCGGCATCCCCGGCGCCAGCGTGGAGGAGATCTGCGAGGCGGCGGGCTTCACCCGGGGGGCGTTCTATTCCAACTTCGCCGACAAGTCCGCGCTCGCCCTCGCGATGATCGAGCACCGGGCCGCCACGCAGTATGCCGCCGCACAGCGCGCGGTGGACACGATGAAGGCGGCCGGTGACCGCACTCCGGAGCAGCTGCTCGCGATCGCGCTGTCCGCGTTCGAGCTCTCCGGCAGCGAGGAACCGCGCGACACCCTGCTGGCGGACCGCGAGCTCTTGCTCTACGCCGCCCGCGACCCGGAGCTACGCGCGCCCTATCTGGCGTTCGTCAACGAGTGCATGGATCAGGTCGCCGAGCTGATCGTCGACGCCGTCGCCCACGCGGGCCTGCGACTCACCGTCCCGATCGACCATGCCGTCCAGCTGCTGGCGGCCGCTCACGACCATCTCCAGGTGCTCGACCTGCTCGAGGACACCGGCACCGATCGCACCGCAGTCTTCAGCTCCCTCGTCTCGGCCATCACCCGTTCGGTGTGAACCCAGCCGCGCAGGGTGTTCCCGGCCGGCGTCGCGCGGTTTGATGTGACCGGCCCGGACAGCGCTCGACCGACCTGCAGCGAGCGCTCGCCGGTCGAGCGAGGTGAACATGGACGAGACGGATCCGGCCGAACCGGTCGCGGCGGCCGATCGGGGGCGGACCTCCCGGATCGACGCGGTCAATGCGCGGCTGACCGCGCTGGCCCAGCGCCGGCGGGTGTCCTTCTGGGTCGCCGTCGTGCAGCGCTTCAACGAGGTCGACGGCGGCAACCAGTCGGTCGTGCTGTCGGTGACGTTGTTCACCACCGTGCTGCCGCTGATCATCCTCAGCTTCGGTCACGCCAGCGGCTTCGCCGCCAACGTCGACGTCGGCACGCTGTTCGATCGGGAGGCCGGGCTGAGCGGGGCGACCTCCGACGCGGTCCGCAACGCGTTCGGCTCGGCCAGCGGCCTGCAGTCCTCGTGGTCGGTGATCGGCTTGGCGGGCTTCCTGGTCTGGGGGATCCCGATGGCGGTCAGCGTTGCCGCGATCTTCGCCAAGGCGTGGCGGCGCGAGATGCTGGGCTTTTGGCACCGGCTCTGGCGCGGAACACTGTGGTTCCTGCTGTATCTGCTCACCCTGACCTCCCGCGATCGGATCGCCTTCGGCGGTGACCACACGATCGGCACCCAGATCGGCCTGCTCGCCGTGTCGCTGGTGCCGATCTGGGTGTTCTGGTCGGCAACCCCGGCCCTGTTGGTCCGCGAAGGCTGGCGCGGCGGCCGCTTCCTGCTGAAGGCGGGGCTGGCCGGCATGGTGATTCAGGGCATCGTGCTGCCGCTGAGCGTGCGGCTGGTCTTCCCACCGATGCTGGCCGGCTGGACGGGCTTCGGGCCGATCGGCGTCGCCATGGCCATCATCACCTGGTGCGGCGTGATCGGGGTCAGCTGGGTGGTGACCGCCTGCCTCGGTGCTGTGCTGTGGGAGCGTTCGGCGCCGGCGACGACGGTGGTCGAGGTCGAGGCCGATTCGGCGTCCGAAGCGCCGCGGGACGACATCGAATGAGCGCCGACCGTTGACGCGTTTGCGCCACTCGAATGCGAAATCGGGGTGATTTCGGCTCGAATCGCCGATCGAGCGGCAGATTCGCGTCAGTGCCCAGGTGTGCCGACGGCGTAGGTCGCCTCGAGCTGCGTGACCAGGTCGTCGGAGTCGGTGATGGAGATCGGCTTCCCGGCGAGCAGCGCATCCAGGGCGGTCAGGCAGACGTGGTAGCCGGCGGCGGTGTTGGCGGCTCCCTCGGCGCCCGTCTCGATCAGCCAGGTGGTGAACGTCAGCGTGGTCCGCGAGACCGCGTCCGGCTCGAGCTCGAAGCGCAGGATGTCGCCGCCCCAGGTCCACTGGAAGATCCGCGGCGGCTCCCAGACCTGGATCTCGCCGGTCAGCACCGGATCGGGGATGGAGTACTTGGCCACATGGGCGGGCCAGAACTCGCAGGCGATCTCGGCGCCCTGGGCCCGCTCGCCGACGATGTCGCACGGCAACCAGGCCCGCAGCTGCGTCGAGTCCGTGATCGCCCGCCAGACCCGGGCGATCGGGTGCGGATAGTGCCGGACGAACCGCAGCCCGGTCCGCCCGCCGTCGCGGATCACCCGGCCGAGATCGCCGGGATCGTGCTCGGTGCTCATCGAGTTCCCTCCTCGGATTCGTGCTCGGCGTCCAGGTGTCGGCCGAGGGCATCCAGCCGCTCGGCCCAGGCGCGTCGATAGGGTTCGAGCCAGGCGTCCAGCTCCCGCAGCGGTTCGGGTCGCAGCCGGTAATAGCGGCGCTGTGCCTGCGGCCGGACGGTCACCAGCCCGGCCTCCCGTAGTGCCTTCAGGTGCTTGGACACGGTCGGCTGGGCCAGGCCGAGCAGCCCGACCAGGTCGCCGACCGAGCGGTCCCGCTCGCGCAATGCGTCCAGGATGATCCGCCGGTGCGGCTCGACCACGACCTCGAAGACACCTGCTGACACGATGTCGAGTATAGCTGTTTGGCAATATTGCCGTCTAGCTATCTATGGGTCTGCTGAAAGCAGCCTGACGCGTTCCGCGGGGAGCCGAGCGAGCGCACGGGTCTGGCAGGCTTGGGGCCATGCACATCCTTGTCGTCGACGATGATCAAGCCGTACGCGACTCGTTGAAACGCTCGCTGGAATACAACGGCTACGAGGTCAGCACCGCCGAAGACGGGATGTACGCGCTCGCCCGGCTCGCCGCCGTCCGGCCCGACGCGGTGGTGATGGATGTGATGATGCCCCGACTGGACGGGCTGGAGACCACCCGGATGCTGCGGGCGGCGGGCAACGACGTACCGATCCTGGTGCTGACCGCCCGGGACGCGGTCGGCGACCGGGTGGACGGCCTGGACGCCGGCGGCGACGACTACATGGCCAAGCCGTTCGCGCTGGACGAGTTGCTGGCCCGGCTCCGGGCGCTGGTCCGGCGGGCCGGAACGGTGGCGGACTCGGCCGACCCGTCGACGTACAGCCTGACGTTCTCCGACCTGGTGCTGAACACCCACACCCGGGAGGTGCTCCGCGGCAGCCGGCAGATCAACCTGACCCGGACCGAGTTCGCGCTGCTGGAGGCGTTCATGGAGCACCCGCGGCGGGTGCTGGACCGTAGCTGGCTGCTGAACGAGGTCTGGGGCTTCGACTTCCCCACCACCGCCAACTCGCTCGAGGTCTACATCGGCTATCTGCGCCGCAAGACCGAGGCCGACGGTGAGCCGCGGCTGATCCACACCGTGCGCGGCGTCGGGTACGTGCTGCGCGAGACCCCGCCGTAACCATGGTCGAGGACGGGGCCGGGCGGGCGCGGGCCGCCGCGCCCGGCGGCGAGACGCTCGGCGAGGAGCGTCGGAGCGGGCTCACCGCCCGCGTCCGGGCCTGGGGTGCCGAACTGGTCGCCCGGCTACAGCGCACCCAGCGCTCGCTGCCGCTGCAGCGACGGGTGGCGTACCTGACCATGATCGCGGTTGCCCTGGCGGTGGCCGGGACCAGCGTCGCCGGCTACGTCACGCTGCGCTACTCGCTGTATCGGGCGCTGGACCAGGAGATGGTGGAGACCGCGTCTTCGCTCGCGGTGCCCACCGCACAGGACATCCGGACGGTGAGCGGCCTGACCGAACGGGCGCTGCGGGCGGGCAACATCAGTGCCGCGGCCGTGCGCTCCGACGGGACCATCTTCTACGTGCCCGACGAGCGGGCACACCTGGTGCTCGGCCAGGACGAGGTGGCCATCGCCAAGACCCAGCAGGGCTACTCGGCGCGCAACGGCTACACCACCGACGGGGCGCCGTACCGGATCGTCGCCGTGCCGATCACCGAGCTCGGCAACTATGCGATGGTGCTCGGCCGCCCGCTGGAGGCGACCAACCGGATCCTGAGCTCGCTCTGGCTGGTGCTGATCGTGTTCGGCGGCGCCGGTGTCGGGCTGGCCGCGGTGGCCGGAGCGGCGGTCGCCCGGTCCAGCCTGCGGCCGGTGCGCGAGCTCTCCGCGGCGGTGGAGCACATCGCCGTCACCGACGACCTCACCCCTATCCCGGTCACCGGCAACGACGAGCTGAGCCGGCTGGCCGAGGAGTTCAACCGGATGCTGACCTCGCTGGCGTCCTCGCGGGATCGGCAAAAGCAGCTGATCGCCGACGCCGGGCACGAGCTGCGGACGCCGCTGACCAGCCTGCGGACCAACATCGAGCTGCTCCAGGCCGACGCGCGGACCGGGATGCTCCGGCCGGAGGACCGGACCGAGATCCTCAGCGACGTGTCCGCCCAGCTGGCGGAGTTCACCACCCTGATCGGCGACCTGGTCCAGCTGGCCCGGGACGAGGAGGTCGCCGCCGCGCCGGAGCCGATCGACTTCCGCGACGTCGTGAACGCCGCGCTGGACCGGGTCCGGCTGCGGGGGCCCGGGCTCACCTTCGACGTCGAACTCAACCCGCTGTACGTCGTCGGCGAGTCCGACACCCTCGAGCGAGCCGTGACCAACCTGCTCGACAACGCCGTCAAGTGGAGCCCGCCCGGCGGCGTGGTTCGGGTGCAGCTCGAGGGCGACCGGCTCCGGGTGGCCGATCAGGGCCCGGGCATCAACGAGGCGGACCTGCCCTACATCTTCGACCGGTTCTATCGCGCCGACACCGCCCGCAACACTCCCGGCACCGGTCTCGGCCTGTCCATCGTGGCGCGCACCGTCGAGCGGCACGGCGGCTGGGTCAAGGCCGGCCGGTCCGCCCAGGGCGGCGCCGAGTTCACCCTCTGCCTGCCCGGCTCCACCACGCTGGAGGGCCTGGAGCAGAAGTCGGACCAGAACAGCACCCGGCTCACCGCCTCCTCCACCAACTGACCCGCCTGCACCCCGCTCCCGTCCCCGGAAACTGTGCCGCTGTTGCAGCGACACGCCGGCGGAGCCTGCGAGAGCTGCACAGTTTCCGGAGAGCGGCCGGGGGGATCCGGGCCGGACAACGGGCGTCAGGAGCGGCCGCGGGTGGCGTACGGGGTGTGCGTCGGCAGCGTCATCCGGGGACCGCGGCGCGGTGGCGCGGGCGCGGTCAGCGAAAGCAGCGTCTGGACCCGGAACCGGTGCCCGCGGTACGGCTCCAGCAGCTCCAGGCAGGCGTCGTCGTCGAGCGCCTCCCCGAGTAGGGCGTACGTGATCTGCTTGCCGACGTGGTAGTCGCCGATGCTCCACGCGTCGGCGTCGCCGTGCGCCCGCTGGCGCACCTCGGCCGACGTCCACGGGCCCACGCCCGGCAGGCTGCGCAGCGCCCGGTCCACCTCCGCGCTCGGCCGCCCGAGGGTCCGCTCGACCGCCGCCGCGCGCCGGGCCGCGCGAACCAGGCTGCGGCTGCGACGCTCCTCCACCCCGGCGGCCAGGAACGTCCAGCTCGGGATCCGGGCCCAGACCTCCGGCTCGGGCGGGATCCGCATCCCGTACGCCGGCGAGCCCGGGTCGCGTGCCGGCCCGGGCGCCGGCTCGCCGTACTCGGTGACCAGCAGCCGCCAGGCGCGGAAGGCCTCCTTGCCGGTCACGACCTGCTCGATGCAGGCCGGCGCGAGCGCCTCGAACGCGGCGTCGGTCGCGCCCACCCGATAGTGCGGCCAGCGCCGGTGCGCCGCGACCAAGGGTGCGTGTTCCGGCCGCGGGACGAACTCGGCCGCGGCCTCGTCGCCGGCGCCGGCCAGCCGCGGCAGCTGGTCCAGCGCCCAGTCCGCTCCCGCGCCCCAGGCCCGGGCGCTGACCGTGTCGCCGGCCAGCAGCAGCTTGACCAGCGCCGGTCCCTCCGGGGTCCTCGTCGCCCGGAACCACAGCGGCCCGTCCCGCCGGTGGGTGGGGTCACCCGGGCCGCGGCGCTGCAGCTTCAGCGTGATCTCCAGGCTGGCCGGGCGGCCCAGCCGCAGCACCCGGCTGGGCGCGTCCTCGGCCCTGCCGACGCTCATGGCCGGACCTCGAACACCCCGTCGGCGCGCGGCCGGAATCCGGCCTTCGCCAGCACCCGGCGGGACGCGACGTTGTCGGGATCGGCCTCGGCCACGACGGCGGCGGCACCGTCCCGGCGGGCCAGGGCCAGCAGCCGGCACAGCGCGGCGGTCGCGATCCCGCGGCCGTGCACCTCGTCCACCAGCGCATAGCCGATCTCGACCACCGCCGCCGCCGGCGCGTCCGGCGCCGGCGGCCCGTGGAACCCGATGTCGCCGACGACCGTCCCGTCGGCGACGATCTGGTGGATCCACCAGCGCGGGATCGACGAGCCGGACCAGCCGGACAGCCGGTGGGCCTCGGTCAGCAGCCGCACCCCCACCACGGTGTCCGGCAGCGGATAGTCCGGGTGCCACGGCGGCGCAGCGGCGCCGACCCGTTCCCCCCGCAGCAACGCCGCCGCGGTCTCCAGCGGCATCGGCCGCAGCCAGACGTCGGGTCCGGCGGGCGGTTCGGCCGGCCGATCCAGATTCGTCATCGCCGGGCGACCGCGGGCCACGGGTTCGGCCGGCAACCGTGCAGGCCCTTCGTCTGCTGCATCATCACCGGTGCCCGGCGGCCCTTGCCGTGGCACCGGACGTGGTTGTAGCCCAGCGCGTGCCCGAACTCGTGATTGACCAGGTATTCCCGGTAGCTCGTCACGTCCTTGCCGTACGCCTTCGCGCCGAACACCCAGCGTCGCGCGTTCAGCACCACCCGGTTGCCGTTCTGGCACGACACCTGTCCGCGGGTCATCCACGGATAGCAGAGCCGGTCGGTGGTCCTCGGCGTGACGACGTACGCGTGCAGCCGGGCGCGCGACGGGTCGGAGACGAGCTGGAAGCGGACGTGGTCGGTCGCCCGCCACGACCGCTTGTCGGCCAGCGTCGCGTGAATCTGGCGAGCGACCGTCTTCGGGTCCAGCGCGAGCCCCTTCTCGACCCGGACGTCGAACCGGATCACCCGGCCGGATCCGCGCGGAGCGGCGAGACCGAGCCTCGCGTGCCGGTACGTGCCCGGGCCGCGGGCCGGCACGGTGATCGGCTCGGCCACCGGCCGGCGCGTCGCGGGCGGCTGCTCGGCCGGCGGCGCGACCACGGCCGGCGGCGTGGAGATCGACGTCGCTGCGGTGCTCGCCGATACCGGAAGCGGCGCGGCCGCCGCGGGCGGCGCGGACCCGTCCCGGTCGACCGACCGGAGGCCGAGGCCGGCGACCCCCACCACGCCCACCAGCACGCCCGCGATCACCGCGACCAGGCCGACTCGACGTCCGTCCGGGGTGGGTCGACGCGCGTTCGGGGTAGATTGTGTGCCGCTCGAAACTCGGGAGCGCGTCTCGCGGTGGCGTCCACGCGGGGCCGGCGTCTGGGCCCCGTCGCCGTCGGTCGGGTTCAATGGGGTCCGACCGTGGCCTCCGGCCCAGCTCGATCGGCTCACGAGGCACAAGACTAGGCGGAGGACGTTGACCCACACGCACATCGACGACACCGAGTTGTCGGCGGCCGACCTCGCCCGGCACCGGCGGGCGCTTCGGATCATGGTCATCGCCTTGATCCCGCTGGCCATCTGGACCGCCGTCGGGTTGATCGCGCTGTGGCCGCACGACGTGCGGAGCCACATCAACTCCGATGTGAGCGGCTACAACGTGGCGGGGGTGACGTATCCGACGGGGCGGGTCACCGCCATCCAGCCGATCGCTTGCGACGGCCTCGCCGGCTCCACCCCGGACAAGTCGAGCGCGGGCTGCGCCAACATCGCCGTCGAGGTGCTCCAGGGCGAGGATCAGGGCAAGAAGGTCGAGGGCATCCCGCTGACCGCGCCGATCGTCTCCTCCGGTCTGGAGATCGGCCAGAAGGTCGTACTGATCAGGATCCCGCCCGCCGACGGACAACCGGCGCAGTACCAGTTCTCCGACTTCGAGCGCCGGTCGCCGCTGGCGGTGATCGCGATCTTGTTCGCCATCGCGGTGATCTCGGTGGCCCGCTGGCGCGGGTTCGCAGCACTGCTCGGCCTCGCCTTCGCCGGCTTCATCATGATCAAGTTCATGTTCCCGGCCCTGGTGATCGGGACCAATCCGATCGCGGTCGGTCTGATCGGCTCGTCGGCGATCATGTTCGTCGCCCTGTACGCCGCCCACGGCTTCTCCGCCCGCACCACGACCGCGTTGCTGGGCACGCTGTTCGGGCTGGTGATGGTCGCCGCGCTGGGCTGGCTGGCCACCCGCTGGGCACATCTGACCGGGGTGTCCTCGGAGGACGACTACGTCTTGTCCGCCGCCGCACCCGACCTCCAGCTGACCTCGGTCGTGGTCTGCGGCATCATCGTCGCCGGCCTCGGTGTGCTGAACGACGTGACGATCACCCAGGCGTCCGCCGTCTGGGAGCTGGCCGACACCGATCCAGACCAACGCCGGCTGTTCTCCCGGGCGATGCGGATCGGCCGCGATCACATCGCCTCGACCGTCTATACGATCGCGTTCGCCACGGCCGGCGCGGTGCTGCCGGTGCTGCTGCTGATCGCGATCTATGACCGGCCGCTGCTGCAGGTGATCCAGACCGAGCAGTTCGCCGCCGAGGTGATCCGGACGCTGGTCGGCTCGATCGGGCTCGTGCTGGCCGTGCCGCTGACCACCGCGATCGGAGTGGCCGTGGTCCGGGTCAGCGGCGCCCACCGGAACCGTGCCTCCGCGTCCGCGTCGACCCGACGGCGAACGGCTGCGGCCACCCGCCCGACCGCCGCCCGGCCCGCGGAGGCGGAGCCCTCGGCGACGACGACCGAGGAGGAATCCGCAGCGGACATCGGGGACGATCTGGAGCCCGTCGAGACCGGTGACGCCGACGGCGCGGCGAGCGCGGCCGGCGATGATCGGGGCGCCGCAGCGGCGGAGGTCGAGACAGGCACCGACGCCGGTGTCGCCGACGAGCCGGCCGGAGTGGTGGACGATGTCGACCGCCGCCCCAGCGACGAGGCTGCGGACGACGAGGCTGCGGACGACGACGGGTCCGCTGCCGATGCGGTAGCGGCTGAGGAGGCGCCGGCTCGGCGCCGCGGGCGGTTCCGGTTCGGCCGGCGCTCCGGCGACGACGACGACTTCGGGGACTTCTCCGACCTGCGCGATCCGGTGGACGGCGCCGGGCCGCCGGAACGGCGCTGACATGCCCACCATGCGCGCGGTGGTCTACAAGGCCGCCGGACGGACGCCCAAGGTGCGGGAGGTCGACCGGCCGGAGCCGCCGCCGGGCGGTGTGGTGATCAAGGTCGCCGCGACCGGCGTCTGCCGGTCGGACTGGCACGCCTGGCAGGGCCACGAGCCGGTCCCGCTGCCGCACATCCCCGGCCACGAGTTCGCCGGAACCGTGGCGGCCGTCGGGCCCAAGGTGAAGCTGGCGAAGGTCGGCGACCGGGTGACCGCACCGTTCGTCTGCGGCTGCGGGCGCTGCGACCTGTGCCGGCGCGGCGACGCCCAGGTCTGCCCCCAGCAGACTCAGCCCGGCTTCACCCACGCCGGCTCCTTCGCCGAGTACGTCGTCGTGCACGCCGCCGATACCAATCTCGTTCCGTTGCCCAAGGGCGTCCCGATGACCGCGGCGGCCGCCCTCGGTTGCCGGTTCGCCACCGCCTATCGCGCCTTGGTCGGGCACGGCCGGATCGAGGCCGGCCAAACGGTGGCGGTCTTCGGCTGCGGCGGGGTCGGGCTGTCGGCGGTGATGATCGCCACCGCGTTGAAGGCCCGGGTGATCGCGGTCGACGTGTCGGCCCGGGCGCTGGACGCAGCCGCCGACCTCGGGGCCGCCGAGACCGTCCGGGCGGACGCCTCGGATCCGGCGGCGGTGATCCACGACCTGACCGACAGCGGCGCCCACCTCAGCATCGATGCCATCGGCTCGCCGGCAATCGTGGCGGCGGCCGTCCGCAGCCTGCGCCGCCGCGGTCGCCATGTCCAGGTCGGGCTGCTGCTCGGCGACGACGCGCTGACCGCCGTGCCGATGGACCGGGTGATCTCGCACGAGCTGGAGATCTTCGGTTCGCACGGGATGCCGGCGATCGACTACCCGCCGATGCTGGAGCTGATCGCCCGCCGCAAGCTGCAGCCGGACCGGCTGATCGGCCGGACCATCACCCTGGACGAGGCTCCGGCCGCGCTGGCCGAGATGAGCCGGCCGAAGCCGCCGGCGGGGCTGACCGTGATCGACTTCGCCCGCGACGGCTCCGACCCGGCTCGCTGATTCCCTGATTTCGTCCCTCCAGGCGCGGCACGACGGGCGATTCCGGGCCCCGCGGGACCACTGGAGGGACAGAATCAGGGTGGCCGCCGGCGATCCAGGCGGCTGACCGATAGTGGTGGGATGGCTGAGAACGATGGGATCCCTCGTCTGCGCTGGGCGGTACTCGGCCCGGGGGCGATCGCCCGCCGGTTCGTCAGCCAGCTGCCGTCCTGTCCCGGGGCGCGGCTGGTGGCCATCGGCAGCTCCGATCCGGCCCGGGCCGCCCGGTTCGCGGCGGAACACGCCGCAGAGATCGGCGCTGACCCGTCCGACCTCCGCACCGGGACGTACGAGGACGTGCTCGGGGACCCCGGGGTGGACGCCGTCTACGTCGCCACGGTGCACACGACTCACCCGCAGCTGACCATCGCCGCCCTGGAGGCCGGCAAGCACGTGTTGTGCGAGAAGCCGCTGGCCGCCAATCACGCCGCCGCGATGGCCATGGCCGAGGTAGCGCGGACGACGGGCCGGACGCTGGTGGAGGCGTACATGTACCGCTTCCACCCCCAGACCCGCCGCGTCCTCGAGCTGGTCGCGGCCGGCGCGGTCGGCGACATGCTGCACATCGATGCCTCCTTCGCGTTCCGGGTCGAGCAGCGGACCGGGCGGCTGTTCGACCCGGGCATCGCGGGCGGCGGCATCCTCGACGTCGGTGGGTACCCGGTGTCGTATGCCCGCGCGGTCGCCGGCGCGGCCACCGGCCGCCCGTTCGCGGAGCCGACGGATGTCCGGGCCCGCGGCACCCTCGGGCCCACCGGCGTGGACGAGTGGGCGGTGGCCGCGCTCACCTTCCCCGGCGGGATCGGCGCGACCGTGCGCACCGGCGTCCGGCTGGACGAGCCCCAGGTGCTCCGGGTATACGGGGCGCGCGGCGTCCTGCACCTCGACGACCCGTGGACCATGGGCACCAGCCAGCGGATCACGATCACGACCACCGAGGGCGGTCCCGAGGTGATCGAGTTCGGCGGCGACCTGCCGTACGGGCTGGAGGCCGAGGGGCTCGCGCGGGCCACCCAGACCGGCGATACGCCACAGATGAGCCTGGACGACTCGCTCGGCAACGCGCGGGCGCTCGACGCCTGGCGGGAGCAACTCGGTCTGCGCTACCCGTTCGAGGCCGACGATGCCGACCTGCCCACCGTGTCCGGCCGACCGCTCCGGGTCAGCGCCGAGGCCGCGATGCCGACCGGCCGGATTCCCGGTGTCGAGCTGGCCGTCTCGCGACTGGTGATGGGCTGCGACAACCAGCAGACCCTGCCGCACGCGTCGGCCGTGTTCGACCACTTCTTCGCGGCCGGTGGCAACACCTTCGACACCGGCTACATCTACGGCGACGGCCGGCAGGAGCGGCTGCTGGGCCGCTGGATCGCCAACCGTGGAGTCCGCGACCGGGTGGCGATCATCGTCAAGGGCGCCCACACCCCGCACTGCGACCCGGAGTCGATCTCGAGCCAGCTCGGCGAGTCGCTCGAGCGGCTCGGCACCGATCATGCCGACCTGTACCTGATGCACCGGGACAACCTCGCCGTCGGTGTCGACGAGTTCGTCGACGTGCTCGATGCCGAGCTGCGGGCCGGGCGGATCCGCGCCTTCGGCGGCTCGAACTGGTCACCGGCACGGATCGACGCCGCCAACGCGTACGCCGAGCGCGCCGGCAGGCACTCGTTCTCGCTGCTCAGCAATCACTTCGGGCTGGCGGAGGCGTACGACGTCCCGTGGGCGGGCTGCGAACACGTCACGGACCCCGCGTCGAAGCGCTGGCTGGTCGAGCGCCAGCTCCCGCTGTTCCCGTGGTCGTCGCAGGCCCGCGGGTTCTTCGCCGGGCGGGCGCACCCCGACGACCGTCGCGACCCGGAACTGGTTCGTTGCTACTACAGCGACGCCAACTTCGAGCGGCTCCGCCGGGCCGAGCACCTCGCCGCCGAGTTCGGCGTCGCCCCGACCGCGATCGCACTGGCGTACGTCCTGCACCAGCCGTTCCCGACCTACCCCCTGTTCGGGCCGCGGACCATCGCCGAGAGCGCCTCGTCGATGGCGGCCCTTCGGGTCCGGCTGACCCCCGACCAGGTCGCCTGGCTGGACCTCCGCGACCCGGCCTGACCCGCTCCCCGGCCGGCTCCCGATCCGATCGATCCGGCGCAAGGCCTTGATCTAAAGTTCACTTCAAGTTCAATACTGGCTGCATGATGTACGCACACGACAACGACGCCCGCACCGCCATCCTGACCGGCGCCTCGGCGGGCCTCGGCCGGGCGCTGGCCCGGCGGCTGGCCGCCGACGGCTGGCGATTGGTCATCGACGGCCGCCGACCCGCACCGCTGGCCGCGGTCCGCGACGAGCTGGCCGAGCACACCACCGTCATCGCGATCGCCGGCGACGTGGCCGACGCCGCGCACCGGGCGAGCCTGGTCGCGGCCGCCGGTGATCGGGTCGATCTGTTGATCAACAACGCCAGCGAGCTGGGAGCCAGCCCGCTACCCCCGCTTCGCGAGATCGCTGCGGCTGTCCTGGATCGCTTGTGGAGCGTGAATGTGATCGCGCCGGTCGCGCTGATCCAGGCCGTGCTGCCGCGACTCGGCTCGGGCGCGGCGGTGATCAACATCTCGTCGGACGCCGCCGTCGAGCACTACCCGACCTGGGGCGGCTACGGCGCATCCAAGGCCGCGCTCGACCACGTGACACTGACGCTGGCGGTCGAGCAGCCGACATATCGCTTCTACGCAGTCGATCCCGGCGACATGCGCACCGCGATGCACCAGGCCGCGTTCCCCGGCGAGGACATCAGCGACCGGCCCGATCCGGCCGACGTCGCGCCCCGGCTCGCCGGGCTGGCGGGGTCCGACCTGCCGAGCGGACGCTACCGCGCCGCCGATCTCCCCGTCCTGGAAGGCAGCCATCGATGACGGTCCTGCACGAGCAGCCCAGCACGCGATTCTCCCCGCCCGCCGACCTGACCGCGGACGCGCCGCCGGAGGCACGTGGCGAGAGGCGCGACAGCGTCCGGATGCTGGTGGGGACACCCGGCGAGCTTCGCCACACCACCTTCACCCATCTCGACCAGTACCTCGAGCCCGGCGACCTGCTGGTGGTCAACACCTCCGCCACGGTTCCCGGGCAGCTCGACGCACGACGCGGCCGGACACCCGTGGTCGTCCACGTCGCGAACCGGCTCGCCGACGGCAGCCGGGTGGTCGAGCTCAGGACGTCGCCGGATGCGGCCCGCCCCGTGCTGGACGGGCGGGCCGGCGAGCGGATCGACCTGCCGGGCGATGCGCTGCTGACCCTGCTGTCGGCCTACCCGCACGAAGGATCCTCCCCGACCGGCGCCGGCAACCGGCTCTGGCGGGCCCGGCTCGACGCAGGCGGGCCGGTCGGCGACTACCTGGCACGTCACGGCAGGCCGATCAGCTACGGCTATCTGCGAGAGCGCTTCCCGATCGAGGACTATCAGACCGTGTTCGCCCTCCATCCCGGCAGCGCCGAGATGCCGTCGGCCGCCCGCCCGTTCACCGCCGAGCTGGTGACCAGGCTGGTCACCCGCGGGATCGCCTTCGCGCCGATCACGCTGCATACGTCGGTCTCCTCCCAAGAGGCCGGCGAGGGTCCGCCGGCCGAGTGGTTCCGGGTGCCGGCCGCCAGCGCCGAGCTGATCAACGCCACCCGCCGGGCGGGACACCGCGTCGTGGCGGTCGGCACCACCGCCACCCGAGCGGTCGAATCGGCCGCGGACATCGACGGACTTGTGCGGGCCGAGTCCGGCTGGACCGAAATCGTGATCTCATCGTTACGGCCCATTCGTACGATCAACGGATTGATCACCGGGTGGCACGACCCGGAGGCCTCACATCTCTTGCTGGTAGAGGCTGTCGCCGGATCGGAGCTCACTCAACGGGCGTACGACGCCGCTGCAGACCACCGCTATCGCTGGCATGAATTCGGGGACTCGGCGCTGCTTCTTCCGTGATCTGGGTCACGAAACTTGATCACAGGAAGCTCACAGGTGGTCGCCGTCCCTTGGCTCAGCCCGCCGGGCGGCTCTAGCCTGTCGATCGTGAGCACTACGGGGGTGCTGGGTTTTCCCAACCCGGTCAACGAGAAGGCGGCGCGCGCCGTGGCAGGCGGCGTCGCGCTGCTCTGCATCCTCACCCTGCTCACCGGCTGGGAGTGGTTGCTCGTCGTGATCGCCGCCGGCTTCCTGGCTCGGGTGCTCACCGGGCCGAGGCTGAGCGTGCTCGGCCAGCTCGCGACCCGGGTGATCGCGCCTCGGCTCGGCGCGCCGATCTGGGTGCCGGGACCGCCGAAGCGGTTCGCCCAGGCGATCGGGCTGACGCTCACCGGACTGGCGGCGATCGCCGGCCTGGGCTTCGGCGCGACGATGCTGGCGTCCGCACTGATCACCGTCGTGCTGGTCTTCGCGCTGATGGAGTCGGTGATCGGCTTCTGCGCCGGCTGCTGGCTGTTCGCCCAGCTGATGCGCGTGGGCGTCATCCCGGCGTCCACCTGCGAGGCGTGCAACGACGTCCAGCGACGCTACGGCCGGCAGCCGGTCGAGGTCGGACCGCTGCAGACGCCGACCACGGCATGGAAGGCCGAGTCCACCTCCCAGGCCGAATAGCAGCGCCGGCCGGATAGCAACGCCGTCGAGTAGAACGCCAGCAGGCGGGCGGGTCAGTCCTCCGGGCGGAGCAGCGGGAACAAGATCGTTTCCCGGATCCCCGCATTGGTGAACAGCATCACCAGCCGGTCGATCCCCAGGCCGAGACCGCCCATCGGGGGCGCGCCGAACTCCAGCGCGGCCAGGAAGTCCTCGTCCAGCTGCATCGCCTCCGGATCGCCCGCGGCGGCAGCGAGCGACTGTGCCGTCAGCCGCTCCCGCTGGATCACCGGGTCGATCAGCTCGGAGAACCCGGTGCCGCGCTCGAGACCACCGATCATCAGGTCCCACGCCTCGATCAGGTCCGGGTCGCTGCGGTGCGGCCGGGCGAGCGGCTGGGCCGCCGGCGGATAGTCGCAGACGAATGTCGGCTGGATCAGCGTCGGTTCGACCAGCTCACCGAACAGTTCCATCACGATCTTCTGCTCGTCCCAGGCCGGATCGAGCGGGATGTCGTGTCGCTCGGCGATCTTGCGCAACTGTTCCGCGGCGATCTGCGGGGTGATCTCCTCGCCCACCACCTCGGACAGCCCCGGATAGACGCCGAGCCAGCGCCAGTCACCGTCGAGATCGATCTCGCCGGCCGGCGTGCTGATCACCCGGGATCCGAGCAGGTCGGCCACGTCCAGGATGATCTTCTTGATGACCTGGGCGATGCTGGTTTGATCACCCCAGGCCTGATAGACCTCGAGCATCGTGAATTCCGCGCTATGGGTGGAGTCGATGCCCTCGTTGCGGAAGATCCGGCCCAGCTCGTACACCTGCTCGACCCCGCCGACCACCGCCCGCTTGAGGAACAGCTCGAGCGCGATCCGCAGCGTCATGTCGGTGTCGAACGCGTTCAGGTGGGTGTTGAACGGACGGGCGTGGGCGCCGCCGTGGACGAGCTGGAGGACCGGCGTTTCGATCTCCACGAATCCCATGGCGTGCAGCGACTCCCGCACGCTCCGGGTGATCGCCGCCCGGGTCCGGACCATGTCGCGGGCCGCCTCCCGGACCACCAGGTCGGCGTAGCGCTGCCGGACCCGCGTCTCGTCGGACAGCTCCTTGTGCAGCGTCGGCATCGGCCGGAGCGCCTTGCTGGCCAGCTGCCACGAGGTCGCCAGCACCGACAGCTCGCCGCGCTTGGACGAGATCACCCGGCCGGTGACGGAGACGAAGTCACCGAGATCGACATCGGCCTTCCAGCGCGCCAGCGATTCCTCGCCGACCTCGGCCAGCGACAGCATCACCTGCAGCCGTTCGCCCGACGAGTCCAGCGACAGGCCCTCCTGCAGGGTGGCGAAGCAGAGCTTGCCGGTATTGCGCACGAACACCACCCGGCCGGTCACCGAGACGACGTCCTCGGTCTCCTCGCCGGTGGCCAGCCCGGCCCACCGGGCCCTCACCTCGGCCAGCGTGGACGTCCGGGGCACGTCGACCGGGAACGGCTCGCCGCCCTCGGCGATCAGCCGGTCCCGCTTCTCCCGCCGAACCCTGATCTGTTCGGGCACGCTCTCGTCCGCTGGCACCGGCCCAGCCTATTCGGACTGGCGTGTTCGGACCGGGCCCGCTCCGCCGGACCGGGCAGCGTCGCGCAGGTCACGGCTCACCCACAGGCGGCGCTTGGGTGGCTCCCGCATCCTTGAACGTCATGAGCGCCGGATCCGCCCCGACCCGAGACGACGCCGCTGCCGCTGTCGCGAGCTCCGGCGCGGCCCGCCGGTCCACGACCCCGGACCTGATCTGTGTCGGCGGCATTCCCGGTGCCGGGAAGACCACCGCCATCCGGGCCGCGCGCCGTCAGCTCCCCGAGCTGATCGCCATCGACCCCGAGGACGTCTACCGCCCGCTGCGCGCCGCCATCGGCGCCGCCGTGCCCTACCGCGCCTGGCGGTGGCTGGTGCACGGGCTCCACACCGCCCGCCTGCTCGGCCACCTCGTCATGGGCCCGAGCAGCGGCCGGGTGCTCGTCGTGCACGAGCCGAGCACCCGGTCACGGCGGCGGCTCCGGTTCGTCCAGGCCGCGCGCCGGCTGGGCTGGCAACCGGCCCTGCTGTACGTCGACACCGGCCCCGAGCTGTCCCGGACCGGCCAGGTCGAGCGCGGCCGCGTGCTGCCGGCCGCGTCGTTCGACCGGCACTGCGCCCGCTGGGCCCGGCTGGCGGCCGATCTCGACGATCACCCGGCAGATCTCGACCGGGGCAGCTGGTCGCAGGTGCTGCTGACCGACCGGGCCGGAGCCGCGGCGGCGATCCGCCGGCTCTGCCGCGGAGTCTGATCGGGCTCGCCGACACCGGTCGAGGTGTTACGTCGCGGTAATACTCGGCTGAGTAAGGTTCTGCGCCATGAAGGACGTCTTGGCGAGCTACCGTGCGGGGGTCGCGTTCGACGAGATGATCGACGAGTCCGGCGAGGTCCGGCCGTCGTACCAGGCAGTCTTCCGATCGCTGGAGCGCGCCACCAAGGACGAGCTCAAGGTGATCGCGGAATTCCTGGCCAACAACTACTTCCAGGCCGGCGTGACCTTCGACGTGGGCGGGGTGGAGAGGCCGTTCCCGCTCGACCTCGTGCCGCGGGTGATCGCGTCGGCGGAGTGGGAGACGATCGAGTCCGGCGTGGCCCAGCGGGTGAAGGCGCTGGAGGCGTTCCTCGCCGACGTCTACTCCGATGCCCGGGTGATCAGCGACGGTGTCATCCCGCGCCAGCTGGTCACCTCCTCGACCCACTACCACCGGGCGGTCTGGGGGATCGAGCCGCCGAACGGCGTCCGGGTCCACGTCGCCGGGGTCGACCTGGTCCGCACCCCGGCCGGGGACGTACGCGTGCTGGAGGACAACGTCCGGGTGCCGAGCGGCGTGTCGTACGTGATGACGAACCGCACCGCCATGCTCACCGCCATGCCGGCCGCGTTCAGCAACCAGCGGATCCGCCCGGTCGGCAGCTACCCGCAGCGACTGCTGACCGCCCTGCGCAACGCGGCGCCGCACGGCGTGGATGACCCGAACGTCGTCGTCCTCACCCCTGGCGTCTACAACTCCGCTTACTTCGAACACACCCTGCTCGCCCGCACGATGGGCGTCGAGCTGGTCGAGGGCCGCGATCTGGAGTGCCGGCGCGGCAAGGTGTACATGCGCACCACCGAGGGCCTGCAACGGGTCGACGTGATCTATCGCCGGCTCGACGACGACTTCATGGACCCGGTGCACTTCCGCAGTGACTCGATGCTCGGCATCCCGGGCATCGTGAACGCGGTGCGGACCGGCGGCGTCGCGCTGGCCAACGCGATCGGCAACGGTGTCGCCGACGACAAGCTGATCTATACCTACGTCCCCGACCTGATCCGCTACTACCTGCACGAAGAGCCGATCATCCGCAACATCGACACCTGGCGGCTGGAGGAGGACGACGCCCGCGCCGAGGTGCTGGACCGGCTGGACGAGCTGGTGGTGAAGCCGGTGGACGGCTCCGGCGGCAAGGGCATCGTGATCGGCCCGCACGCCAGCCGCGAGGAGCTGGACGCGCTGCGCCGGCGGGTGGTGGCCGATCCGCGCGGCTGGATCGCGCAGCCGCTGGTGCAGCTGTCCACCGTGCCGACGTTCATCAACGACACGCTCGCACCCCGGCACGTCGATCTGCGGCCGTTCGCGGTCAACACCGGCGACGACGTGTACGTCCTGCCCGGCGGGCTCACCCGGGTCGCGTTGCCCGAGGGCGAGCTGGTGGTGAACAGCAGCCAGGGCGGCGGCAGCAAGGACACCTGGGTGCTCAGCGCCCCGCTGCACCACCCGCCGCGCGACGCCGAGGACGAGGACGAGGAGGAGGAGTCCACTGAGGACGACCTGGAGGTCGACGAGGTGGCGGACGCGGAGACCGAGCCCAAGCCGGTTCCGCCGCGGCAGCCGGTCGTGCCGATGGTGATCAGCAGACCGCCGGGTCTGGCGCCCGACCTGGTCCGCCGGGGGGAGCCGCAGCAGGAGCAGCAGCAGCAGAGCCCGGCCACCCGCGCCGAGCCGGTCGAGGTGCGGCGCGAGGGAGATCACCCGTGCTGAGCCGGATCGCCGAGGCATTGTTCTGGATCGGCCGCTACGTCGAGCGCGCCGACGACACGGCCCGGCTGCTGCAGACCCATCTGCGCGTGATGCTGGAGACGAATCCGGCCTCGGAGAGCGAGTCGTGCGCGAACCTGCTCGCGCTGATGGGCATCGACGACATCGAGCACCCCGGCAAGGACGACCTGCTCCGGGTGCTCGGCTACGACGCGCGGGAATCGAGCTCGATCTTCGCCTGCTGGGCCGCCGCCCGGGACAACGCCCGCCGAGCCCGCGAGGTGATCCCGGCGGAGCTGTGGCAGTGCATCAACACCACCTGGCACAACCTGCCCTCCGGCCGGTTGCAGCTCAGCCAGGCGCACGGGTTCTGCGACTGGGCCCGTGAACGGAGCGCCCTGTTCTCCGGGCTGGCGCGGACCACGATGGTCCGCGACGACGGCTGGCAGTATCTGCTGCTCGGCCGCAGCCTCGAGCAGGCCGACATGACCTCCCGGATGGTGGCCTCCGCCGCCCCGGCCACCGGCACCACCCAGTGGCCCCAGGTGCTGCGCGGCGCGGGCGGCCATGACGCATTCCTGCGGACCTATCGCGGCGTGCACTCCGATGCCGGCGCGGCCGAGTTCTTGATCGTCGACGCGCGCTTCCCGCGTTCGGTGATGCACGGCTTGGTGGCCGCTTCGGACTGCCTGGACAAGGTCTCCACGACGAAGCCCGCGCACGCCGCGACCGAGCAGGCCCAGCGCCGGCTCGGCCGGCTCCGGGCTCACCTGGAGTACGCGTCGATCGACGAGGTCGTGGCCGACCTGGAGGCGGAGATGACTCGAGTCCAAGACGTCTGCGCCGAGGTCTCCGACATCGCCGCGTCCGCGTTCTTCGCCGCCGCCGACCCACGGGCCTGGATCAGGGAAGGGACCCGCTGAGATGCGGATCAGCATCGACCACAAGACCGGCTTCCGCTACGCGACGTCGGTGGCGTCGTCCTACAACGAGGCCCGGATGACGCCCGCGACGACCAGCCACCAGACGGTCTGGACCAGCCGCGTCGGCATCGAGCCCACCGCGTGGAGCTTCACCTTCACCGACTACTGGGGAACCCAGGTCACCACGTTCGAGCTGCACGAGCCGCACAAGCGGCTGACCGTGCATGCCCAGTCCGTGGTCGAGACCCGCGGCGACGAGCAGCCGTGGGACTCCACCCGTCAGGTGCCCAGCAACGATCTGGGCTGGGCCGCTCTCAACGACCGCGGTGTGATCGACTCGATGGCGGAGTTCCTCACCGTGAACGAACGCACCACGCCACCCGAGGAGCTGGCCGCGCTCGCCGCGGAGCGGGCCGACCAGCCGCCCCGACTGGCTGCGCTCGACGTGTGCCGGCTGATCGCCGAGCGGCTGAGCTATGAGACCGGGTCGACCACCGTCACCAGCAGCGCGGCCGAGGTCTGGTCCCAGGGTCGCGGGGTCTGCCAGGACTACACCCATCTGGCGTTGGGCGCGCTGCGCTCGATCGGTCTGCCGGCGCGCTACGTCTCCGGCTACCTCCATCCGGGCAGTGCACAGCCCAACACCACCGTCAGCGGCGAGAGCCACTCCTGGATCGAGTGGTGGTGCGGCAGCTGGGTCGCCTATGACCCGACCCTGGCCGGCCGGATCACCGACGCGTACGTCCGGGTCGGGCACGGCCGGGACTACGGCGACGTCGCCCCGCTGCGCGGGACGTACTCCGGCGGCAGGTCCGAGATGTTCGTGACGGTGGAGATGACCCAGCTGGGTTGACGCCGGCCGGCGCCCGGCCGTGGATAGGTTGTCGCCATGAGCAACTACGGCCAGCAGCCCAACCCGTACGGGCAGAACCAGCCCGGCCAGAACCAGCCCGGGAATCCGTACGGCCAGGGCCAGCAACCGTACGGCCAGCCGCAGCAGCCGTACGGCCAGCCGTCGGGCCAGCAGCCGTGGGGACCTCCGCAGCAGCCGGGTCAGGGCCCGGGTCAGCAGCCGTGGGGCCAGCCCGGACCCCAGCAACCCGGACCCCAGCAACCCGGACCACAGCAGCCGTACGGCCAGCCCGGTCAGAACCCCTACGGCCAGCAGGGTCCCCGGCCCGGCCCGCAGCAGGGTCCCGGGCCGCAACAGGGCCCTGGTCAGCCGCCCGGCTGGACACCACAGCCCGCCAGCGTGGCCCGCCCGGTCCTGCCGGCCCGGGCGATCCCGGTGGTGTCGGTGGCCGCCGTGCCCGGTCGCGAGATCGCGGCGGTGCTCGGCGACGTGGTCGGCGTGGTGGTCCGGCCGCGCGAGCTGCCACCGGAGCTGCGGGCCGGCAACCCGTTGGACGGCTACGCGACCATGCTGACCCGGTCCCGGCAGGACGCGGTCACCAAGATGATCGACATGGCGGTCGGCGCGGGTGCCGACGCGGTGGTCGGCTTCGGCTACGACTGCAGCGAGATCACCCAGTCGCTGAGCGAGGTCGCGGCCTTCGGCACCGCGGTCAAGCTCGCGCCGGAGGCGGAGGTGCTGGCGACCGCGACCGCCGAGTCGGGCGCCGCTGCCGCCTCGGAGCCCGGGTCGAACGCTGCCCCCGGCGAGACCGGCGCCGGCGAGGAGGATCCGTTGCGTGACGAGGCCGGCTCGGCCACCACGCTCAGCCGGCCCGCCTCGTCCGCGACACCGAGCAGCTCGCCGCGATCGGGCGGCACGCAGGGTGGCGACCGGTCGTGGCCGCCGAGCAGCTGGCCGTCGCAGAGTTAGTGCCAGCGGCTCGCACACCTTCGAGTCGTCAGCGACAACTCCGGGGTGGCGACGTGGGGGTGGCCGCGGCCGGCCGCGGCCGGTCGGGTGAGAATGGACCATGAGCGCTGACCAGAACGAGAAGGCGGTCGACCCGGCCGAGGAGACCAAGCGCAAGTTCCGCGAAGCACTGGAGGCGAAGAAGGGCCGGCGGGGCGAGGACCACATCGACGACGGTCCGCAGCACGTGCACGGACACGGCCCGGTCGACGCGAAGCGGACGTTCCGGCGCAAGACCGGCTAGCCGGCCCGGCCGTCAGGCACCCACGCTCGACTCCCGGATCACCAGCCGCGGCGCGATCTGGTGCCGGCCGGGCCTGACCTCGCCGGCGATCGCATCGAGCAGCAGGGCGGCGGCCTGCCGGCCCAGCTGCTGCAGCTCCAGATCGACTGTGGTCAGCGGCGGTCGGCACGCCAGCGCCATCACATCCCAGTTGTCGAAGCCGACCACGGCCACGTCGTCGGGCACCCGGAGATCGGCCTCGCGCAGTCCGTCGCACGCCCCGCGGGCGATCTGATCGCTGCCGCAGAGGATCGCGTCGACCTCCTCGCCGCGGCGGATCAGGCTCGTGGCGGCAAGCCGCCCCCACCGCTCGCTCCACTCGCCGAACTGCACCGGTCCGGCCGGCGCCAAGCCCTGCCCGGACAGCGTGGCGACAACGGCGTCGGCCCTGGTGCGGGCGGCGAGATGCGACGGCGGGCCGGTGATCACCGCCACCCGACGGCGGCCCAGACCGAGCACGTGCTCGGCCGCCAGCCGGGCCCCGCCGGCGTCGTCGACCACGATCGAGGTCGCGGCCGGGTCGGCGCACGGCCGGAAGACGTACACCACCGGAAGTGAGTTCGGCACCTCGACCGGCACCCGCGGCTCGGTCCGGCGTCCGGTCAGGATCAGGCCGTCGACCTGACGTGCCACCAGGGTCCGGAGATAGTGCCGCTCGCGGAGCGGGTCGTCCCGCGTGTCGCAGAGCAGCACCGCCATCTCCCCGGCGCCCATCGCATCCTCCACGCCGAGCATCACCGGCAGGCTGAACCGGCCGAAGCTGTCCGTGGTCAGCAGCCCGACCGTGAAGCTGCGGCCGAGGGACAGCGCTCGGGCCAGCCCGTGCGGGCGGAAGCCGAGCTCGGCGGCGGCCCGGTGCACCCGGTCGCGGGTCTCCGCTCGCAGCTGACCGGTCCCGTTCAGCGCCTTCGACGCGGTGCCCGGACTCACGCCGGCGCGGATCGCGACATCGCTGATCCGCACCGGTCTCGTTTCGGAACGCATTTCCGGGCGCCCTTTCCGCCAGTGGCTCCTGCGCGAGTGATCCTAGCGGCTTGACGAGCGCCGACGCAGCTCTCTACAGTCGACGGAAACCGCTTTCCTTCATTCCGTGAATCGACCGAGAGATCGCCCCGTGACTGCTTCGCCGACCGCCGGACCGATCCGGCCGCGGACCGCTGCCCACCTCGCCTTCACCGCCGGATCCGGCGGAACGGTGGGTGCCGGGCTCTGGGCCGATCGCCGCCGGATCAACCGGGAGGTGAGCGTCCCCGGCGCGTGGGACCGGCTGCACGAGGCGGGCAACTTCCACAACCTCGAGCTGGCGGCCGGCCTGGCCGAGGGGACGTACGTCAACGACCTGCCGTTCCTGGACAGCGACGTCTACAAGTGGCTGGAGGCGATCGGCTGGGTGTTCGCCGACCCCGACCTCGACCTGGAGCTGGCCCACCGATTGAGCGAGCAGCTGCGTGAGACGGCAGACCTGCTCGCCGCCGCCCAGCAGCCCGACGGCTACCTGGACTCGCACTTCCAGGTCCGCTTCCCCGGCGAGCGCTTCGTCCAGCTGCCCTGGGGGCACGAGCTGTACTGCGCCGGGCACCTGATCCAGGCAGCGGTCGCGCTGCACCGGACGACCGGGAACGAGCAGGTGCTCGGCGTCGCCCGGCGGTTCGCCGACCTGGTGGTGACCAGCTTCGGCACCGGGCCTACCCAGGTCGACGGCGTCTGCGGGCATCCCGAGATCGAGACCGCTCTGGTCGAGCTCCACCGGGAGACCGGCGACGAGCGCTATCTCGCCACCGCGAGCTACTTCGTCGACCGGCGCGGCCACGGGCTGCTCGGCGAAGGCCGGTTCGGCCGGCACTACTGGCAGGACCATCTGCCGATCCGGGAGGCGCCTGGGGTGGCCGGGCACGCCGTCCGCCAGCTGTACCTGCTGGCCGGCGCCGCCGACGTCTACGCCGAGCAGGGCGACCCGGCCCTGCTCGCGGCGGTCGAGCGGCTGTGGACCGAGATGGCGGCGACCAAGACCTACCTGACCGGCGGCGTCGGCGCCCATCACACCGACGAGGCGTTCGGCGACCCGTACGAGCTGCCGAGCGAGCGCAGCTACTGCGAGACCTGCGCGGCGATCGCGTCGATCCAGTTCTGCTGGCGGATGCTGATGATCACCGCCGAGGCGAAGTACGCCGACCTGCTGGAACGCACCCTCTACAACGGCTTCCTGGCCGGTACGTCGCTGGACGGCCAGTCCTACATCTACGCCAACCCGCTCCAGGTGCGCGACGACCATCTTGCCGCCGGGGACGACCAGGACTATCGCCGGGTGCCGTGGTTCCATTGCGCCTGCTGCCCGCCGAACGTGATGCGGCTGATCGGTTCGCTGCAGCACTACGTGCTGCTCGGGGGCGAACGGCGGGTCGCTGTGCACCAGTACGTCTCGGGCCGCTTCACCGCGCCCGTCGCCGGCGGTGAGGCGACCGTGCAGGTGACCACCGGCTATCCGTGGGACGGCCGGGTCGCGATCCGGATCGTGGATGCGCCGGGAACGGACTGGGAGCTCGCTCTCCGCATTCCGGCCTGGGCCGCCGGCGCCCGGCTCAGCGTCGGCGGGGAACCGGTGGCGACGGCGCCGAGCAACGGCTGGTGGCTGGTGTCGATGAGCGGCGCGGCCGATCGGGAGATCGTGCTGGAGCTGCCGCTGACCGCGCGGTTCACCACCGCCGACCCGAGGGTCGACGCGATCCGCGGCACGGTCGCGATCGAGCGCGGACCGCTCGTCTACTGCCTCGAGTCGGCCGACCATCCCGGTCAGCGGCTGGACGACGTCGTGATCGACCCGGGTGTCCGACCCGAACCGGTCGCCGGTGACGGCATGCTGGCCGGGATCACGACGCTGCGGGTGTCCGGCCGGGCCCGGAGCCGGCCGGCGGACGCCGGGCCCTGGCCGTACCGCGAGCTCGGCGACCACGGCCTCGAACTCAGCGAGCCCATCGCGCTGACCGCCGTGCCCTACTACGCCTGGGGCAACCGGACCCCCGGCGCCATGCGAGTCTTCCTCCCGCTCGCCTGACCCTGGCCACGGCCCCAAACCCGCGAGTTGTCAGGTTCTCAGCGCGCTATAGCGCGCTGAGAACCTGACAACTCGGCTGGCTAGGAGGCGGACTCGATTCTGATCCGGCCGTCCGTCGGGACCAGCCGGACGGCCGACAGGTCCGAGATCACCAGGTCGGCCGCGGCGAGGTCGTCCGCGTCGACGGTGGTGGCCACGGCGAGCGCCGCGCAGCCCGCCGAGCGCGCCGCCTGCACCCCGGCCGGGGCGTCCTCGATCACCAGGCAGTCCGCCGGGTCGATGCCGAGCCCCCGGGCCGCGGCCAGGAACGGGTCCGGGTTCGGCTTGCCCCGCTCGACGTCGTCGGCGGTGACCAGCACGTCGGGCGCGACGATGCCCGACAGCCGGAGCCGGGCCGCCGCCAGCGGCCGAGTGCAGGAGGTGGCGATCGCGTGCGGAGCGGCCACCACGGCGTCGAGCGCCTCGCGCGCGCCGGGCATCAGCGCGATCTCCTCGAGGTCGGCGAGCTCCAGCTCGTTGATCCTGGCCAGCGCGCTGTCGTACTGGTGGTCCGGCAGCACCGCCGCCACCACCCCGGCGGCGGGCACGCCGTGATGGAAGAGCAGGTCCTCCGGGGTGATGCCGTGCTCGACCGCCCAGGTCCGCCACGACCGCATCACGGCCGGCGTCGAATCGATCAGGGTGCCGTCCATGTCGAAGATCACGGCGGCGAAGGTGCGGTCGGCCAGCGGCCCCAAGTCGGTCACGGCACTTTTCTACCAACCTGGGTCGACGTGCGGAGAGCGTACGCCCGCACCGCCCGTCGTCCGGGGCCGATCGTCGCCTCGCCATGACAAAACTCACTTGTCTGAGTGAGCACTCACTCATTACTCTGGCTGATCGTGGCACGAGCAACTCCCCTGCCGCCCGACGAGCGACGGGCGGCAATCATCGCGGCAACGACGCCGCTGCTGCGCGAGCGCGGCCGGGAGGTCAGCACTCGCGAGATCGCCGAGGCGGCCGGGATCGCGGAGGGCACCATCTTCCGCGTCTTCGCCTCCAAGGAGGAGCTGATCGACGCGGTGCTCGACGACGCGTTCGATCCGTCCGCCAGCTATCAGGCGCTGCTGGACATCGACCCCGCTCTGCCGTTGCAGACCAGGGTCGCCAACGCGGTCGCGATCCTGCAGCAGCGAATGAACCGGGTCTTCGGCCTGGTCTACGCCCTCGGCTTCCGGCAGCCGCCGGACGCCGAGCAGCGGCGGCGACCGCCCCGGCCCGACCGGGCGCTGGAGACCGGCATGCTGGCCGCCGTGCTGGCCCCGGACGCCGCCCGGCTCAAGCTCGACCCGGAGCGCGCGGCGTCGATGCTCGGCGCGTTCGTGCTCGCGCTCAGCCATCCGATGCTGCGCGGCGCCTGCCTGGACGAGGCCGGCCCGGACCCGCTGGAGATCGCCGAGTTGTTCCTGCACGGCGTCGCCGCGCCCGCCGCGGGCGCGCCGCGCGCCGACACCCTGCCCACCGATCTGTTGTCGTCCCCGTCGCTTCGCGACCCGTCGTTCCCGCACGCGGAAGGATGCTGATGCTCTTCCTCACCCTCAGGACGTTCCTGCGGCCATACAAGGGTCTACTGACCGCCGTGCTGATCTTGTCGTTGATCGGCACGATGGCGGCCCTCTATCTGCCCAGCCTGAACGCGCGGATCATCGACGACGGCGTCACCAAGGGCGACACGGATCTGATCTGGCACGTCGGCGGGATCATGCTCGCGGTCAGCGCGGTGCAGGCGATCGGCTCGATGAGCGCGGTGTACTTCGGAGCGAAGGCGGCGATGGCATTCGGCCGCGACGTCCGCGGCTCGATCTTCCACCACGTGATGTCGTTCTCGTCGCGCGAGCTCAACCGGTTCGGCGCGCCGTCCTTGATCACCCGCAACACCAACGATGTCCAGCAGGTCCAGATGCTGGTGATGATGGCCTGCACCATGCTGCTGTCGGCCCCGATCACGATGGTCGGTGGCATCGTGATGGCGATCCGCGAGGACGCCGGGCTGTCCTGGTTGGTCGCCGTCGCCGTTCCGTTGCTGGCTGCCGCGGTGGCATTGATCATCAGCCGGATGCGTCCACTGTTCAAGATCATGCAGGGCCGGATCGACACGGTGAACCGCGTGCTCCGCGAGCAGATCACCGGCATCCGCGTCGTCCGGGCATTCGTCCGGGAGCCCTATGAGACCGCACGCTTCGCGATGGCGAACGCCGAGGTCACCGAAACCGCTACGTCGGTCGGGCGGCTGATGGCGTCGATGTTCCCGGTCGTGATGTTCATCCTGAACCTGTCCAGCGTCGCCGTGCTCTGGTTCGGCGCCCACCGGATCGAAAGCGGGCAGATGCAGATCGGCTCGCTCACCGCGTTCCTGACCTACATGATCCAGATCCTGATGTCGGTCATGATGGCGACGTTCCTGTTGGTGCTCGCCCCGCGGGCGATGGTCTGTGCGGAACGGATCCAGGAGGTGCTCCAGACCGAGTCGAGCGTCAGCGCGTCGGGCTCGCCGATCACGACGACCGCCGAGCACGGGACCGTCGAGTTCGGCAGTGCGACCTTCACCTATCCAGGCGCCGACCACCCCGTCCTGCGGAACGTGTCGTTCACCGCCCAACCCGGCCAGACGACCGCCATCATCGGCTCCACCGGATCCGGGAAGACGACCCTGGTCTCGCTGATCCCGCGACTGTTCGACGCCACCAGCGGTTCGGTCCGGGTGGACGGCGTGGAGGTCCGCGACCTCGATCAAGAGGCACTGTGGAGCAGGATTGGCCTGGTTCCGCAAAAGCCGTACCTCTTCTCCGGCACCGTCGCGAGCAATCTGCGGCACGGCAACCCGGAGGCCACCGACGAGGAGTTGTGGGACGCGCTGCGGATCGCCCAGGCCGCCGACTTCGTGGAGGCGATGTCGGGCGGGCTCGATGCGCCGATCAGCCAGGGTGGCACGAACGTGTCGGGCGGGCAGCGGCAACGACTGTCCATCGCCCGAGCGCTGGTCCGCAAACCCGAGATCTACATCTTCGACGACTCGTTCTCCGCGCTCGACGTGGCGACCGATGCGCGACTCCGGGCGGCGCTGAAAGCGGAGATCACCGACGCGGCCGTGATCATCGTCGGCCAGCGGGTGGCAACCATCGCCGACGCGGACACCATCCTCGTCCTCGAAGACGGCGCGATCGTCGGACAAGGCACGCACGACGAACTGCTGTCGACCTGTCTCACCTACGCCGAGATCGTCGATTCCCAACTGAGTGCAGAAGAGGCGGCGGCCGCATGAGCGCGCGTCCAGTGAGCGAGCCGGTCCGCAAGTCGGCCGAGCGGCCGAAGTACGCCCCCCAACAGCGCGGTCACGGACCGTTCGGCGGTCCCGGTGCGGTGGAGAAGTCGATCAACTTCGGTCCGTCGATGCGCCGGCTGATCGGCCACCTGCACCCGGAACGGGCGCTGCTGATCCTGGTCATCCTGCTCGCCGTCGTCGGCATCGCGATGAACGTTGTGGGTCCGAAGATCCTCGGCCGGGCCACCGACGTGATCTTCACCGGCGCGGTCGGCAAGCAGCTCCCGCCGGGAGCGACCAAGGAACAGGTCGTCGACGGCCTGCGGGCCCAGGGGCAGGACACCTTCGCCGACATGGTGCAGCGGCTCGACGTCGTACCGGGCGTGGGGATCGATTTCACCCTGCTCGGCGAGATCTTGCTGCTCGCCCTTGTCCTGTACGCGCTGTCCAGCCTCTTCCTGTGGTTCCAGGGGTATCTGCTCAACGGCATCGTGCAGCGGTCCATCTACCGGATGCGCGAAGAGGTTGAGGCGAAGCTCAACCGGCTGCCGCTGTCCTACTTCGACCGGCAGCCGCGCGGCGAGGTGCTCAGCCGGGTGACCAACGACATCGACAACATCTCCCAGACTCTGCAACAGACGCTGAGCCAGTTGCTCACCGCGCTGCTCAGCATCGTCGGCGTGACGCTGATGATGTTCCTGATCTCGCCGACCCTCGCGCTGATCGCGCTGATCACGATCCCGGTGGCGGTCGGGATCACCACGGTGATCGGCAAACGCGCCCAGGGGCACTTCGTGATGCAGTGGAAGACCACCGGCGAGCTGAACGGCCAGATCGAGGAAGCGTTCACCGGACACGCGCTGGTGAAGGTCTTCGGCCAGCAGCGCTCGGTCGAGCAGCGGATGGCGGAGAAGAACGAGGGGATGTTCAAGGCGAGCTTCGCCGCCCAGTTCATCTCCGGGTTGATCATGCCGTCGATGATGCTGATCGGGAACCTGAACTACGTGATCATCGCGGTGCTCGGGGGACTGCGGGTGGCGAGCGGGACCATGAACATCGGCGACGTGCAGGCGTTCATCCAATACACCCGGCAGTTCACCCAGCCGCTGACCCAGGTCGCGTCGATGGCGAACCTACTCCAGTCCGGAGTGGCATCGGCCGAGCGCGTCTTCGAGATCCTCGATACCGACGAGCAGACCGCGGAGGAGGCCGGCGTGCTCGCGCCGACCGAGGGCCGGATCGAGTTCGAGCACGTCTCGTTCAGCTACGACCCGGACAAGCCGCTGATCTCCGACCTGTCCCTGGTCGCCGAGCCGGGCAGCACGGTTGCCATCGTCGGCCCGACCGGCGCGGGAAAGACGACCCTGGTGAACCTGATCATGCGGTTCTACGAGCTGGACGCGGGCCGGATCACGCTGGACGGGGTGGACATCGCCGCAGTCCCCCGGTCCGCCCTCCGGGCGAACATCGGGATGGTGCTGCAGGACACCTGGCTGTTCCACGGCACCATCCGGGACAACATCGCCTACGGCCGCCCCGACGCGACCGAGGCCGAGATCCACGCGGCCGCGGAGGCGACGTACGTCGACCGCTTCGTGCACTCGCTGCCGGACGGATACGACACCGTCATCGACGAGGAGGGCAGCAACATCAGCGCGGGCGAAAAGCAGCTGCTGACCATCGCCCGCGCCTTCCTGGCCGACCCGGCGCTGTTGATCCTGGACGAGGCCACCAGCTCGGTGGACACCCGCACCGAGGTGCTGGTGCAGCGAGCGATGGCGGCACTGCGCTCGGATCGCACCAGCTTCGTCATCGCCCACCGGCTCTCCACGATCCGCGACGCCGACGTGATCCTGGTGATGGAGCACGGATCGATCGTCGAGCAGGGGAACCATCACGAGCTGCTGGAGGCACGCGGGCACTACTGGGCGCTCTACAACTCCCAGTTCGCCGGCGCGATCGAGGAGGAGATCCCCGCGCCGCGGGGCACGGGCGCGAGCGCCGGTCGGGTGCCCGCCGGGGCACGGATGCGCTGACGTGGCGGGCGGCCTGGTGCCCGTCACCGACGAGCACTGCTCCCTCGTCGAGCCGGAATGATCATGCGCAGCGGGCGGCGGGCGGCCGGTCGGTGACGACGGAGCAACCGTCGTCGGCCCACCGGGAAACTCTGCCCGGCAGCTCGGTCGCTGTGGCCGCCCGGGGAGCCGGGCGCGAACGGCACGCCCGGGAGCGGTAGGGAGCGGTCTGCGACCCCTTCCGGCCCGGGCCCGCGAGTGCTAGGAGACAACCATGAGCGTGATCGTGGACGACCAGCGGCGCTATCCGGCCGGCGTGCCCTGCTGGGTGGACCTGGAGCAGCGCGAACCGGCGCGCACGACCGAGTTCTACGGCGGGCTGTTCGGCTGGCAGTTTCGTGAGGTGATGCCGCCCGGGGCAGCGGGGTCCTATCTGGTCGCCACCCTGGACGGGCACGATGTCGCCGGGGCGACCGTCGGCGACGGCTCCGCGCCGGGCTGGAACACCTACATCGCCTGCGACGACGTCGACGCCACCGCCGCCGCGGTGACGGCCGCAGGCGGCGTGGTCCGGCTGCCACCGCAGGATGCCGGCCCGGGCGGGCGCTGGGCCGGGTGCGCGGACCCCGACGGTGCGGTCTTCCGGCTCTGGCAGGCCCGCCGCCGGCTCGGCGCCCAGCTGGTGAACACGCCCGGCACGTGGAACTTCTCCGACCTGCTCACGCCCGACCCGGCGCGCGCGGTCGGGTTCTATCGCCGCGTCTTCGGTTGGCAGCTGGACGCCGGCCTGGGCGCCGGGATGATCCGGCTGCCCGGCTACGGCGACCACCTGGCCTCGACGATCGATCCGCACATCTTCGAGCGGCAGGCGGCGGCCCCGCCGGGCTTCGCCGACGTCGTGGCCGGCATCGCCACCGACCCCGGTCCGCCGCGCTGGCACCTCCGGTTCACCGTCGCCGACCGCGACCGCTCCGCCGAGGTCGCTGCCGCCCACGGTGCGGAGGTGCTGTCGAGCGTCGACACGATGTGGACCCGCGAGGCCCTGATCGTCGATCCGCAGGGCGCCGTGCTGACCCTCAGCCAGTTCGCCCCGCCGGGCGGCTGAGCTTCCGGCCGCCACCATCGGACCGGCCGAGCGGGATGGCTCGGCGATCGTCGACGGGCCGATCGCTTACGGTTCGCCGACGTCTCATTGCCCGGCTGCCGGCGCCGACGCAGGATGGTGCCATGACGCAGCTCGCGGCCGGCCGCGGCGGTGCGGCGGACGCTCCCGGACCGGGCACCCCACCGTCGCGGACCGCCCCGCCCACGCACCCGCCGACCGGTCCGACGACCGGCGCCGTCGCCCGCCGATGGGCCTGGCTGTGCGGGGCGATCGCCGGCCTCGGCGGGATCGCGGTGGCCGATCTGGCCGCCTGGTTCTTCGCTCCGGCCGGATCGCCGATCCCCGCGGTCGGGTCGAGGATCATCGACCTGCTGCCGGCCGCCCTGGTCAACTGGGGCAAGGAGACTCTCGGCACGGCCGACAAGCCGTTCCTGCTGGCGGTGATCTTCGTCGCCGTGCTCGCGCTCTGCGGCCTGGCCGGAGCGCTGGAGCTCCGCCGGCCGTACGCCGGTGGGGTGATCTTCGGTGCGTTGGCCCTGATCGGCCTGCTCGCGGTGCTCACCGGCGCCCAGGCGTCGGTGGCCGCGATCGTGCCGGCGATCGCCGGCCTCGGCATCGGCTATCTGCTGCTGCGGGCGCTGATCGAGCGGCTCCGCCGCTGGCTGCCGCGGCGCGGCATCCCGGACGACGAGGCGGCGCTGCCCGCTCGCCGGACCTTCCTCGCCTGGACCGTCGTGACCGGCGTGCTGTCAGTGATCGCCGCTGTGGCCGGCCGGGCGCTGACCACTGCGGCGAACGCCGTGGACGACGCCCGGTCCAAGGTGCGCCTGCCGAAGCCGGTCAGCGCCGACCCGGTGCCGGCCGGAGCCGAGCTGGGCATCGCCGACCTGGCGACGTACATCACCCCGAACGAGGACTTCTACCGGATCGACACCGCGCTCCAGGTGCCCCGGCTGGAGACGACCGAGTGGTCGCTCACCATCACCGGGATGGTGGAGCAGGAGGTGACCATCGACTGGGCTGCGTTGACCGCCAAGCCGCTGGTCGAGCATGTCGCCACCCTGACCTGCGTCTCGAACGAGGTCGGCGGCGGCCTGATCGGCAACGCGACCTGGCTCGGCTATCCCCTCCGCGAGCTACTCGCGCAGGCCCGGCCGACCAACGGCGCGGACATGGTGCTGTCGACCAGCGAGGACGGCTTCACCGCCAGCACACCGCTGGAGGCGCTGACCGACCCCGACCGGATGGCGTTGCTGGCGATCGGGATGAACGGCGAGCCGCTGCCGGTCGAGCACGGCTACCCGGTGCGGATGGTGGTACCCGGTCTGTACGGCTACGTGTCGGCGACCAAGTGGGTCCGGGAGCTGAAGGTGACCACCTTCGCCAAGGACCACGGATACTGGACGCCGCTCGGCTGGTCGGCGAAGGGCCCGATCAAGACCGGGTCGCGGATCGACGTACCGCGCAAGCGCTCGGTGCCCGCGGGTCAGGTCGTCGTGGCGGGCGTGGCCTGGGACCAGCACACCGGAATCGCCAAGGTCGAGGTGGGCATCGACGGCGCCTGGCACGAGGCCGATCTGGCCGAGGTGACCGGTCCGGACACCTGGCGGCAGTGGATGTTCCGCTGGGACGCGACCCCGGGTAGCCACCAGGTGGCGGTCCGCGCGACCAACGCCGACGGCGAGCTGCAGACGGACGCGCCGGCCCCGCCCGCGCCGAACGGTGCCACCGGCTGGCACACCGTGACGATCGAGGTCGGCTGAACGGACGCTATTTGTCAGTTTGTCTTGGCATCCACCCTGCGTATCGTCGCGTCGCGTCGCGAATCGACCTCGCGCGGCGGAACGTGGCGGCGGAAAACGCTTGCTGGTTGGCGTGTGGTCCATGTACGACACCCAGCCGACCATCTCGGAGTCATCGGTCCAGCTCACGAGCGGACTCGAGCGCGCCGACCCCGCTCGCGCCCACCGGCGGTGCGGGATGCGCTGATAGGTTCGGCGTCGTGCGGATCGCGGTGGTTCGGGAGGTGGCGCCCGGGGAGGCTCGGGTCGCCCTCGTGCCGGAGGTGATCACCCGATTGGTGGCGGCGGGCTACGAGGTCGCGGTCGAGCCCGGCGCCGGGCGTACCGCCCTGGTCGGCGACGAGGACTACACCGCAGCGGGTGCGATCGTCACCGAAACCCCGGTCGCCGACGCGGCCGTCGTCGCCAGCGTGCAGCCGCTGCCCCCGGACGTGCTGCCGAGCGGCAGCGCCACCATCTCGTTCTTCCCCGCCGGCTCCCGGCTGACGGAGGTCGCCGCCCGGCGCGACCGGCAGATCACCACCTTCGGGATGGAGTACGTCCCCCGGATCTCGCGGGCCCAGTCGATGGACGCGCTCAGCTCGCAGGCCCTGGTGGCGGGTTATCGCGCCGCGATCGTGGCCGCCGGGCGGCTCCGGCAGTTCTTTCCCCTCAACATGACCGCCGCCGGCACCATCCCGCCGGCCCAAGTCGTCGTTCTCGGCGCCGGCGTGGCCGGGCTGCAGGCGATCGCGACCTGCAAACGACTCGGCGCGGTGGTGAAGGGCTACGACGTCCGGGCCGCGGCGGCCGAGGAGATCCGCTCGATGGGCGCCGTCGCGATCGACCTGGAGCTGCCGACCCTGGAGGGCGCGGGCGGCTACGCCCGGGAGATGACCGAGGATCGGGCCGAGCTGCAGCGCGAGCTGCTCACGCCGTACGTCGCCGCCGCCGACGCGCTGATCACCACCGCCGCGGTGCCCGGCCGGCCGGCGCCGATGCTGGTCACCCGGACCATGGTGGAGCAGATGCGGCCCGGGTCGGTCGTGGTCGACCTGGCGGCGGACTCGGGTGGCAACGTGGAGGGCGTCCAACCGGGCTCGGTCGTCGCCATCGGCAACGCCCAGGTCTGGGGCGGATTCAACGTGGCGAGCCAGCTGCCCGCTCCCGCCAGCCGGCTGTACGCCCACAACGTCGGCAACGTGATCACGCTGATGACCCGCGACGGCGCCTTCGCGCCGGACTTCGCCGACGAGATCGTCGCCGGCATGTGCATCACCCACGCCGGCGACGTCCTGCACGGCCCAACCCGCGACGCTCTCGCCGCCGAGGGTGGTGCCCATGCCAACGCCTGACGCCTCCCTCGGGAAACTGTGCGGCTGTTGCAGGTCCCGTCCGCGTGTCGCTGCAGGATCTGCACAGTTTCCGAGGCGGGCGAGCGGGAGACGGCCGGGGCGAACGGGGCCCGGCGGCAACGCGACGATGGATCAAGGGGAGGGTGCTGAGTGAGTGAGCCGCTGGTCTGGCTGACGATCTTCGTACTCTCGGTCTTCGTCGGGATCGAGGTCATCTCCAAGGTCTCGCCGACCCTGCACACGCCACTGATGTCGGGTGCGAACGCGATCCACGGCGTCATTCTGGTCGGCGCCATCCTGGTCGCCGGGTCCGCCGACTCGACCCCGATCCTGGCCCTGTCACTGGTCGCCGTGGTGCTGGCCGCGATCAACATGACCGGTGGATTCGTGGTCACCGACCGGATGCTGCAGATGTTCGCACCGCGCAAGAAGGTCACCGCGGCCGACCGGAAGCCAGCCCTCCCACCGAAGCCCGACTCACCCGACTCACCCGGCGGATCCGGCGGTGCGGGCCGGTGAGCACACCCACCTGGGCTCAGCTGGGCTACCTGCTCGCGGCCGTCGCGTTCATCCTCGCGCTGAAGGGGCTGTCCTCGCCGAAGACCGCCCGGCGCGGCAACCTGCTGGGTGCCGCGGGCGCGGTGCTGGCCTGCGTGATCGTCTTCTTCGCCAACGATCTGCACAACATCGTGCCGATCCTGATCGCGGTCGCCGTCGGCACGGTGATCGGTGTGCTCGGCGCCTATCGGGTGCAGATGACCCAGATGCCGCAGCTGGTCGCGCTGTTCAACGGTGTGGGCGGCGGCGCCGCGGCCATCGTCGCGCTGGTCGAGCTGCACGAGATCACCGAACGCTCGGCAGCCACCCCGCTGTTCACGCTGATCGCGACCGCGTTCACCGTCGTGGTCGGCTCGGTCAGCTTCGCCGGCTCGGTGATCACCTTCCTGAAGCTGCAGGAGTTGATGACCACCCGTCCGGTGATCTTCCCGGGCTACCCGGTGGCGTACGGCCTCGCGATGCTCGCCGTGCTCGGCTTCTCGGTCTGGCTGGTGCTGGCGCCGTCGATGTTGCTCGGCATTCCGCTGGCCGTGTTCGGACTCGCGCTCGGCGTTCTGCTGGTGCTGCCGGTCGGTGGCGCCGACGTACCGATCGTGATCTCGTTGCTGAACGCGTTCACCGGCCTGACCGTTGCGGCCAGCGGGTACGTCCTGGAGAACACCCTGCTGCTGGTGGCCGGCACACTGGTCGGCTCGGCCGGCACGCTGCTCACCCGGCTGATGGCCAAGGCAATGGGCCGCTCGCTGGCGAACACGCTGTTCGGCGCTTTGCGCGGCGGCTCGACGCTGGGTGGTGGGACCGCGAGCGACCGTCCGGTGCGCTCGGCCAGCCCGACCGATGTCGCGATCATGCTCGGCTATGCCGACCGGGTCATCATCGTCCCCGGCTACGGGTTGGCGGTCGCCCAGGCCCAGCACACGTTGCGCCAGCTGGTGGACGAGCTGACCTCGCGCGGAACGAAGGTCGACTACGCCATCCACCCGGTCGCCGGCCGGATGCCCGGCCACATGAACGTGCTGCTGGCCGAGGCGCAGGTGCCGTACGAGCAGCTGAAAGAGATGTCGGAGATCAACTCCGACTTCGACACCGCCGACGTCGCGCTGGTCGTCGGCGCGAACGACGTGGTCAACCCTGCTGCCGAGACCACTCCGGGAGCGCCGATCTACGGTATGCCGATCCTGCACGCCGATCACGCCAGGCAGGTGGTCTTCATGAAGCGCTCGATGCGCCCCGGCTTCGCCGGCATCGAGAACGAGCTGCTGTACGAACCGCAGACCACCCTGCTGTTCGGCGACGCGAAGGAAACGATGGGCAAGCTCCTGGCGGAGGTGAAGGAGCTCTAGGGTCCGCGCGTCCGGGGCGCACCCAGCGTTCGACAACTCCCTCCGTGGAGAATTGGGCCGTGATCGAGTACCGCACCCCGACCGAGATCGAGCAGATGCGCCCGGCGGGCCGCTTCGTCGCCGACGTTCTGACCGCGCTCGCCGAGAAGGCCGACGTCGGCGTGAACCTGCTCGAGCTGGACGAGCTGGCCCATCAGATGATCCGTGACCGCGGCGCGGAGTCCTGCTACATCGACTACCACCCGTCCTTCGGCGCCAGCCCGTTCGGGAAGGTGTTGTGTACGTCGGTCAACGACGCGGTGCTGCACGGCCTGCCGCACGACTACGTGCTGGCCGACGGCGACCTGCTCAGCGTGGACTTCGCCGCGTCCGTGGACGGCTGGGTGGCCGACTCCGCACTGTCGGTCATCGTCGGCACGCCGGACCCGAAGGACCAGCAGCTGATCGACACGACGGTGTCTGCCCTGGCGGCAGGAATCGAGGCGGCCCGGCCGGGCAACAAGCTGGGCGACATCTCGTTCTCCATCGCCCGGGTCGCCTCCCGAGCCGGCTACAAGATCAACACCGATTTCGGTGGCCACGGCGTCGGCCGGACGATGCACGGCGATCCGCACGTGCCGAACAACGGCCGCCGCGGTCGAGGACTGCCGCTGCGACCAGGCCTGGTGATCGCGATCGAGCCCTGGTTCCTGCAGTCGACCGACAAGATCTACACCGACGCGGACGGCTGGACCCTGCGCAGCCGGGACGGCTCGCGAGGTGCGCACTCCGAGCACACCATCGCGATCACCCCGGACGGCCCGCTGATCCTGACTGCCCGTTGAGCCCGCCCGGACACCGGAAGCGGGTGCCGCTGGGCACGTTTCTGATGAGCAGCACGATCCGGAGCGTCATACTCGATGCACCGGCGCCGGTGCTCGGCGTGAGGGCCGGATCCTGAGTCCTCAGCGGTAGACGATCACCTTGTCGCCGACTCGCACCTGACCGAACAGCGACTGGATGCCGGCGAGGTTGCGGACGTTCACGCAGCCGTGCGAAGCGCCGTTGTAGCCGCGCGCCGCGAAGTCGGGCGAGTAGTGCACGGCCTGACCACCACTGAAGAACATCGCGTACGGCATCCGGGTGTGGTAGATGGTCGATACGTGGTGGCGTGACTTCCAGCCGACCCTGAACGAGCCCTCCCGGGTGGGCAGCTCGGCCGACCCGAACCGGACGTCCATCCGGAGCTTGGGCCGGCCGTCCACGACCCAGACCAGCGAGTTCGTCCGCTTGCTCACGCAGATCGCGCGACCGGTCAGGCAGCGGGCATCCAGCCCGGCCGCGGACGGCTTCGGCGCGCGATTGTGGAGTTCGGCGTCGGTCGGCGTCCGGGTCATCGCGCGAAGCCGGTTCAGTGTGCGCTGATCCACCGCTCCCGTGGCCGGAATCTGGCGCTTGGCCTGGAAGCCCCTCACCGCCGCCGCGGTCAGGCTGCCGTAGCTGCCGGTCACGTTGCCGGGATACCAGCCGATCTGCTTGAGCCGGGCCTGCAGCGAGCGCACCGAGCTTCCGGTCGAGCCGCGCTTCAGGATCGGGCGTCCCGGCACCAGCTTGTTGTGCATCTCGGCCTTGCTCGGCGTGCGGGTCATCGTCCTCAGGGCGGTCCAGGTCTTGTCGTCCACCGCTCCGGTCTCGGCGATCTTCCGCTTCTCCTGGAATCCGCGGACACCCGTCACCGTCGACGCTGCGTACGTCCCGGTGATCGTGCCGGCATACCAGTCGAGCTGCCGGAGCCGGTGCTGCAGCTCGCGCACCTTCTCGCCCTTGTCGCCCTTCTCCAGCAGCGCGGCCGGCTCGGCCGGCTTGGGCGGCTCGGGCGGAGCCGCCGGCATTGCCGATGTCGGCCGGTCGGCCGAAGCGGAAGCACCGGGCGGGGCGGGCGTCGCCGATCCGGCGCCCGAGCTGGGGGCCGTGGTGGCCGGGCCGTCGACCACCTGACTCGACGCCGCCGGCTGCGGCGACGCGCCGGTGCTGGCTCGTTCGACGATGGCAGCGCAGCCCGGTCCGGCGACGAGCAGGCCGACCAACGCGGCCGGTCCGGCCAACCGGATCATCCGGGTCATCGCAGTCCTCCTGGGGTCGGAGCCACGTGTGGTCAGGAGTTGACACACTAAATCGACCCGGTGGAGGAAACCAATCGGCCCACCGTGCGATGTCGGACCGTTATCTGTGCGGCGCCCACCTCCATCCCCGCTCGATACCCGCTCGCTGCCGTGCCGCGCCGGACTCCCCGGTGCAGCCCGGTACCCGGCCGTGGCCCGCGCCGCTCGGGAATGGGCGAGGGCGGGCCGGGGCTCACCCCCGCCGGGAGTGGGCCCGGGCTACCCCTGCCGGGGATGGACCGGGGGTCGCCCCGCCGGGCGCGTCGTCTTCTGCTTGCCTGGTCCCATGACGTGGCAGCCCTCGACCCGATCGGCAGTGCCGCCGTTCGCGGTGATGAGCGTTCTCCAGCGGGTGGCGGACCTGCGCGCGGCCGGGCGCGAGGTCATCTCGCTCTGCGCGGGCGAACCGTCCCAGGGCGCCCCAGCGGACGTACGTCGGCGGGCGGCCGAACTGATGCACGGCGGCGTTCCGCTCGGCTACAGCGAGACGTTCGGCATCCGCCCGCTGCGCGAGCTGCTCGCCCGGCACTACCACGCGTGGTACGGGCTGGACATCGATCCCGGCCAGGTCGCTCTCACCACGGGGTCGTCGGGTGCGTTTCTGCTGAGTTTCCTCGCCGCCTTCGACCCAGGTGATCGGGTGGCCCTGGCGCGGCCCGGCTACCCGGCCTACCGGAACATCCTCGCCTCGCTGGGCTGCGAGGTGGTCGAGCTCGACTGCGGCCCCGAGCGGCGCTTCCAGCCCACGATCGAGGCGCTCCGATCGGCCGGACCGCTGGCGGGTCTAGTCGTCGCGTCCCCGGCGAACCCGACCGGCACGATGCTGTCCGCCGCGCAGCTGAGCGAGATCTCGGCCTGGTGTGCCCATCACGGAGTCCGGCTGATCAGCGACGAGATCTATCACGGGATCAGCTACACGGGCTCGCGCGGCGAGTGCGCCTGGAGTCACGACCGGAGTGCCGTCGTCATCTCCTCCTTCTCCAAGTACTGGGGAATGACCGGTTGGCGACTCGGCTGGGCACTCGTTCCCGACGACCTGCTGACCGCCTTCGACGCGCTGGCCGGGAACTACGCGCTGTGCCCGCCCGTCCCGGCGCAGCATGCGGCGATTGCCGCATTCACCCCGTCCTCGTATCGCGCGGCGGATGAAGCCGTGGCCGAGTTCGCGGCGGCGCGCCAGGTGCTGCTGGACCGGATGGACGACCTCGGCTGGGTCGACATCGCACCGGCCGACGGTGCGTTCTATCTGTACGCCGGTCTCGGCGATCGTCTGGTCGGTCATCCGGACTCGGTGTCCTGGTGCGCCGACCTGCTGGAGACGACCGGCGTCGCGCTGACGCCCGGAAGCGACTTCGATCCCGTCGCGGGTGGCCGCTCGGTGCGGGTATCGCTGGCCGCCGGCGCCGAGGCCGTGGCGGCCGCGGTCGACCGTATCGTCGCCTTTCAGGCTGCCGAGCACCCCACGGTCTGACCGCATCCCGGATCCGGCGCCGACGGCAGCGATGTCCGCGCGCCACGACGGCTGAGTCGCCGATCGGCCGTCCGTGCGGGCGGAGGTCCGCGCACTCCGGCTGATCGTCGACGACGCATGTTTTGCTGCCCCTTTCGGTCCGGCCGGGAGTCGAGCTCGCATCCCGTCGGCGGCGCTGCCGACCGGCGATTCGATGTCTACCGGGACGGTCCGACAGTTCTCCGCGCGGTCGTTCTGGCTGCGCCGCGCCGCCGGAAACGGACAACACCGGACGGGCTCGGGACAACACCTCGGCCAACACCCGCGCGCGATTCTCGGAGTACCCGGCCAGTGAGGAGCTCCGATGACCACGATTGCGCTATCTGCCCACCGATCAGGACTGCGCGCGGCGCTGAACTCGGACTGGGCACGGCTGGTCGATGCCGGCCTACCCAGCCGCTGGCACGCCGTCGCTCCGCTGACAGGGTGTCGCGACCTGGACGGTGTGCTGTCCCGCATTCGCGAGCGTCCGGACCCGACCCTGTCGGCCCTGCTCGAACTCTGCGCAGACGACGATCAGCTTGCCGGTCGCAGCGTGCTGCAGGCCATGCTGGGCAAGCTGGTGCGGCTCGCGGGATGTGATCCCAGCGCCGGATTGGACGACTACGTGACAGCCATGTGGTTCCGGATCCGGACCTATCCGCTCGCGGAGCGCCCGCGACGGATCGCTGCCAATCTCGCTCTCGACACGCTCAAGTCGGTCCAGCACCAGTCCCACCAGCCCCGCGGCGTCGACGTCACCCCCTATCCGCCCGATGTCATCGTCGAGCTGTCGGCGGAGCGGGCGGCCATGGACGAGGACGCGATCAGTGCCCGAACGGTGATCGAGGTCGCTGCCCAGTTGGGCGTGATCAGTCTCGACACCGGCGCCGTGCTGACGAGTGTGTACGTCGACGGGCTGAACGGCGCGGCGGCCGCCGCCCGACACGGCAAGTCGCAAGGTGCGGTCCGGGTCCAGTGCCACAAAGCGGTTCGCAGGCTGGCCCAGCACTCCCCGACGCTCGCCCTCGTCGCCTAGCTCGCGGCGCCGGCCTGCCACGCACCCGGACAACACCGTCACTGGTACGGACAACACCTGTGGTGCGCCGGACAACACCTCGGACAACACCCACCGGCGAGTCTTGGACACAGCCGACAGCAGCGACAGCGAGAGGAGCGCACCATGGTCATCCGTCCGCCGTTATCGACCTCGTTGTGCTCGCTCGATCCGGCCAGCGCAGAAATGAGACCTTGGTCACATCGCGCGCCTCGGTGCATGAGGCACTTTGCACCGCACCACCTGGGCGGCGGCCTAGCACACCGATGGCATTCCGGCGGGCAGACCCGCCGCCGCGTCGCGGTCGGATTGGAATTGGCTCGATCGGTATGTCATCGTTGCGCCTCCGACTCAGAGGAGACTCAGGTGGCTCTCAGGAGACGGGCCCCTCTGCTGGTCGGGGCCGTGACAGCGTTGTGCCTCGGCGCTGGCGCCTGCACGCCCACCGACCCTCCGAGCGCCTCCCCGAGCCCGTCCGCAACGCCGACCGAGACCGAACTCGAACGCCAGACCCGGCTCGACTTCGAGGCCGCCGAGAAGGCCTACCGCACCTTCAGCGCCGAGTACGATCGCCTGTCAAACGCTGGCGGGGCCGCCGGACCGAGTGCGGTCATGAAGGAGAACGGCGCTGGTCCGCTGCTTGATGCGGCTCGTGGCGCGCTCCGCGATCAACTAAAACGCGGCGAGCGGACCACAGGTTCTGTCCATATCGTGTGGATTCGCCACGGTGCCTACTCTCCAGCGAAGCTCACACTGAATACCTGTGAGGACGGCTCGAGCGTCCGCATCACCGACAAGAGCGGCAAGGCGGTCGGGAACGGCTCCATCGGCACGGCATCCGTCGAGGTTCGCAAGTTGGACGGTCGCTGGAAGGCGTGGGACCTGTCCGACGACAAGGACGTGACCTCGTGCGACGGCTGATGCGGTGCCTGCTCGCGATCGTCCTCGCGACGGCACTGGGCGTAGCTGCGGCGAGCTTGGCCGAGGCATCACCCAAAGGCTTCCTGAAGCGGCGCGGCAGTACGTTCAATGCTGGGGCAAGCAGTCATGGAGAACGGCCTGGCGGCGCGATCCAAGGCTCATCGTCCGCATCGAGTCACCGCCCATCCTCGGCCAGCGGCGGATCGTCCGAGCCGGGACCCAACGGACCGCTTGCGCCCAACGGAGTGCCCTATCTCCACTGCATGATCGGCGCGTGTCAGCCGGCGGCGCCGGTTGCGACAGTTGCGCCCGAGACCGTCGCCCGGGCAGCGGTCGCCCGCCTGCAGTTGGCCGCGCCCACTCCGACGGTGGGCCCCCCGCCGTCGATCAACAGGTGGAAGATGGCTGCCGTCGGCTACCCGCTGTGGCTCTGGGTCGAGGGCAACACCTCGCCTTCGCCGGTGACCGATACGAACGGTCCGCTCTCGGTGTCGTTGCGGGCCCGCGTCACCGGCATCACCTTCGACATGGGCGACGGGCACACGGTCAGCTGCACCGGTGGCGGCTCGCGGTGGACGCGAGACGTCGCAGCCGGCACACCGTCGCCGACCTGCGGCTATCGCTACCGGAAGCCGTCACTACCCGACGGCCCGTACACCATCACCGCGACCACGCGCTGGGCCGTCGACTGGAACATCAACGGCACGACCGGCACCATCCCGTACAGCCAGACCGCGACCACCTCACTTCCCGTCGGCGAGCTTCAGGTGCTCGTCCGCTGAACCACAACAAGTCCCTTCGACGAAACCCGAACCCCACGGAAGGCCCCTCCATGACCCTCAAGCAGCTCGGCACGTACCTGATCGGAACCTTGTTGTTCGTTCGTCACCACGAGCGCGACGAGCGTGGCCTGACCCAGTCGACGGAGAACGCCATCTTGTTGGCGGGCGCGGTGACTGTTGCGCTCGCGGTGATCACGGCGATCACCGCGTACGTCAAGAGCCACATGCCCTGAGTCCGTGACCTGCACGCGCGATCAGCGCGGACTGAGCGAGTCGGTCCAGCACGCGGTGATTTTCCCGGTCCTGATGCTGATCACCCTCGGCGTCATCCAAGCCGGAATCTGGATCCACGGCCACTCGGTCGCCGGACATGCCGCCGCCGCCGGCGTGGACATCGCCCGGGGCAGCTACGGCAGCGTCGACGAGGCTCGTGCCACCGCAACCGCACTTGCCACGGCGGGCGGCCTGCACGACGTGACCGTCCAGGCGCGCCGGACCGGCGGCAACGCAGAGGTGGTGGTCAGCGGCAGCGCGCCACTGATGCTCGATCTCGGCCTTGCCCGCATCACCGAGCACGCCACCAGCCCACTGGAGAAGGTGACCCGACCATGATGATCCACCGACGCGACGAGCGTGGCGCAGCCACGCTCGAGCTGGTGATCGTCGTGCCCGCGCTGGTGATCATGCTCGGCCTGCTGATCGCCGGCGGTCGGTTGTGGTTCGCCAAGAGCACCGTCTCCGGGGCCGCGCAGTCCGCGGCGCGCGCCGCATCACTGGAACGCGAGTCAGGCAGCGCACGCGAGGCAGGTGTCGACGCGGCCCGAGCCTCCCTCGACACCGGCGGCCTCGCCTGTGGCGCGCGAAACGTCTCGGTGGACACCTCCGGCTTCGCCGTCGACGTCGGCCGGCCGGCCACCGTCCGCGCCACCGTCAGCTGCGCGGTCTCCTTCGGCGACATCCTGCTGCCCGGCACACCCGGCTCCATCACGGTCACCCGCACCGCAGCATCGGCGCTCGACACCTACCGGACCCGATCATGATCGCGACCGAGCAACCCGGCGCGCGCGACCAGCGCGGCCAGTCGGTCAGCCTGCTGGTGCTACTGATCATGGCGGCCATGATCCTGACCGCCGGTCTGGTCATCGACGGCGGCCAGAAGATCGACGCCACCAGCCGCGCCGAAGCGGCAGCCGCCGGGGCAGCGCGCGCGGCCGGAAACGCCGCCGCCACGCAGGAACTTGCGGGCGACCAGGCCGCCTCGGCGGCCGTGCTGGCGGCCAGGAACTACCTCGCCGGCCAGCCCGACGTCGGTGGCACGGTAGCCATCGCGAACGGCGTCGTCAGCGTTCGGACCAGCACCTCCGCCGCCACCATCTTCCTCTCGGTGATCGGCATCGACACCGTCACCGGCACCGGCTCCGCCGATGCCGACATCGTTCCCACCGGCCACGACCGCTGACCCCCAGGCAGATCATGAGCATCGACACGAGACCGAAGAACAGCACCCGAGCGACGCTGCCGCGGCTGCGACGACGGCCCGGCCGCGACGCCGAGGCTCCGGCGGCACCCTACGCGACCGACCGACTGCCCGACGCGGCGCGGCTGGCCGGTCGTCGCAACCCCCGCTGGATCGCGCTGGGCGTCGTCGCGCTCTGCCTCGGCGGCCTGCTGTCGTACGTCATCTACAGTCAGGTCGCCGCACAGTCGACCGTTGTAGCGATGACCCACACGGTTCACCGCGGCGCGGTCATCCAGCAGTCCGACCTCACCACGACCACGCTCAGCGGAACGACCAAGGTCAGCGTGGTCCCGGCGGAGCAACTGTCGAGCCTGGTCGGCAAGCGGGCCGCGTTCGACCTCGTCGAGGGTGCCCTGGTGCCTGCGGCCGCGACCGTCGCCGACCCGCTGCCGGCGACCGGGAGAGCCGTGATCGGGGTCAAGCTGAACCCGGGGCGGGCCCCGGTTGGTCTGCTCACGCCGAGTGCACCCGTCCGCCTCGTCGCCCTGCCGTCGTCGGACCAGGCTGCCGGTCAGGCGGCGGCGCCGACCCAGGCATACTTCGGACGCGTCGTGGACACGGCCGACGGAGTCGACGGCACGTCCACCCTCGTCAACGTCGACGTCGCGGCCGCAGACGCACCAGCGATCGCCCTGCTGGCGGCCCAGGACCGGATCGCGATCCTGCGCGACGCGGACAAGTGAGGTAGCGATGGGAATCTTGGTCCTCACCTCGGCGTCCGGCTCCCCCGGCGTCACCACGCTGGCGGTCGGCCTGGCGCTCGGCTGGCCGCGTTCGGTGCTGCTCGCCGACTGCGATCCGGGCGCCCACCAGGCGGTCCTCGCCGGCTTCCTCGGTGGACGCGGATCGGGCGGCAAGGGTTTGCTCCGGGTCGCGGAGGCCCATCGCGACCGCCGCGCGCTGCAGGAAGTCATCATCGACCAGACCGTCCGCCTGACCGACGAATCCGAACCGAGCCGCCTGCTCCTGCCCGGATTCGGCAAACCGGGCAGCGCGACGCTGTTCGCCGGCGTCTGGCCCGATCTGGTCGACGCGTTCCATCGACTCGACGACGCCGACTTCGACGTCATCGTCGACGCCGGCCGGACGACCGCCCACGGCCTGCCGATGCCGCTGGTCGAGTCGGCGGCGACCATCGCCGTGGTGCTGAACTCGAGCCTGCGCGCGGTCACCGCGGCGCGGGTCCATCGGCCGACCCTGGTCGAGCAGGCGAGGTCGACCACCGCCGAGGATCAGCCAGGGCTGATCGTCATCGGGCCGAACGACCCGTACAGTCCCGGTGAGATCGGAAGGGCCCTCGATGCCCCGGTGATCGCGACGATCGCGCACGACCCGGCCGCGGCGGCCCACCTCTCCGACGGCCGGCCCCGACCGCGCCGGTTCGAGCACTCGGCGTTCGCCCGCTCGCTGGCGGACGCGACCACCTCGCTCGCGGCGGGATTGCGACGCCATGCCGATCGGGTGCGGGTCTGATCATGGACGAGTCGGACAAGAGTTTCCGGGTGGCGCTGGAGGACGTACCGCTGCTCGCCGAGCACGACCAGGACCAGGCCGCAGGCCCGTCGCCCGCCGGGTTCGGGGTCTTCTCCGCCGCCGAGGTCGCCGAACGCACCACGATCCCGGCCGACGAGGTGGACTGGAGCGAGGTGGTCGACCTCCGGCGGCGGGCGTCTGCGGCGATCACCGACGAGGCGCAGGCGCAGTCGCGGCAGGGTGGACGAACCCTCGCCCGTGACGACCGCGTCCTGATGGGCCGCGCGATCATCCGCCGGATCGTCGCGGACCACGTCCGTGCCCTGCATCGGGACGGCGCCCAGCTGTGGTCGACGACGAAGGAGCTGGCGTACGTCCAGGCCGTGGAGGACGCCGTCTTCGGCTTCGGCCGGCTCCAGCCGTTGCTGCAGCTCCCGGACGTCGAGAACATCGAGATCCACGGCTGTGACTCGGTCGTGGTCCAGTACGGCGACGGACGGCGTCGCCGGATGCCGCCGGTCGCCGACAGCGACGAGGAACTGGTCGAGGCGATCCGATTCCTCGGCCAGAACAGCCAGCCGTCCCGACCGTTCGACGACACCCACCCGACCATGACGATCGCGCTGGGTGAGCGTTTCCGGCTGCACGCGATCGGCTTCGGGCTGTCCTATCGGCCCAGCGTCGTGATCCGCCAGCACCTGCTGACCCAGGTGAGCCTTGCCGACCTCGCCGGCACCGGGATGATGCCGATCGAGGTCGCCCAGTTCTTGGACGCGGCGGTGCTCGCGCGGAAGTCGATGGTGATCGCGGGCGACCAGGGTGCGGGCAAGACGACCCTGCTGCGCGCCTTGATCAACTCGATCCCACCGAGCGAGCGGTTCGGGACTCTGGAGACCGACTACGAGCTGATGACCCATCTGCAGCCCGGCCGGGAGAACATCCTGGCCCTGCAGGCACGAACAGGACACGGCGAGATCTCCGGCGGCACCAGCATCGGCGAGTTCGGCATCTCCGACCTGATGCCGGAGGCCCTGCGGCAGAACCTGTCGCGGCTGATCGTCGGCGAGGTCCGCGGCGGCGAGGCGGCGGCGATGTTCGAGGCGATGCAGGCGGGCACGGGCACGATGAGCACGACCCACTCGCACTCGGCTGCCTCGATCATGGATCGGTTGGCCTCGCGGGTGGCCCAAGGTGGTGTGCTGACCATCGACGAGGCCTACCGCCAGATCGCACACAACATCCTTACCCGAGCTGGGGAGTGGGATTAGGGGCCGCTTTGGCTCTCGCCAAGTGTTCGGCTGCTATCTGAAGGCGTCACTCGCTCTCACAGGTTCGGGATCTGATCTCGCCACTGCCGGTCGGCGGTGTGGGTGCTGTCAGATCAGGCATTCCGAGGAAGGTTTCTGAGCGGGTGATCTGCTTCTCCATCTGTTGGAGCTTTTGTTGGGCGCCGGCGAGGCTGACTTTGAGTCCGTCGACTTCTCCGATCCAGCCTGCGGACGTTGCTTCGTCGATCCGATCGTTGAGGTTGTCGATGATGGTGCGGAGCCGGTTGATCTGATCGGGGTCTGGCCGCAGCAGGGCGCAGCGAAGGCAGGCGTGTTCGTGGTGGCAGTCGGTTCCGTAGGCTCGGCCGCAGGTTCCGAGGCTGAGTTTGCGTTGCACGAAGTGCGCTTCGAATTCGGCCCACTCCTGTGGGGTCGGTTCCCGGTATTCGTCGGTGGGTCGCTGCTGTCGGCGGGTGGTGATCAACATTCGGTGGTGGCGGATGACGTCGGCTGGGTAGATCGCGGCGTAGCCCTGGGTCGTGGCGAGGCTTTGATGACCCATCAGGACCTGGACGATGTGGGGCGGAAGGCCGCTGGACAGGGCTTCGGTGGCGAACAGTCGGCGGAGGTCGTGTGGAACGAAGTGGACGGGTTGTCCGGCGATCCGTAGATCGAGGTCGCGGGCCAACCGGATGAAACCTGCTGAGATGGTGGCGTGGCTGATCACGCCGGGGTTCCGCAGCGCTCGGTCGACGAAGAGATGGGGTAGCGGCTCGCCGTAGAGGTGCTCGTAGGGATCCCACCGCTGGACCAGTGGGACAGTTCCGTCTGGTCTGCGCGCGCGTTTCAAGATCTCGGCGAACACGTGGACGAGTTCGGGGCTGGCGACGATCATGCGTTCGCGGTCGGTCTTGCTGGGCTTGATGTGGACCAGAGGAACGGTCTCGCCGGTCGGCTTCATCACGTAGCGCTGAAACGAGAGGTGGGTCAGTTCGAGCATTTCCTCGATCCGAATGCCGCTGTGACGGAGGGTCTCCAGGCACGCCCACGTCCAGAACTTGCGACTTTCCTCACGTTCGATGCGTCGATGATGGGCACCGTTCTGCAGCAGGAGAAGTGATTGAGGACTCGCTTTGTGGACGGTCCAGGTCTCGCGGTTGATGTCGATGCGTCCGCCGGGGCCGACCTCTCGGACGCGTTCGAGCAGGGCGGTGACCTCCGTCAGCTGGTCCTCAGCTCCCTTGACGAAGCGGGGGAGCAAGCTGGCCAGATCGCGGGTTTTCTGTTGCTGAACGGCGATCTGCTTGACACGTGCCTTCCTGAAGCCGCCCACCTCGGCGCGGGTGATCGGGCTGGCTGCCGCCCATTGCGCCCAGTAGGGCTCGATGTGCGCCCATTGGGCAATGTCGAGATAGAAGCCGCGCACGATCATCAACGTCTGCAGCTTCTCCATGTCGCTGCGTGGTCGGCCGTTTATCTTCGTGTTGAACCGTTGCCGCCAGCTGTCGATCTGCTCGCGGGTCAACTCGAGACTGGCCTGATCGGGGTTGTGCTTGACGATGTCGACCCAGAACGTCTTGATGAGGCGGAGTGCCAGGTTGTTCAGGCTTGCGTAGTCCATTCTGGCGGCCCGCTGCTTCAAGTACTGCACGAACATGTCTCGCATCGGTTCGGCGATGTTGTGTTTGTCGACCAGCTCTTCAGGGGTGCACTGCCGGACGCGTCGGGTCGGGATGAAGCGGGGTGGGGTGGGAGCAGCCTCGAGCCACTTCAGTTCGACCATGAGCTGCCAGGTCGTCCGTGGGCCAATGATGTCGTTCTTCCTCGGCTTGAGCACCTCCCAGTAGGCCTCGATGTCGGGCAGCGTGATATCTCGCGGTCGTCTCCCGGTATGGGCGCAGAGCTTCCCGAGGGTGACCTGGACCTCGGTCTGTGACGCGATTCGTAGTTGACGGAGCCGGAGACGTTCTTTGAACGCTGCAGCGTCCTCCTGACTTCGGCAGGCGGCGATTGTGTCGATCCCGCGTAGTCCCCGTCGGTGCATCCATTCGTAGGAGGGACGGATCACGTCCAGTGCGGCCAACTCGACGAACGCCTTGGACAAGTGCGTGGGCCGCACGGTGGAGCCAACCTGACGGCGCCACTCGTCCATGGATTCGGAGACTGTCGTTCGTTCGAGGTCGAGCCATCTTTCCGCCCAGGTCTCACCTTCGCGGACGAGGAGGGCATCCAGTAGCTGTATCGCTGCATCGACGACCTGGGTGTCACCCGTCGAACCGACCCGCTTGACGATCTGGGTGATGGTGGTGTTCCCGAAACGGTAAGGCACAGATGATGCTGCCGGATCCGCGGACGACTCGTCCGGCTCGCCATTGGGCGCGGGCTGATAGTCGAGCGCAGCCGAGCCGGCCTCCAAGACGGTGGTCACGACTCACGCCCACCGAACAGGGAGTCGAGCTCGCCCGGGTCGTAGCTGACCGGGATGCCACCGGAGTCGTCGCCCTGTGACCGCGAGAAGGTGGCGCGATGGTGCGCGACGACCTCTTCCGGGCGCGGGCGGGCGTAGATGGTGGTCGTCTCCAACGAGGCGTGGTCGAGGAGGTTCTGCAGGATGTGCAGTGGCATGCCGCCCTCCAGCGCGCGGATGGCGAACGTATGGCGGAGATCATGGGTGGACCAGTTGGTGTGCAAGACGCGGTTGGCACGGTTCAGCACCGAGCGGAAGGTGTCGTAGCTCATCTGCCTGTAGGGCTCGCGGCTGGTCAACCACACCGGCTGATCGCGGCGCGCCACGCCCCGTTCGACCTGGTAGAGCCGCAGCCAGACGAAGGCCTGCGGTGCGGCGGGCAGCCAGCGGAGCTGGCCGCCCTTCCGGATGACTCCGATCATCTGGTCGCCATAGTTCACCCGGTCCCCAGTTAGGCCGAGCAGCTCGGTAGCTCGGGCACCGCTGGACACGTAGAAGGCCACCAGTGCCCTGTCCCGGTTGGTCCCGAGCCGACGGAACAGCTCATCGAACTTGTCGTCGGGGATGGCGCGCGGGTCCCGGATCGGTTCCTTCTGACGGAGCTGTCCGCGACGGAACACGGGGTACGGATCGTCCGGTCGGTGGTGAGGGTGGCGTCGTTCTCCGGCGCCTGGGACCGGGTTGATGATCGGCCCGGCCTGACGTTGCCGGTGGAACTCGTAGAACTCGCCAACCGCGGTCAGGGTTAGATTGATCGTCGACGGTGAGTACTTGCTTGTCTGGTTCGCCTTGCCAGTGATGATGTTGACCCCGCTGCGCGGGGCAGGCTCACGACGCCGGCCGACGAACTTGTCGGCCCGTCGGCCCCACAGCACGAAGTCGCGGACGTCGACCTCCCGAGCCCGGTCCCACGGCACTCCGATGGCCCACAGGTAGCGCATGAAGCGGAGCAGGGATAGGCCATAGGCCCGGATCGTGTTGCGGGAGTTGTCGTTCGCGTAGGTCTGGAGCAGCCAGGCTGTCGCAGGCACGAACTCAGACCCATCCGGGCTCAACAGACGCCAGTACGGCGGGGACTCGATCGGCACCGCCGAACCAGCCGCAGGAACCTCAATACCTTCTCGACCCGAAGAGGCGAGCTCGGTCGTCATGACCCAACCCTCAACCCCGCGCCGACGTTGCACGCGTATCGACACGCGCCATATCCGTTGCATCTAGTTCAGGTAAGTAGCCATCTGCTGATCTTCGTCACCTTGAGCGACGAGACCTGGAAGGGCGGGACCCGGCGCCGCTACGTGTCCGAGATCCGACAGGTGACCAGCGCGATCGAGTCCGGTCGTCCTGTCACTCATCTCACCTACCAGTCGTCACCCGGGCGCGGACGTCCCGCCGGATTCTTCCCCGACGCCGACTTCGAGGCGGAGCTGTTGCCGTTCCACCGCGACCTTCCAGGCCGGGGAGGACGTTCGTGACCCCGATCGCCGTCGTCGCCGGCATGCTCGTTGCGGGCGGTCTGGTACTCCTCCTCGCGGGCCTCCGCCGCGGCTGGGCCGCGCCCTCATCGTCGTCTCGTGCTCCCGAGTCCTGGGCTGCGCGCTGGAGCCGGCTGACACGGCGACCACCGGGAGCCGCCGGACGCCGGCGAGACCTGGTGATGATCGGCAGTCTGGCCGCCGGCCTGGTCCTGGCCGTGGTCACCGGCTGGACGTTGCTGATCCCGCTGGCACCACTGGTCGCGTTCGGTCTGCCGGCCCTGCTCAGGCTTCCGGTGCAACGTGACGTGGCGCTGATGGAGGCGCTCGACCGTTGGCTGCGGAATCTCGCGGCCACCCTGGCCACCGGCCGGTCGATCAGCGACGCCATCAGGGCGTCGCTGCGGACCGCGCCGGCCGGGATCCGGGACGAGCTCGCCGCCCTCGTCGCACGATTGAACAACCGCTGGGAGACCGACGACGCACTGCGACGGTTCGCCGATGATCTCGACTCTGCCGACGGCGACGCGGTGGTCTCCGCGCTGATCCTGGCCTCGCAACGCGGTTCGGTCGGCGCGTCCAGCACGATGCTGGCGCTGGCCGACTCGCTCCAAGACCAGCTCCGGGCTCGGCGGATGATCGAGACCGAGCGGGCGAAGCCGTACGTCGTGGTGCGCCAGGTCACGGTGATCACGATGCTCACGCTGGCTCTGGTCGTCGTGTTCAACCCGGGCTTCTTCTCCGCCTATCGCACCCCGCTGGGCCAGCTCATCTTGGTGGTCCTGCTGACGATGTACGTCGGTTCGCTGCTGCTGATGCGCCGGAAGGCGCGGCAACACCCACGCGCCCGGATCCTGGTGGCTCGGCAGCCGACGGGTGGAGCGACATGACCGCGCCCTATGCGGTGCTTGCCGGCATGCTGCTTGCCGCCGGTCTGCTCGCCTTCGCGATCGCGGTGCTGCCCGCCACGCCACGGCTGGCCGACGCCCTGGAACGGCTCGACCCGGACGGCGCTCAACTGCGCGCCGACAACGCCGACCTGGTCGCCGTCGGGCGGTCGGACCGCGTCGGTCGCTGGCTCGTCCACCGGCTCCGTCTGCGCATCTCCGAGCGCACCAGGACCGCACTGCGGCTGCAGGGTCGCACGGTGGCCGAGTTCTACGGCGACAAGGCGGCGCTCGCGGCAACGGGCTTCGTGCTCCCGGTGCTGTTGGGCTTCGTCGCGCAGTTCTCGCTCGGGATTCCGGTGTACGTTCCCGCGATCGCCGCCCTGGTCGGTGCGATCGTCGGCTTCTTCGTGCCCGACCTCCAGCTGGCGCGCTCGACGAAGACGGCCCAGTCCTCCGCGGTCGAGTCGCTGCTCACCTTCATCGATCTGGTCACGCTGGAGCGGCTCGCCAACGCCTCCGCGACGGAGGCCCTGCACAACGCTGCTCGGGTCAGCGACGCGCCGCTGTTCCTCCAGATGCGGTCCGCCCTCGAGCGTGCGCGGCTGGAGCAGCACTCGCCGTACGGGGAGCTCCGGCGACTCGCCGGCGAGCTCGACCTGCCCGAACTGAACGACGTCGCCGATGTCATGCAGCTGGACGAGTCCGGGGCTGCCCTGTCCGGCGCCCTGCGGGCGAGGGTCCGCGAGCTCCGCGACGCGCACCTGTCCCGCGAGCAGCTTGCCGCCAGCGCCGCCGCCGAGGGGATGACCATCTACATGACACTGCCCGCGCTGATCTTCGGTGCGATCTTTATGATCGCGGCGCTGCTGCGGCTGGTCGGAACCTGACATGGCGCAGCGTCGTCCGGCAGCTGTCGCCGCCATCCGCCACCAGCCCGAAGGGAGTTCTCGATGACACGCGTCGCCCGCGGCCTCGGCGCCCTGCTCGGCCTGCTCCTCGGGCTGGTCGGGGTGCCGGCGGCGCTGCTCGTGCTGGGTGCGTCGGTGTGGCCAGGCTCCTGGTCCGCGACCGCCGTCGTGGAGGCGCTGCTCCGGCCCGACGACGGGCGGATGCTGGCCGCACTGCTGACCGTGGTCGGATGGGCTGCTTGGGCGGTGTTCGCTGCATCCGTCCTCGTCGAGGCGCTGCAGCTGATCGGCCGCGGTCGGCCGCGGATCGCCATCCCCGGCCTGGCGGCGCCGCAGCGGCTGGCGGCGGCCCTGTTGCTGGCGGTGATCGCCCTCATGCCCACCGCACAGACCGTGCACGCCGCGCCCCCGCAGCCGACGGCCGCGCCCAGCGCCCCGGCCACGGATCCGCCGCCGGTCGGTGTGACGGCTCCGGACGAGAATCCGTCCACGCCCACCACCGACCCGCCGGCCGCACCGTCGGCAGCCGCGCACGCCAAGCCGCACGCGGCGCCGTCCAGCGTGGTGCACCGCGTCCGCGAGGGGGACGACCTGTGGTCGCTCGCCGAGCACTACTACGGCGACGGGATGGACTGGCGCAAGATCGCGAAAGCGAACCAGCACGTGCTGACGGGCGGACCCGACCGCCTGCTGCCCGGCTGGAAGCTGACGATTCCCGGAGTCACCGCCGCCGAGCCGGAATCGCGCCGCACCGCCGTGGAGTCGGATCGACGAACCGTCACGGTGCACCGGGGCGACACGCTCTCGTCCATCGCCGAGCGCGAACTGGGAAGCGAGGCCCGCTGGCCGGAGCTCTTCCGGGCCAACCGGTCGCTGCTCCAGGACCCGGACGAGCTGGAGGTCGGCACGACCTTGGTCGTTCCCGGAGCGACCGCGGACCGCACGACGAGTACGTCGCCGGGCGGCAGGCAGACGATCGATCCGTCGACCGACGAGCAGGCCGGCAGCGACCAGCCGCAGCCCGACCACACCACCGGGACCAACCAGCCCGCGCCCGACCACACCACCCGAACCAACCAGCCCGCGCCCGACCACACCCGGGCCGACCGGGACGGCGAGCCGGAACCCGCCGCCGATCGTCCCTCCGACGATCGGGTGCGCGGAACCGACACCGCGGTGGACCCGACGGCCCAGCTCGATCAACGGTCCCGATCCGTCCGAGATGCCGGTTCCGGCGCGAAGGCCGGGCCGGACGATCGGACCGCCTCCCAGCCGACAACCTCCCAGCCGACAACCTCCCAGCAGACAACCTCCCAGCAGACAACCTCCCAGCAGACAACCTCCCAGCCGACAATTTCCCAGCCGGCGTCGGACGTACCGCTGCGGGCGCCGGCGGCGGAGCGAACCGATCGCCCGGCGGCTCAGGCCGATGCGAAGGCCGTCACCGAGGACGACTCCGCGGTGCCGGTGCCGATGGGTGTCTACGCCGGTGTCGGCGGGCTGCTGGCGGCCGGCGTCATCGGCGGGCTGGCGTACCGGCGGCGCTTGCAGCTGCAGGCGCGACCGGTCGGCCGGCGCATCCTGCACGCAGAGCCGCAGACCGCCGCCGCGGAGGTCGCGCTCGGGGCTGTGCAGCGCCCGCTGGACGCGCAGTCCATCGATGTCGCACAGCGGGCGCTCGCCGCGTACTGCCGGTCCACCGACACACCGGTGCCCGAGCTGTCGCTGGTCACCTTGGACGACGAGTCCCTGACGCTGCGTCTCGATCGCGGAGCCGGCGAGCCGCCGCTGGGGTTCCAGCAGCAGCCCGATGGCTGGCGCGTCGACCGGGGCGACGCCGCCTACCTGGCCAGCCTGCCCCGGTTGGTCGACGCTGTCCGGCCCTATCCAGCGCTCGCCGAGCTCGGCCGTGCCCGCACGGGTGAGCGCGTGCTGGCGAACCTGGAGCAGCTCGGCCTGCTCAGCCTGCGCGGTGATCCGGACCGGGCCGCGGAGCTGCTGTCCGCGCTGGCCGTCGAGCTTTCCTTCGGACCGGCCGCCGACGAGCTCATCCTGACCATCGTCGGGGACGGATCGGGGTTGCCGGATGCACTGGACAAGCACAACGTCACCGTCACCGCCGACGTGGATTTACTGCTCGACCGGCTGGAGGCACGAGCGCAGGCGCAGCGGGACCAGCGCCCCGACGGTCCGGCCGGTCACTTCCGGATCGATCCAAATCTGAGCGATCCGTGGGCGCCGGAGGTCGTGCTGTTCCGCGACGAGCTCCGGGACGACCAACAGCGACGACTTCTCCGGTTGGTGCAGCTCGACCCGCCGCCGACCCTGGCGGTCGTGGCGGCGGATGCGATTCCGGGCGCTCCGTGGACCCTGGTGCTGCCGGCCGGCGCCGAGTCCGAGGCCACCCTGGAGCCGCTGGGTCTCGAGTTGGTGCCCCAACGGCTGTGTGCCGACGCAGAGCAGGCTGTGGTCGGGCTGGTGGCCGCCTCCGGCAGCCTCGACACGACCCCGGCCCCATGGTGGGTCGACACCGACGATCCACCGGGCCCGCCGCCGGACAACCTCGCCTACCTGGCGAGACGGTCGGCGGGGTGGGCAGACGGCATCGACACACAGAACGGGCAGAACATGACGCAGAATCCGGAGATCGGGCGGGACGTACCGCCGGATCATCCCGTGCTGCTCATGCTCGGTCCGATCGAGCTCGTCGGCGCCCAGGGTGAGCTGCCGAGCCGGGCCGCCAAGCAGTGCCTGGAGTACTGCGGCTGGCTGCTGGAGCATCCGGGCACCACCGCGCAAGCGATGGGTGCGGCGCTGCTGGTGGCCGAGGGCACTCGGCGCTCCAACATGAGCCGGCTGCGCAGCTGGCTGGGGGCGGGTCCCGACGGGCAGGCGTACCTGCCGGACGCCTACAGCGGACGGATCCTGCTGCACGCCACGGTCAGCTCGGACTGGCTGCGACTGCAGATCCTGACCGCGGGCGGGGTGAACCGGTGCAGCGACAACGGTCTCCGATCGGCCTTGGACCTGGTCCGCGGCGCCCCGTTGGCCGACGCGGCACCGGGGCAGTGGCACTGGGCGGAGGAGCTCCGAACGGACATGATCTCGGCGGTCCGCGACATCGGCGTCGAGCTGGGCCGGCGGGCGAACGAGGCCGGCGATCTGGACCTGGCCCGGTGGGCCGCCGCTCGTGCCCTGGCGGCAGCGCCCGGCGACGAGCTGTTGATGGCGACCCGGATCCGGACCGAGCACCTGGCCGGCAACCGTGCCGAGACCGAGCGGCTGACGCTGCAACTCGCGGCCCAGGCGCGGACCCTCGGCGTCGATCTGGATCAGGCGACGGTCGAGCTGTTGCAGGAGGTGATGGAGGGCCGGGTCCGCGCGCGACTGGCCTGACCGCACGCCAAGTGACGCGGCACCGGTCCCCGGGAGGCAAGCCGGCTCGGTCGATCGACGACTGTCGGTGCGGTCTGGTCTGCTAGGACGGTGAAGGTTCAGTACTACACCGCGACCAGCCTGGACGGCTTCATCGCCGACCCGGACAACTCGCTGACCTGGTTGCTCGAGCTCGGCGACGAGGGCGACACGGGATACGAGGACTTCATCGCCGATGTCGGCGCGCTGGCGATGGGCTCGACGACGTACGAGTGGGTGTTCCGCGAGCTCGACCTCGCCGCCAATCCGGACGCCTGGCCCTACCGTCAGCCGACCTGGGTGTTCAGCAGCCGACGGTTGCCGGCCGTGGCCGGCGCGGACCTGCGATTCGCCTCCGGTCCGGTGAGCGCGGTCTACGAGGAGCAACGACATGCCGCGGACGGGCGAAACCTGTGGATCGTCGGCGGCGGTGACCTGGCCGGCCAATATGCCGATGTCGATCTGCTGGACGAGATCATCGTCGATGTCGCGCCGGTGACCCTGGCCGGTGGTGCTCCGCTGCTGCCGCGGCGGATCGCCACGCCCGCCCGGCTCCGGTTGCGTGAGGCGCGAGTCAACGCGGACCTGTTCGCCCGGCTGCGCTACACGCTGGAACGGCCGGCCGACACGGTGCCGGGGTAGCAGCACCCGCGCCGGCCCGCCCGATCGTCGCGACACGCCGGCGATGGCGCGATTCCTACCGATCACGACCCGAAATCCCACGGCCGGGCCACGCCGACGCGTGCGATGCTGCCGGACGTGACTGCCACCGAGCCCCGCGCGCGGACCCGCAGCCGGATCCATCCCGCCTGGTGGGTGGCCGCAGTCGCGTTTCTCACGTTGCTCGGCGCGGCCGGGTTCCGTGCAGCGCCGAGCGTGCTGATGGTGCCGCTGGAGGAGGAGTTCGGCTGGCCGCGGACCGCGATGTCGGCGGCGGTGAGCATCAACTTGATTCTGTACGGCACCATGGCGCCGTTCGCAGCGGCATTGATGGACCGGTTCGGTGTCCGGCGCGTGGCGACGATCGCGCTGCTGCTGATCGCCGCCGGCAGCGGGCTGACCGTGTTCGCCACGGCGAGCTGGCAGCTGATGCTGACCTGGGGTCTGTTGATCGGCGTCGGCACCGGATCGATGGCCATGGTCTTCGCGGCCACCATCGCGAACCGCTGGTTCGTCGCGAAACGCGGACTGGTGATGGGCATCCTCACGGCGGCCGGCGCCACCGGCCAGCTGATCTTCCTTCCGGTCCTGGCGCACACCGCTACCCAGCTCGGCTGGCGGTACGCGTCGCTGATCGTGGCGGCGTCGGCACTCGCGGTCGTCCCGTTCGTGCTCGTGGTGATGCGCGATCATCCGCGCGACCTCGGCGTCCACCCGTACGGCGCCGGTCCGCTGGCCATGGACGAGATCACCCCCGATCCCGCCGCGGAACCGGTCGGTGCCGGCCGCCGCGCGATCCGGGCCCTCCGCCGGGCGGCCCGGACCAGGACCTTCTGGGCGCTGGCCGGCGGCTTCGCCATCTGCGGCGCGACGACCAACGGCCTGGTCGGCACCCACTTCGTGCCGTCGGCCCACGACCACGGCATGGCCGAGACCACCGCCGCCGGCCTGCTGGCTGTGGTCGGCGTCTTCGACATCGTCGGCACCATCGTGTCCGGCGCGCTCACCGACCGGATCGATCCCCGGATCCTGCTCGTCGCGTACTACTTCTTCCGCGGTGTGGGACTGCTGGTGCTGCCATGGCTGCTGGCACCAAGCGTGCACCCGAGCATGGTCGTCTTCATCGTGATCTACGGACTGGACTGGGTGGCGACCGTGCCGCCTACCGCCGCCCTGTGCCGCCACGCATTCGGCACGGAGGGCACGATCGTGTTCGGCTGGGTGTTCGCCTCCCACCAGATCGGCGCCGCCGTCGCCGCCACCGTTGCGGGGGTCATCCGCGACACGACCGGCCAGTACACCCTGGCCTGGTTCGGTGCGGCCGCACTCTGCGTGGTCGCCGCGGCACTCTCGCTCGGCATCCGTCGCCGCCCGCGCAGGCGTGACCCTGGCCGTGCACCCGGAGCACCGGCGCGACCGTCCGCAGGTCAGGACCGGACCAGTCGCGCTATCGCCGCCGACGCCTCCTTCAGCTTGGCGTCGGCGTCATCGCCCCCGGCGACCGCACCGCGGACGCAGTGGTTGAGGTGGTCGTCCAGCAGCCCGAGCGCCACCGACTGCAACGCACTGGTCATGGCCGACACCTGGGTCAAGATGTCGATGCAGTACTTGTCGTCCTCGACCATCTTCTGCAGCCCACGCGCCTGGCCCTCGATCCGGCGCAACCGTCTCAGGTAGTCCTGCTTGCCGTTGATGTAGCCGTGGTGCTGCGCGGGTCGCTCGACCGCCGGCAGGTCGGCTGTCGCCGCCGTCGAATCCTCCACCCGGACCTCCTCGCCCGTTCCGATACCCCCCGAGGGTACACGCCCCCGGCGGCCGAGATTATCCCCAAGCCCTGTGGACAACCGGGTCGCCACACCCGAGCGCGGGTTACGTGGAGGCCCGTTCGGCAACCGGCCGGGCCGATCCGAAGTTGTTGTCCTCCACCAGGTGTCGACAACGAAGTGCCCGGTCAGACGGCCATTACGCGCGAGTAGCCGAAGTTGTCCCCAGGCTCATGCCCAGCCGGTGCACAAGCCGTCCGCGTGTCCTTCACAGCCCGCCCGCCGTTGTCCACATAGCCTGTGGACAACTCGCCCAGGGTCATTAGGCGACACGCCCGCCGTCCGCGTACGTTAGCCCGAGCCCAACCCGCGAAGCGCCACCGCGACACGTCGAGACTCAGGTGTCCGCGGCGTTGCGTGCTGCCTTTAATCGAACTACAGTTCGATCCAGAGGCGATCGTCGGACCGGGTGCGCCGGCAGAGAACGAGTCGAGGAGGGTCTGTGAGCGTCGCCGAGGTGGCTTCCTACGCCGAGGACTCCCCCCGATCGTTGGACCGCACCCCGCCGCAGGATCTCGCCGCCGAGCAGTGCGTCCTCGGCGCCATGCTGATGAGCAAGGACGCCATCGCCGATGTCGTCGAGGCCCTCCGCGCCGCCGACTTCTACCGGCCGGCGCACGAGATGACATTCAACGCGATCCTCGACCTGTACGGCCGGGGTGAGCCTGCCGATGCCATCACGGTCAGCGACGAGCTGACCAAGCGTGGTGAGCTGACCCGGGCCGGCGGCCTGACCTATCTGCACACGCTGTTGTCCACAGTTCCGGTGGCGACCAATGCCGGCTACTACGCCGACATCGTCCGGGAGAAGGCCGTCCTGCGCAGGCTGGTCGACGCGTCGGTGCGGATCAACCAGATGTCGTACGCGGCGGAGGGAGACGTCGACGAGATCGTCGACCGGGCCCAGGCCGAGGTCTATGCGGTGACCGAGCGGCGGGTCAGCGAGGACTTCAAGCCGCTGGCCGACCTGATGCAGCCGACCCTGGACGAGATGGAGGCGATCTCCTCCCGCGGCGGCCAGCTGGCCGGCGTGCCGACGGGCTTCGCCGACCTCGACGACCTGACCAACGGTCTTCACCCCGGTCAGATGGTGATCGTGGCGGCCAGGCCCGGCTGCGGCAAGTCGACCCTGGCCCTCGACCTGGCCCGATCGGCCTCGATCAAGAACGGTCTCGCCTCGGTCATCTTCTCCCTCGAGATGAGCCAGATCGAGATCACCATGCGGCTGCTGTCGGCGGAGGCCTCGATCCCGCTGTCGCACATCCGCGGCGGCAAGATGAGCGACGACGACTGGGCCCGGGTGGCGACCAAGATGGGCCAGGTGTCGGAGGCGCCGATGTTCATCGACGACTCGCCCAACCTGACCATGATGGAGATCCGGGCCAAGGCGCGGCGGCTGAAGCAGCGGCACGACCTCAAGCTGATCCTGATCGACTACATCCAGCTGATGACGTCGGGCAAGAAGGTCGAGTCGCGCCAGTTGGAGGTGAGCGAGTTCTCCCGCCAGATCAAGCTGCTGGCCAAGGAGCTGGAGGTGCCGGTGGTCGCGCTCAGCCAGCTGAACCGCGGTCCGGAGCAGCGCACCGACAAGAAGCCGATGCTGTCTGACCTGCGCGAGTCCGGCTCCCTCGAGCAGGACGCCGACATGGTCGTACTGCTGCACCGACCCGACCTGTACGACCGCGAGTCCGAGCGAGCGGGCGAGGCCGACATGATCGTCGCCAAGCACCGCAACGGCCCCACCGCCGAGATCACCGTCGCCTTCCAGGGCCACTACAGCCGGTTCAGCGACATGCAGGGCTGACCCAGCCGGCGTGACACATCCAGAGTTTTGGATGAGTTTCTGTCTGCGATGTGTGCACATCGATGCTAGAAACTAGGTATGAAACTCGATCCGGTCGGCGAGGCTCTCCAGCGGGTGTTCGACGGAGCTCGAGCGAGTTCCGTCGAGACTGAGACCCTGGACTTCAAGCGCGACCCGCACACCGTGTCCGGACGTGGCGCACCTGGCAACCCGTTTGCCCGATTGGTGGAAGAACTCGTTGACAGTGTCGTCTGCTTCGCGAACGCGGGCGGCGGCCGCATCGTTCTCGGCGTTGACGACAAAACTCCCGGACCGGATGCCTTCCTCGGCACTCAGGTCGACGCCACCGCCCTCAGGGATCGGATCTACGGCAACACCCGGCCGCAATTGACCGTTCCAATCGAGGAGATCGCGTTCAACGGGTCGCGCTTGCTGGTCATCACCGTTCCCGAGGCGATGGATCTCGTGACCGATGGCAAGGGAAAGGCACTCAAACGAGAAGGTGCCGATTGTCGACCGATGAGTGAAGACGCTCGCAGAACGATCGCGCACCAGCGCCGGAACCCCGACTTGACTGCGCGCCCTTCCGACCGGACCTGGGCAGACATCGATCCGACAGCGATGAGCCGGGCGCGAGACCTACTCGCTCAACTGGTCGACCTTCGAAGCCAGATGGCCGATCTCGACGATCGAAGTCTTCTACGAGCGCTCAACGTCCTCGACCGCGATGACCGTCTGCTGACAGCCGGCGAGATCCTGTTCTGCGAGCCGAGCCAACATGTGCTCGACGTCCTGACTCGACCAGCTGCTGGCGCCGAGCCGTCCGTTCGTCGGCTGAGGCAACCCTTGGTTCTCCTGCTCCCGGCTGCACTGGAAATCACCCGTTCCGCGATCGACCCGGAGGTTGCTCATATCGCGTTGCCTGGCGGGCAGGAGATCGCGCTGCCCGATCTCTCGCCAATCGCAGCCGACGAGGCGGTGACGAACGCCTTGGTTCACCGGGACTATGCGCGACCAGAACGCGTCGTGCTCGACCACTCACCCAACGCGCTCCACGTCTGGTCACCGGGTGCTCTGCCGTTCGGAGTGACCGAGGACCGTCTCCTCAGCACGGTTTCGACTCCGCGAAACCCAACACTCATGGCGGCGATGCAACAGCTCGGCCTCGCCGAGCGCGCGTCGCGAGGAATCGACCGGATGTTTAGGGAGCAGGTGCGCGTCGGTCAAGAGGTTCCTGGTATCCGGACCGACGAGTTCTCGGTGGAGGTCTACTTCACCAGTCGAGCTCCGAACCGAGCATTCGCCGGCTACGTCGCGACGCTTCCTCGCGACTTGCGGGACAACGTGGACGTCATGCTCGCGTTGACCAGCCTCTGTCAACGCCCGACGATCAATGTCAAGGACGGGGCACGGTTGCTGCAGGTCAGTGATGCGGAGGCAAAAGACCGCCTGGATGCGCTTGCGACCGGAAAGGGCGCCCTCATCGAGCGCGATGGGGACTCGCGACGTGGCGTTCGCTGGCGACTTCGGCAGAGCACCGCGTCGGCGCTCGGCACAGCTGTTCAGCATCGCGCCCGCGCAGGCTCGGCCCGCCCGAGGGTCGAGGCTCATCTGAGGGAGTACGGCTGGATCACCAACAAGACGATCCGCAACATGTTCGACCTCGATGTGCAACAAGCGACCCAAATGCTCAACGACCTCCGCGCCGCAAATGTTGTCATCAAGGATCCCGACGGCCCTCAACGAGGACCATCGATCCGTTGGCTCCCGGCGAAGACGTCCACTGCCCGCTGAGCTGTACGAACGTCATGCCGAGCGGGCGGGCGAGGCCGACATGCTCGTCGCCCCAGCACCGCGACGGCCTGACCGCCGAGAGCACCCTCGCGTCTCGGGGCGACAAGCGGTCCAGTGACGTGCCGGCGCGAGCGCACCGATGCTAGGCACCGGCGTCGCCCGCGGTCCAGACCAGGTCTGGCACAGCGAAAGGTCCTCATCCTCCCCGCCCACCCGGCCACCGAAGGGCACGTGTCGTCCGATCGGAGGACACGAGGTCGGACCGGTCGTCGGTCCCGACGGCCGGCGCGCACGGCGAGAGTAGAGGCATCCCTTCCTGACAAGGAGAAGTACGCAATGTCTCGCTCGACCGTGAAGGCCTCCAGCCTCACCCTCGCCGGCCTGATCGTCGCGGTCTCGATGACCACGATCGACCAGACCATCGTGGCGCTGTCCGCGCCGACCATCCAGGCCGACCTCGGCCTCACCCACAACGCGATGCAGTGGGCGGTGAACGTCTATCTGATCGCCACCGCTGCGACGTTCCTGCTCGGCGGCCGGCTGGCCGACGTGTTCGGGCACAAGCGGATGGTGCAGATCGGCATCGCCGGCTTCGGCATCACCTCGCTGCTGTGCGGGCTCGCCCCGACCGGGGAGTACGCCGGAGCGTGGCTGATCACCGCCCGCGCGCTGCAGGGCATGGCCGGAGCGATCATGTTCCCGGCCGCGATCGGCATCGTGGTCAGCACCTTCCCGCGGGAGGGCCGGGCCAAGGCGATGGCCAGCTTCTTCGCGATCACCGGCGCGATGACCGCGATCGGGCCGATCGCGGGCGGCTACCTCACCCAGTGGACCTGGCGCAGCGTCTTCTTCGTCAATGTGCCGCTGGCCATCGCCGCGTCGGTGATCGTCGCCATCTCCGCGCCTCGCTCGGCCCGCCGCGACGAGCGGATCGACCTGCTCGGCGCACTCGCCATCGCCGCCGGCATCGGAGCCGTCGTCTTCGGGTTGCAGCAGGCCGGCAGCTGGGGCTGGTCCAGCCCGTACGTCGTCGGTGCGCTGGTCGCCGGGTTGGCCCTGGCTGCGCTGTTCGTGCTGATCGAGTCCAAGACCACGGAGCCGCTGGTCAAGCTCGCGGTGTTCCGCGACCGCGGCTTCGTGATCGTCACGCTGGCCACCCTGTTCGCGTCGATGGCGTTCTTGTCCACCTTCTTCTTCCTCAGCGTCTACGGCCAGGTGTCGCTAGGACTGACCGCGATCAACACCGGCCTGCTGTTCGCGAAGTTCTTCGTCGGCTTCGTGATCGCCGCGCAGATCGGGTCGCGCCGGTTCGACCAGGTCGGCGCCCGCTCGGTGCTGATCCTCGGTGGCCTGATCGGCGCCGACGGGTTCGGCTGGCTCGGGGTCAGCGTGACCGAGATCCCGTCCGACCCGGGGGCCCTGATCAACCCGCAGACCTGGCCGATCATGCTCGCCGGCGCGGGCGTCGGGTTCATGATCAGCGCGGCCTCCACGGACGGAGTCAACCGGGCGATCGGCGCCTCGTACGGTGAGGTCACCGCGATCTCGCAGACGATGCGGAACTTCGGCTCCGCGCTCGGCCTGGCGGTGTTCGGCACCCTGGTCACCAATGCTCTGATCCGCAACCTGACCGCCTCGTTCGCCTCGCTCGGGGCGACCAGTGCGGACGTCCGCGAGGTCGTCACCAGGATGAGCGGCGCGCACACCGGGCAGCCGCCGACGGAGCTGGCGCACTACCCCGCGGCGGTCCAGGAGCAGTTCCTGCACACCGTCCAGCTCGGCTACGCCCATGCGGTGGCCTGGGCGTTCGCAGGTGCCGCGGTGGCCATGCTGATCGTCGCCGTGCTCGGCCTGCTCTATCCGAAGGGCGTCGTCTCCGCGAACTTCGACGAGGCCGGCGATGCCGTGGCCGACGGATCGGACCCGGCTACAGTCGCCGCATGAGTGGGGGCCAGCGGATCGACGTCCGGTCGATGTCGTTCGGCGGTTGGGCCCTGTTCTTCGCGCTCGTCACGGTGGGCACGGTGCTGCTGGTCCTCGCCAACCCCACCGGCTCCCCGACCGGCACCGCGGTCTCCGCGGTGCTGGTCGGGGTGCTGGAGGTCGTCTACTTCGTGATGGCCCGGCCCGGGCAGGCCGGGATCCGGGCCGACGGCCCGCGCGCCTGGGCGTTCGCCGCGACCGCGCTGGTGCTGTTCACCACCGCCGCCACACTCAGCCCATGGGCCGCCTTGCTGCTGTTCGCCCTGACCCCGCAGGTGTTCCTGCTGCTCAGCCCGCGGCCGGCCACGATCGTCACCGTCGCCCTCAACGTGGCCCCCCTGCTGCTCCGGCTGCTGACCCAGCCGACCACTCCCCGCGGCATCATCCAGGACGTCGGCAGCACCGCGTTCGTGATCACCTTCTCGCTGTTCTTCGCCAGCCGGATCCTCAGCATCAGCCGGCAGAACGAGGAGCGGCGGCTGCTGATCGAGCAGCTGCGCGAGCGGGAGGCCGAGATCGCCGCGCTGTCGGCGGCCCGCGGGGCCGAAGCCGAACGAACCCGGATCTCGCGCGAGATGCACGACACGCTGGCCCAGGGGTTCGCCTCGATCGTCACCCTCGGCCACGCCGTGCAGGGGGAGCTGGAGCGTGATCCGGACGGCGCCCGCCGCCATGTCGAGCTGATCACCAGCACCGCCCGGGAGAACCTGGCCGAGTCGCGGCGGATCATCGCGGCGCTCGGTCCGGGCCGGCTGGAGGGTTCTTCGCTGCCCGAGGCGGTCGGCCGGACGGTGGATGCCTGGCGCGCCACGACCGGCACGGACGTACGGCTGGAGGTCTTCGGTGAGCCGCTCGGCACGCCGCCGGCGACGGACGTCGTCGCGCTGCGGCTGGTCCAGGAGAGTCTGGAGAACGTCCGCAAGCACGCGCGGCCGGGACAGGTCGACGTGTCGCTGCGCTACGTCGAGCAGGAGCTGGAGGTCGAGGTGCACGACGACGGCGCCGGGTTCGACGCGTCAGCGCGGACCGCGGGCTACGGCCTGGCCGGGATGCGCTCCCGGGTGGCCGAGGCCGGCGGCTCGCTGGAGCTGACCACCGCGCCCGGCCGCGGTACGACGGTCCGGGCCGTGCTGCCGATCGGGGCAGCGTCGTGATCACCGTGTTGCTGGTCGACGACCATCCGCTCGTCCGGGAGGGGATCCGCGGAATGCTCGCCGGCTACGACGACATCGACGTGGTCGGGCAGGCCGCCAGCGGTCCGGAGGGCGTCGCACTCGCCGCGAAGCTCGGCCCGGACCTGGTGCTGATGGACCTCCGGATGCCCGGCGGCGACGGGGTCGCGGCGACCCGGGAGATCACCGCGGCGGGGACCGCGCGGGTGATGGTGCTGACGACGTACGAGAGCGACGAGGACATCCTTCGCGCGATCGAGGCCGGCGCGGCCGGCTATCTGCTGAAGGACATCGCGCCCGACGCGCTGGCGGCCGCCATCCGCGCCGCCGCCCGCGGCGAGACGGTGCTGGCACCGGCGGTGCAGTCGGCGCTGCTGACCCGGATGCGGCAGCCCGGGCCGGCCGTGCCGGCCCTGTCGCCGCAGGAGATCGCCGTGCTGGCCGGCGCAGCGCAGGGCCGGACGAACGCCGCCATCGGCGCGTCGCTGCACATCAGCGAGACGACGGTGAAGACCTACCTCGGCCGCGCGTACGAGAAGCTCGGGGTCGGTGACCGTACGTCGGCGGTCCGGCGGGCGATCGAGCTCCGGCTGATCGACTGACCGGGAGCGAGGGATGACTCCGGTGCTGCTCGACTTCCCGTTCCGCGGCCGATGGCTGGCGCAGAACAGTCCCGCGCGCCGGGTGCCCAGCCACGGCACGGACCTGTTCGGCGTGACCTACGCGATCGACTTCGTCGCCGTCGACGAGCGCGGCCGGTCCGCGCCCCGGAGCTGGCGGTCCGTGCTGGCGGTCGAGCCGCCGGAGATCTTCCGCGGGTTCGGGCTGCCGATTCTGGCTCCGGCCGGCGGCACCGTCATCCTCGTCCACGACGGCGAGCCCGATCATGCGGCCCGGCGATCCCAGCCGGCCCTGCTGGCGTACGCCCTGTCCCAGGCCGGCAGGGTGCGAGCCGGAATCGCGGCCGTGGCCGGCAACCACGTGGTGATCGCCGCATCCGGCACCGGACCGTACGTCGCGGTCGTGCACCTGCGGTGCGGCTCGGTCCGGGTCCGCCCGGGCGACGTCGTGGAGGCCGGTGACCGGGTCGGCGCCTGCGGCAACTCGGGCAACAGCACCGAGCCCCACGTGCACGTCCAGGTCACCGACTCGGTCGACTGGCCGACCGCCCGGGGCCTGCCGCTGGCCTTCCGCCGAGGGCCCGCGTCCGTGCCGTGGCTGCCGAAGGAGTCGGAGGTGTTCGAGGTCTGAGCGCCGAGCGAACCGATCAGCGACCGTCCGGATCGAGGTAGGGGTCGACCCAGGCGCTGATCAGCATGGCTGCTCGCTTGGCCTGGTTGCGGCCGGTGAGCAGGTGGTCGGCACCCTCCAGCGAGACGAAGCTGCGTGGGTGGCGGGCCATCCGGAAGATCTGGCTGGCGTTGGCGATGCCGACGGTGTTGTCGGTGGGCGAGTGCATCACCAGCAGCGGCCGCCGTAGCGTCCTGATCTGCTCCCGCAGGTCCGCGGTGCGGACGTCTTCGATGAAGTGCCGGCGCAGGGTGAGCGCCTTGCCGCCGACCGGAAACGGCGCCTCGCCCTCGGCCATGATCCGCTCCAGCAGCGCGTCGTAGTTGTGCTCGACGTGGCCCGGATCGTAAGGCGCCCCGACGCTCGCCACCGCCCGGACCGACGGCGTCTGGTGCGCGGCGGCGAGCACCGCGGCGCCGCCGAAGGAGTGGCCGACCAGAAGCCGGACGTCCCGGCCGGAATCGATCATGAACTGAACGGCCCGCGCAGTGTCGTCGACCTTGTGCGAGAACGATCCGTCGCCCCAGTCGCCCTCGGAGCCGCCGAGGCCGAGGTTGTCGAACCGCAGCATCCCGATGCCCTCGCTGGCCAGCTGCTTGCAGATCCTGCTGGCTGCGGGTGAGTCCTTGCCGAGTGTGAAGCCGTGCGAGAAGACGCCCCAGCCGCGGACCGTGCCCTCTGGCAGATCGATCAGGCCGGCCAGCAGCGGACCGGTACTGCTCTCGAACCTCACCCGCTCGGCCACCGGCCCAGTCTGGCACCATGCCACGGTGACTGTGATCGCGGCGGCCGACGGATCAGCCCTCGGCAACCCGGGGCCGGCCGGCTGGGGCTGGTACGTCGACGCCGACACCTGGGCCAGCGGCGGCTGGCCGCACGGCACCAACAACATGGGCGAGCTGACCGCCGTACTGGACCTGCTGCAGCAGACCGCGGACAGCGATGCGGACCTGCTGGTCTATTGCGACTCGACGTACGTCATCAACTCGATCACGAAGTGGATGCCCGGCTGGAAGCGCAAGGGTTGGCGCAAGGGTGACGGCAAGCCGGTGCAGAACGTCGAGATCATGAAGGCGCTGGATGCCGCGCTGCAGGGCCGCCGGGTGCGGTTCGAATGGGTGAAGGGGCACGCCGGTCACGAGCTGAACGAGCAGGCCGACCGGCTGGCCAACGCGGCCGCGCTCGCGTTCAGCACCGGCGGCTTGCCGGACCCCGGTCCGGGCTTCGGCGCCGCCCGGCGGCCGGACGCCCACGCCGGGTATGCCCCGACCCCCAAGCCGGCCGAGCCCGACGACCTGTTCTCCACACTGGACGAGCCGGAGCCGACCGACGAGGAGCAGGTGATCGAGCTCGAGCGTTCGCTGTTGACCGACGAGGTCCGCGGCGACCCGGCGGCGGTCGCCGCACTGCTGCATCCGGAGTGGGCCGAGATCGGCCGGTCCGGACGGCTCTGGTCCCGCGAGGAGATGCTCGACGCCATCGGTCCGACCGGCGTGGCGACGAGTCTGGACGTGGTGTCGGTGAGCCGGGTTAACACCGACGCGATCCTGTTGGTCTGGCGGGCGATCAGCGACGAGCGCAACACCCTGCGGAGCTCCCTGTGGCTCCGCGACCGGGGCCGGTGGCGGCAGCGGTTCCACCAGGGCACCGACGAGTCCTGACCGCCGGCCCGAAAATCCGCACCTCGTGCGTCGCTGCCGACGGCATCGACGCGGGACGGCTTGTCGGCAGCGGGAACGAGGGGAGGATTTTCAGGGTTCGCCGAGATGACAGGCTGGCTGGGTGAGCCACGAACTCCCGCCGCCGGTCGAGCGCGTGGTCGACCTGGTCGCCGGCCTGTCGGGCGTGGTGGCCGTCGTGCTGGGCGGTTCCCGCGCGACCCGGTCGGCGACCGCGGACTCCGACTGGGACCTCGGCGTCTACTACCGCGGGGCGCCGGACCTGACCCGGCTGGCCGCGATCGGCGAGGTGCACGCCCCGGGATCCTGGGGACGGCTGATGAACGGCGGCGCCTGGCTGAGGGTGGACGGGATCCGGGTCGACGCCCTGCTCCGCGACCTGGACGTGGTCGAGCACTGGACCGCAGAGGCAGCGGACGGCAGGTTCGAGGTGGACGGCCTGCTCGGATACCTGGCCGGCTTCCCGACCTACACGCTGACCGCCGAGCTCGCGTCATCCGTCCTGCTCCTGGGCGAGCTGGCCGTCCCGACGGACTATCCGGCAGCACTCGCCGCCGCGGCACCACCGAACTGGCGGTTCCGCCGGGACTTCGCCCTCAGCCACGCCCGGCGCGCCGCCGAGCTGGGCAACGACGTGGCGGCCCTCGGTCAGCTGGCCCGCGCCTGCGTCGAGGAGGCCCATGCCCGGCACTGCGAGCGCCGGACCTGGGTCCTCAACGAGAAGCGGATCTTCGCCGGCACGGGATTGTCGCCCGTCCTGCCCCTCGGTGACGCCCGCAATCTCGGCACTGTCGGCGATCTCGGCACTGTCGGCGACCTGGTCCGGACGGTCGCCGATCGGTTGCGATCGGGATGAGTCGCGGCCGGTGGGCTCAGCCGACCCGGTCGAGCCGCTCGACCACCGCCTGGTAGCGCTCGAGGTAGAGCGGCCAGCCACCGGCGCTCTGCAGTCCGAGGAAGCCCTCCCACCCGTCGCCGTGCCGGTCGAGATGCCGGTGTTCGAGATCGACCCGGGTCCGCTCGGGCGCCTCGGCGGTGAACCGGACCTCGACCTCGCTGGTCCGGGCCGGGTCGGTCTCGAGCTGCCAGCGCGGGCTGATGTCCCAGCTGAACACGACCCGGGTCGGCGGTTCGTACTCGAGCACCCGACCCCAGGCGCAGACGCTGCCGTCCTCGCCGATGTCGTGGATCGTGCCACCCACCAGCGGCTCGAACACGGTCCTGGCGATCGGGCTGGAGAGCAGGTTGTGCTCGTGCGGCTTGATCTCGTCGAAGTGCTCGGTGAACACCGCAAACGCGTGCTCGGCGGGTGCGTCGATCGTCACGGACAGCCGGAAGCTGGTGTCCTCGGTCATTGGTGAGGCCTCTCGGGGTCGTAGGTCTGCTCGCTGAGCCGCTTCAAGTTCGCCAGCGTGCCGGACCAGAACTCCTCCAGCTCTCGGCGGAGCTGGTCGAGCCCTTCTTGGCGCAGTTCGTACAGTCGGAGCCGGCCGCGCGCCCGGACGTCCACCAGCCGGGCGTCGTGCAGGACCCGCAGGTGCTGGGACACGGCCGGTCGGCTGACCGGCAGCTCGCGAGCGATGTCGGTGACCGAGCGCGGACCGTGCGCGACGGAGGCGAGCACGCGACGCCGAGTGGGATCGGCCATCGCCTGCCACGGATCCCCCGCCCGGGCCAGTGTTGCGGTCACAATGCGTGAGCTATCACTTACGTATTGAGCGGGAAAGACCCGAAGCCGCACGGTCTGGCCGGCCGCGCGGGACCAGAGTCTGCAGAGACTGTGCGAACTGCTGCTGGGCGGGGCCGATCAGCGCGGCCGTACGTCCAGCGGCAGTCGACCGGTCGGCATCAAGGTGATGGCGGCATGGACCGGCGTGGCGGCCAGCGGCGAGGTGACCTCGAAGGCCTGCAGCACCGTCGCCACCGTGATCTGGACCTCGGTCAGCGAGATCGGCCGGCCGATGCACGCGCGGGCGCCGACCCCGAACGGCAGCCAGGCATACCGATGGCCGCCCGGATGCTCACCCTCGGCGAGGTCGAACCGGCTCGGGTCGAACCGCTCCGGGTCCGGCCAGACCCGGGCCGAGTGGTGTGCGCCCCAGATCGACACCTCGACCCACGAGCCGGCCGGGATCCGGTGAGCCCCGAGGGTCTGCTCGGTGGCCGTGCTGCGGCCCATGCCGTGCGCCGCCGGGAACAGCCGCAACGTCTCCCGGACGACCCGGTCGGTCCACGGCAACCGATCCAGGTCGGCCGCGCTCGGCGGCCGGCCCCGCAGCGCGTGGTCCACCTCGGCCCGCAACCGCCGCTGCCATTCCGGGTGCTGGGCGAGCATCAGCAGCACGCAGCTGAGCGTGACCGCGGTGGTGTCGTGACCGGCCAGCAAGAAGAGCATTGCCTGGTCCGCCACCTCGCGGTCGGTCAGCCGGTCGGCCTCGTCCTCGGCGTCCCGGGCGGCACAGAGCAGGCCGAGCATGTCGGTGGCGCGCACCGGGTACGGGCCGCGCCGGGCGGTCACCAGGTCGTCGGCGATCGCCCGCGCCTCCCGCAGCCCGTGCCGGATCCGGCGGTTCCCCGGCGTCGGCGCCCAGCCCGGCGGCGGGTGCGGCGAGACTGCGCGCCGCAGCAGCTGGTCGTTGACCACCCGGAACCGGGTCAGCAGCTCCGCCGCCGCCGACATGTCGGCGCCGAACAGGATGCGGCCGCTGACCCGCGACGCCATCCGCACCATCTCCGGATACGCGTCCAGCGTGACGCCGCGCGCCGCGAGCCCCCGCCAGCGCTCGACCAGGCGCTGCGCCTCGTCGGTCATCACCGGCGCGTACTGCTCGGCCAGCCGGCGCCGGGTGAACATCGAGGCCAGAAACCGCCGCTGCCGGTGCCAGGTCTCGTGCTCGCTGGTGAGCATGTTGTCGCCGAGCGCGGAGCGCAGCTCGCGATAGCCCGGGTGGTGCTTGCCGAACCGGTCCGGGCTAGCGAGCACCTCCTCGATCAGATCGGGTGCGGTGACGCTGTAGATGGTCAGCCGCCAGCCGGGCGGACCGGCCACGATCCGCGCCAGGCCGCCGATGTCGCGATCGGCTCGCGAGATGGTGCCCAGATAGTCGGAACGCAGACCGCGCAGGGAACCGACCACCGGCCAACCCGAAAGGGTCGGCACCTCCAGACCCGCGGTCTGCGTGGTCACCCTTCGAGGCTACGCCGCGCGGCGCAGGATGTACTCCGCTCCGAACACAGGCCGTACCGGAACCGCTTCACACCGCTCGCTGCCGCCCCGCACCCTCCACAACTCGGACCCTCCACAAGGGGTGTGGGGCGACAGCCCGGGGCGTACAGCGCGTCAGCAGTGAGGCGGCCGACCTGACCGAGGTCGAGGCGTCCCGCGCGACCGCAATGCCGGCTACCAGCCCGGGTAGCCGGCCCGCGGCGCGGGTGCGCCGACCGCCAGCAGCTGGCCGCCGCTGGCGGTCAGATCCGGGCCCCAGGCGTTGGCGGTGATGTAGAGGGTGGGCGCGGACGTACCGCCGAGGATGCAGGCGAACGCGCCCCGGTCCAGCGGTACGTCGGCCAGCACCTGGCCGCCCTCGGCCACCCGGACGCAGTGCGCGCTGCCGACGTCGGCGAGCCAGGCCGCGCCGTCGGCATCCAGGGTGATCCCGTCCGGGTGGTCGCCCGGCACGCTCGCCCAGACCCGGCGGCCGGACAGGCCGCCGTCCTCGGCGATGTCGTACGCGGTCAGGCAGTCGGCGTACGACTCGGCGACGATCAGGGTCGAGTTGTCGGCCGTGACCGCCATCCCGTTCGGGAAGGCCAGCCCCTCGGCCACCCGCCGCACGGTCCCGTCCGGGCGGACCAACACCACGAACCCGGGCGCGAACTCGCCCTCCGGGAACGCGAAGCCGATGCTGTTCACGTACGCGTTCCCGCGGCCGTCGACGACGATGTCGTTCCATGGGTGGGTGCCTTCGGGGGCGAGGTCGGCGAGCGGCTCCAGCCGGCCGTCGCTCCGCCGCCGCAGCAGCGCCCGCTCGGTCGAGGACACCACCAGCAACGTTCCGTCCGGGGCGAAGTCGAAGCACAGCGGCAGCGACGCGTGCTCGACCACGACCTCGGCCGCGCCACTCGCCTCGTCGACGGCCACGATCCGGCCGGCCATCCAGTCGGCGAACCAGATCCGGCCGTCGTGCCAACGCGGCGACTCCCCCATCGCGATGCCGTCGAGAACCAGCCGGGGCAGACCCGCCATCTCGTGCCTCCTCGCATCCTGCCGCTGACGTGCTGGCTCTGACCTGGCAACGCCGCCGATCTCATCGGGTCGTGGGAACAGCTTCACACCGCCCGCTGCCGCCGCACACCCTCCACCCGGGGTGTGCGGCGGCAGCCAGAGGTGTGAAGCACCCTTCGGGGGGCGTCCGGCCGAGCGCGGCCGACTAGGGTTGCCGCCGTGGAACAGGGGATCGCGAGGCTGCAGGCCGCAACCGCGGATCTCGAACCGCCGTTCGCGGTGGTGGACTTGGAGGCCCTGCGGGCCAATACCGACGACCTCGCCCGGCGCGCCGCCGGCGTACCGATCCGGGTGGCGTCGAAGTCCGTCCGCTGCCGCGTGATCCTGGACCGCACGCTCGACCGTCCGGAGTTCGCGGGACTGATGGCGTACGCGCTGCGCGAGGCCGGCTGGCTCGCGGGCCAGGGGCACGACGACGTCATGGTCGGCTACCCGAGCGCGGACGTCGGCGCCATCGCCGCGCTGGACGACGAGCTCGCCGCCCGGATCGTGTTGATGGTGGACAGCCCCGAGCACGTCGAGCTGATCCGGCGGCACGCCCGGGTGCCGGTCCGGGTGTGTCTCGACGTGGACGCGTCGCTACGGCTCGGGCCGATCCATCTCGGCGTCCGGCGATCGCCCGTGCATACAGTGGCGCAGGCGCGGGCCGCCGCCGAGACCATCGCCGCGGAGCCCGGCGTGACGTTGGTCGGGCTGATGTTCTACGACGCCCAGATCGCGGGTCTGCCGGACAGCTCCGCGGCCGTACGGCTGGTCAAGCGCCGGTCGGCGGCCGAGCTCGCGCACCGCCGTGCCGCCGTGGTGGACGCGGTGTCGGCGATCGCCCCGCTGACCCTGGTGAACGGTGGCGGCACCGGCAGCCTGCACATCACCGGTCGCGACCGGGCGCTGACCGAGCTGGCCGCGGGCTCCGGGCTGTATGCGCCCACCTTGTTCGACGGCTACCGCGACTTCAACCCGCGCCCGGCGGCGTACTTCGTCTCCGCGGTGACCCGCCGGCCGAGCCGCCGGCACGCCGTGGCGTACTCCGGCGGCTATGTCGCGTCCGGGCCGCCGGGCTGGTCCCGGGTCCCACGCCCGGTCTGGCCGGCGGGTCTCGGCCTGCTCGGCAGCGAGGGTGCCGGCGAGGTGCAGACCCCCCTGCGCGGTCCGGGCGTTCGCGATCTCCGGCTCGGCGACCGGGTCTGGTTTCGGCACGCCAAGGCCGGCGAGCTGTGCGAGCGGTTCGACCGGCTGCACCTGGTCGACGGCGACGGCTCGGTCACCTCGGTGCCGACGTATCGGGGTGAGGGGAAGAACTTCGGATGAGCGACCCGCGCTGGCGCAACTGGGCCGGCAACCAGCGCTGCGAGCCGTCCGACACGGTGCACCCGGCGACGGTGGACGAGCTGGCGGCCACCATCACCGCCGCCGCCCAGCGCGGGCTTCACGTGAAACCGGTGGGAGCCGGGCACAGCTTCACCCCGATCGCGCTGACCGACGGGATCCAGCTGGACCTCGACCGGCTGACCGGGATCACCGCCGTCGTGCCGGAGTCCGGTCGCGGCACGACGCTGGTGACGGTCCGCGGCGGCACCCGGCTGGCCGAGCTGAACGCCACCCTGGCCACCCTCGGGCTGGCGCTGGAGAACCTCGGCGACATCGACCGGCAGACGATCACCGGCGCGCTGGCCACCGGGACTCACGGCACCGGGGCCCGGCTCGGCGGGCTCGCCACCCAGGTCGCGGCGCTGACCCTGGTCACCGCCGACGGCAGCGTGCTGCGCTGCGACGCCGAGCAGCACCCGGACGTGTTCGCCGCGGCCCGGGTGGGCATCGGCGCGCTCGGGGTGGTCAGCGACGTCACGCTGCGCTGCGTGCCGGCGTTCCGACTCCGGGCCATCGAGCGGCCCGGCCGGCTGGCGGAGACGCTGGAGTCGTTCCCGGAGACCGTGCAGGCCCACGACCACGCCGAGTTCTACTGGTTCCCGCACACCGACAGGGTGCTCACCAAGGTCAACGACCGGGCCGAGGACGGCCGGCCGCTGAACCGGCTGCGCTTCCTGCTCGACGACGAGGTGCTGTCCAACGGCCTGTTCCGGGTGGTGAACGAGATCGGCCGGCTGCGGCCGAGCGCGATCCCGACCATCAACCAGGTCTCCGCCCGCGCGCTGTCGGCGCGCACCTACACCGCGCCGTCGTACCAGGTCTTCACCTCCCCGCGCCGGGTCCGGTTCAGCGAGAGCGAGTACGCCGTCCCGCGCGCCGCGCTGCCCGACGTGATCGGCGCCCTCCGCGGCTGGCTGGACGGCCACGACGAGACCGTCGCCTTCCCGGTCGAGGTCCGGGTCGCCGCCGCCGACGACATCTGGCTGTCCACCGGCTTCGAGCGGGAGAACGCGTACGTCGCCGTGCACCAGTTCAACAAGCGCCCGGACCAGCGCTACTTCGCCGCGTTCGAGTCGATCGTCGCCGAGCACGCGGGCCGGCCGCACTGGGGCAAGCTGCACACCCTGGACGCGGCCCGGTTGGCCGCGCTGTATCCGCGGCACGCCGACTTCGTCGCGGTCCGGGACCGGCTGGACCCGGGCCGGACCTTCGACAACGGCTATCTCCGCCGGGTGCTCGGCTGACTTCGTCGCCGCCGCTCAGTCGGGCAGCCGGGTGCGCAGCAGCGCCTGCTCGGCCGGGTTGCCGGTCAGCGTGAGGGCTCGTTCGTTGGCGGCCCGGGCTCCGGCGGAGTCGCCCAGCCGAGTCAGTAACGCGGCCCGCGTGGCGTGGAACAAGTGGTAGCCGGTCAGCCGTTCGCCGAGCTCGTCGACCTCGGCCAGCGCCCCCGCCGGGCCGTCCACCTCGGCCAGCGCGATCGCCCGGTTGAGCCGGATCACCGGCGACGGGTCGAGCGCGAGCAGCATGTCGTAGAGGATCAGGATCTGCAGCCAGTCGGTGTCGGCCGCGGTGCCCGCCGAGGCGTGGCAGCCGGCGATGGCCGCCTGCAGCTGGAACCGGCCGCGCCGGCGCATCGCGGCCGCGTGGGCCAGATAGCCGTCGGCCCGGGCGATCGCCACCCCGTCCCAGCGGGAGCGGTCCTGCTCGGCCAGCGTGAGCAGCCGGCCGTCCGCGCCGAACCGGGCCGAGGCCCGCGAGGACAGGAACGTGAGCAGGGCGAGCAGCCCCCAGGCCTCCGGCTCGGTGGGCAGCGCCCGGGCGACCAGCTCGGCCAGCCAGATCGCGTCGTCGGCCACCATGGTCGCCGCCGGGTCGAGATAGCCGGCGTTGTAGGCCACCGCGACCACGGTCAGCACGTCGTCCAACCGGCCGGCCAGCTGCTCGCCGGCGGGCACCGCGAACGGGATGCCGGCGGCCGTGATCTTGCGCTTCGCCCGGACCAGCCGCTGAGCCATCGTCGGCTCGGGCACGAGGAAGGCACGGGCCAGCTGCGGCGTGGTCATCCCGACCACCGCCCGCAGGGTGAGCGCGAGCCGCGACTCGGCCGCGAGCGCGGGGTGGCAGCAGGCGAACAGCATCGGCACCCGCTCGTCGGAGCCGCCGAGCGAGTCAGGGCCACCCGGGAATCCCGGCCCGTCGGCCGAGTCGGGGCCGGAGCCGGCGGCGCTCAGTGGGTCCTCGCCCAGGGTGTCGATCAGCCGGCGGTTGCGCGCGCCGGTCCGCAGCAGGTCGATCGCCTTCCGCCTGGCGGTGACGGTCAGCCAGCCGCCCGGGTTGGCCGGCACGCCCTCGGCCCGCCAGACCCGCAGGGCGGTGATGATCGCCTCCTGCACCGCCTCCTCGGCGAGGTCGAAGTCGCCGAGGCGGCGGTGCATCGAGGCGACGATCAGACCGGCCTCGGCCCTGACCACCTGGGCCAGGGCCGCGTCGGTCACGCCGCCGGGCACACCGCCGGTGGCACCGCCGGGCACGCCGTCGGGCGGCACACCGTCGGGCAGGGGCGCCCCATCGGGCGAGCTCACATCGGCATGTCGTCGGAGTGGTCGACGATCGGCCGGATCTCCACCGCGCAGCCCGGCAGCACCAGCATCGGCCACTCCTTGGCCATCCCGATCGCGACGTCGAGATCGTCGACGTCGACCACGCTGAACCCGCCGATGCTCTCCTTGGCCTCCGAGAACGGCCCGTCCACGACCACCGGCGCCCCGTCGGCCGCGGCCGACTTGACCGAGGTCGCGGTGGTGGGCTCCTGCAGCTCCGCGCCGCCGTCGGCGAACGAGTCGGCGTACTTCCCGAACCACCCGTAGATGGCCTGGTACACCTCCTGCTGCCGCTCGGCCGGCACGTCGGCCATCAGCTCGGGGGTGCTCGTGTACATCAGCACGTATTTCATCGGACAACTCCTCCTGGAGGGACTCGGACACTCCTCCTACGCACGGGCCGGCGCAGAATCGACACCTGGACGGCAGGATCTTCGCCGAGCCTCCCATGACGCCACCCTGCCCGGCCCCGCTCACCCAACTCTCCGCTCGGCGCACCCCGACGCACCCTCGCGTATCTCGACCGCGGCTCGGCTCGCCGACTCACCACTTCGCTCACCGAACCGCGACTTCGCAGACCGGCGACGGTGAGCGAAGTCGCCCCAAGCCGAGCGAACTGGGGCCCGAGTAGCGCGGCAGCGACCTGGAACCCGACCAGAGCGGGCAGCGACCTCCAGTTCGAGCAGCGACGTGACGCTCCGGACGCACGGGCGCAGGCTCCGGATGGCCGCCGTACCTCCTATGCTCCAACTGTGCGCTGGCTGAGGTTCCCGCGGCTGCTCGGCGTCATCGCCTGCGTCTACCTGATGGCGCTGGCGGTGCTGTTCGGCCACCTCTCGGTGCAGAACTATCGCTTCGTCCACCATGCCGTCCAGGCCACCGGCACGGTCGTGGCGCTGGACCCCCGGCCGCCGGCGGGCTCCACCCGGACCCTGCGGGACGCGACCCTGGCGCCCAAGGTGAGGTACGAGGTCGGCGGCGAGACCTACTACTACACCGCAGCGCACGGGACCTACCGGCCGCGGCACCGGGTCGGCAGCACGGTCGTCGTGCTGTACGACCCGGCCGACCCCGCAAAAGCTCGGCTGCGCGGCGAGGGCCGGCTGATGGTGCCGTTGATCACATCGGGCTTCGCCACGGCGGCCCTGATCGTCGGGTTCGTGCTGGTCCGGACGCGCAACCTGGGACGGGCCCCGGGAAACGATTCCCCGGCGCGGTCGAGCGATTCGGTGCCGACCGGACCATGACCGCACCGGCGCCGGCGGTCCGTACGATTCGGCGCGCTTCGGCCGCCTCGCGGCGCGGTCGACACGCTCGGCCGCGGGCGCGATCGTGGCAGACTATCCCCTGCTCAACAGCGAAAAGGCACGACGACGAGGAAGGCGGTGATGGCCGTGGCACTGGTGGAGGGTAACGAGACCGAGACCGAGTTCGAGCCCATTTACCACCATTACACCCCGCACAAAGCGGGGTTGCCGCCGCTGATCCCGTACTTCCGCGAGCTGTGGCACCGCAAGCCGTTCGCCAGCGAGATGAGCCGCGCGACCATGCGCGGCGCGAACACCTCGACCTTCTTCGGGCAGGCCTGGCTGGTCATCAACCCGCTGCTGTCCGCGGGCGTGTACTACCTGCTGGTCACCATCCTGCGCGGACAGCACGACCCGACCCTGTTCCTGCACCTGACCGCGACGCTGTTCGTCTTCGGCATCATCCAGACCTCGATCACCCAGGGTTCGACCTCGGTCACGGGCTCGGGCAAGCTGCTGATCAACACCGCGTTCCCGCGCCTCCTGATCCCGCTGTCCACGGTGCGGACGGCGTTCTTCCGGTTCCTGCCGACCATTCCGGTCTATCTGGTGCTGCACCTGCTGCTGGCCAAGCTCACCAGCTGGCACCCGATGATGCTCGGCGCGCTCTACTTCTTGGCCATGATGGTGCTGTTCAGCATGGGGCTGGCCGCGTTCTTCGCCGCGTTGCAGGTCTACTTCCGCGACACCTCGCAGTTCCTGCCCTACTTCGTCCGGCTCTGGATGTATCTCGCGCCGGTGCTGTGGTTGCCGGAGATGATCAGCCACTTCAACCACACCCTGCAGCTGATCATCAAGGCCAATCCGCTCTACTCCTACCTGTCGGGCTACTCGATGCTGCTCCAGGAGCACCGGGTCCCGCCCCCCTGGATGTGGATCGCGGCGGCCGCGTGGGCCATCGGTGCGGTGATCGTCGGCTTCTGGTACTTCATCTCGAGGGAGCGTGAGTTCGCTGTCCGAATCCAATAAGTCTGCGCCGGGCACCAGCTCGCTCGCGGTCAAGGTCGACGACCTGCACATCACGTACAAGACCACCTTCGAGCGCAAGCCCACGCTGAAATCGGCCCTGATGCGGTTCGGCCGCGGCGAGCGCGGCGTGTTCGAGGTCGAGGCCATCAAGGGCGTCAGCTTCGAGGTCGCCAACGGCGTCTCGATGGGGATCATGGGCTCCAACGGCGCCGGCAAGTCCACCCTGATGCGGGCGATGGCCGGCATCCTGCCGCCGACCAAGGGCTCGATCGAGGTCTGGGGCAAGGCGAGCACCCTGCTCGCCCTCGGCGTCGGTTTCAACCCGAACCTGTCGGGCCGGGAGAACATCATCCTCGGCGGGCTGGCCACCGGGCTGACCCGGGTCGAGGTCGAGGAGCGGGCCGACGAGGTCGCCGAGTGGACCGAGCTGGGCGAGTTCATCGACATGCCGATGCGGACGTACAGCTCGGGCATGTCGGCCCGGGTGGCGTTCTCGGTGGCCGTGCACATGAAGCCCGACATCTTGATGATCGACGAGGCCCTGTCCACCGGCGACGCGAAGTTCCGGGAGAAGGCGAACGCCAAGATGGCCGAGCTGCGCGACAGCGCGCGGGCCATGTTCCTGGTCAGTCACGGCCTGAACAGCATCCAGGAGATGTGCAACGAGGCGATCTGGCTGAACAAGGGCGAGCTGATGATGCGCGGCGAGCCGGGCGAGGTGATCGACGCCTACATGAGCTTCCTGAAGGTGAAGAAGACCGCCACCGCGACCGAGGAGATCTGAGGGCCGTGTCTCCCGGCTCACGTACGCGCGCCGGGGAGGCCTAGTCCACCCGGCCCTTGCGCTCGAGGGTCCAGCGCAGGAAGTCGGCGAGCGGGCCGGACTCGCCGTCGCGGCCACCCTTGCCGATCTCCAGCGGCGGCGGGCTGGGCTGCAGCCGGACGCCGCGGAGGCGCTCCTTCCAGCCGCCGGGCACGGTCAGCACGAAGAACGACCCGTCCTCGCCGACGGCGAGCGACTTGTTGCGGCGGACGTACCAGCCGGACTTGTCGGTCTTCACCGTCGCGCCGTCGAACAGGGTGGCCTGCAGCGGCTCCGGAATGAGCCCGGCCGAGCGCGCGTCCGCCACGAACTGGTCGATCAGCACCTGCGCCTTCGCCGCCTCGCCGCGCTGGGCGTTGGCCGCGAGCTCGGCGCGCCGCGCCGCCTCCTCCGCACGACTCATGTGACGAAGGGTATACTCGGTCGTTTGGATTCCGTCGGGGCCGACCCCATACACTTGATCGGACATCCGACCGAAGGAATCTCACACTTTGTCCGCCGTTGACAGTCCCGTCAAGCCTGCGCCCGGTGGCTCGCCCGAGCCGTCGCCGAAGAAGCGCCGAGGCCTCAAGGTCGTCCTGATCGCGCTCGCCGTCCTGCTGGTCGGGACCGCGAGCGCCGGCGCGATCTACGCGTACACGATCAATCGCAGCGTCAGCCAGAACATCCAGCGGGCCGACACGCTGCCGACCGACGGAACCGGCGGCACCACCACCGGCCAGCCGACGGTGACCGAGACCGGCACGCTCGACTACGTGCTGCTGGGCTCCGACAGCCGCAACACCGACCCCGGCGACGGCCGCAGCGACTCGATCATGGTCGTCCACCTGGACAAGAACCGGGACAAGGCGACCATCGTCTCCTTCCCGCGGGACATGTACGTCGACATCCCCGGCTACGGCATGAACAAGATCAATGCCGCCTACTCCTTCGGCGGCGCCAAGCTCACCGTGGAGACGCTGCAGAATCTGCTCGGCTACAAGATGGACCACGTCGTGCTGATCGACTTCCAGGGGTTCATCGCCTTGACCAAGGATCTCGGCGGCGTGACGGTGAAGAACAAGACGGCGTTCACCTCGCACGGCTACAGCTATCCCAAGGGCAACATCACCATCTCGGGCCAGAAGGCGCTCTGGTTCGTCCGCGAGCGGCACGCCCTGCCGGGCGGCGACCTGGACCGCGCCGCCAACCAGCGGAACGTGATCAAGGCCATCGTGGCCAAGGGTCTGAGCGTCGACAACGTGGCCGACCCGGTGAAGTTCACCGCCTTCTTGAGCAACGTGGCGAAGAACATCACCGTCGACCAGACGCTGACCGACGCCGACATCCGCAACACCGCCCTGTCGCTGCGGCTGGACGCGAGCGACATCGAGCTGCTGCAGGCACCGCTGGCCGGGTTCGAGACGGTCAACGGCCAAGACGTCGACGTGGTCGACAAGACCAAGCTGGCCGAGCTCGCCAAGGCGCTGAGGACCGACACGGTCGACACGTACCTGAAGAAGTACCCCAAGGGCTGAGATGGTCGGACCGCGGAGGGACTCCGAGGACGGGGCCCCTCCCGCGACGAGTGCGTCGCCGGCTCCGGCCGGCGACGACCACTCCGCACCGCGCGCCGCCGGATTCCTACCGGCGCTGCGCCAGCTGTGGCGGCACCGGTACTTCCGCCGGCTGATGGCCATCCGGGTCGCGACCCAGACCAGCGACGGTGTGCTGCAGATCGCGCTGGCCTCGTACGTCCTCTTCTCGCCGGAGCGCCAGCCGGACGCGGCCTCGGTGGCCGCCGTGCTCGCGGTGACGCTGCTGCCGTTCTCGCTGATCGGACCGTTCGTCAGCGTGGTGCTGGACCGCTGGTCGCGCCGCCAGGTCATCCTCGTGGTGGACACCTCACGGGCGGTGCTGGCCCTCGCCCTGGCCGCGCTGGTCGCCACCGGACTGCGGACCGGTCCGGTCGAGGCCGTGTTCTACGGCGGCGTGTTGCTCGCGATGAGCCTCAACCGCTTCCTGCTCGCCGGGCTCTCCGCCGCGCTGCCGCACACCATCGAGCGTGGCGAGTACATGGTCGCCAACTCGGTCGTGCCGACCATCGGGCCGGCCGGTGCGCTGGTCGGGGCCGCGATCGGCACGTCGCTCCGGCTGCTGCTCGGTGCGCACCTGCCCGACTACGTCGCCAACGCCGCGGTCTTCGCTGTCGCCGCGCTGGGCTTCGCGGTCAGCGCGACGCTGTCGCTGCGAATCCCGCGCCGTCGGCTCGGCCCGGACGAGCTCGAACCCACCTCGGCCGGCGACGTCGTGCATGGCCTGGTCGCCGCCGTCCGGCACCTGGTCGAGCGGCGGCCGGCCGGTCTCGGCCTGCTCACGATCGGCGCCCAGCGGATCGTCTACGGCGTAGTCACCGTCGCCACGATCCTGGTCTATCGCAACTACTTCCACCCGGTCACCGAGGTCGAACCCGCCATCGCCGATCTCGGTCTGCTGGTCGGCTTCACCGGGGCGGGTTTCGTCCTCGCCGCGGTGGTGACCCCGCCGATGACGGCCCGGATCGGGGTCCGGGCCTGGGTCATCAGCTGCCTGTTCGGCTCGGCGCTGTTCCAGCTGGTACCAGGAGCGATCTATACCAAGGTCTGGCTGATGGTCGCCGCGTTCCTGCTCGGGCTGACTGCCCAGTGCGTCAAGATCTGCGTCGACACCCTGGTCCAAGCGCACGTCGACGACGACTTCAAGGGCCGGGTGTTCGTCATCTACGACATGATCTTCAACGTCGTGCTGGTCGCCGCCGCCGGCATCGCCGCGCTGATCGTGCCGACCAACGGCAAGTCCGTCTTGGTGCTCGCCGCGATGGCCGGCTGCTACCTGCTGGTCGGCGTCTGGTTCACCCTGGTCAGCCGCGGGCTCGAGATGGACGCCGGCACCGAGTCCATGCGCTCCGCCGGCTGACCCTTCACCCGGAACCCGCTAGCTCGCGCCGGCTTGCCCGCGCCAACTCGGATCCCAGTCTGGGGCAGTTCACCGCGGCCCGTTGGCAAGGACGGTTTCCCTGAAATCGTCCCCCCAGTGCCGCCCCGCAGGGCGATTCGGCGGCCCCGGCACGCGCTGCAGGGACGAAATCAGGGGTGGCGCGGTTCGGGGCCGTCCTGGGCCGGCTCGAGCCGACGGCCCGACCCGGCGTTCGCGGGTCCTTAGACTGTCGGCATGCGGGCCGACCAGGCCCCGGCGGCTCCGGGGACGATGACGCGCGGGCCCGCGACCTCCCGGCGCGAAGCACTGCTCGTCGCCGGGGTGGCCCTCGCCGCGGGCATCGCGGTCTCCCTGCTGGCCCTCGGGCTCACCGGCGGGCTGTCCCCGGACGAGGGTCCCTTCGACTCCGGTGCCCTGGTCCGCTACGGCCTGCCGATCGCCAAGACCGTCCGAGACGTCGCCGCGGCCGCGACGGTCGGCTTCCTGATCACCGCGACCTGGATCGTCAGCGCCCGGCCGAGTACCGACCCGGACAGCCTCGGTGGCGCCCGGCGGCCGCTGGCCAGGGCGGCCATCGCCGCATCGGTGAGCTGGGGCCTCGCCGCGATCGTCACCATCGTGCTCACCGCCGCCGACGTGTCCGGCTTTCCCGTCGGCACCCCCGGCTTCGCCTCCGTCGTGGTCTCCTTCGTCGGCCAGATCGACCTCGGGCGCGAGCTCGGCGCGAGCCTGCTGGCCGTGATCGTCACCGCCAACCTGGCGATCCTGGCGACCCGGCTGACCACGCTCGCCTGGGCCGCGGTGTTCTCCGTGATCGCGCTGCTGCCCCTCGCCCTGACCGGGCATGCCGCCGGCGCGCGGGACCACATGAACGCGGTGGACAGCCTGGCGTTCCACCTGGTCGGCGTGTGTCTGTGGGCCGGCGGACTGGCCGCGTTGCTGCTCGTCGCCGGCCGGCTCGGCGATCAGCTGCCGACCGCGGCGAGGCGCTATTCGACGCTGGCCGGCTGGTGCTTCCTGACCGTCGCGCTGTCCGGGATCGTGAACGCCGCGCTGCGGCTCGGGTCGATCGCCGGCCTGGCAACGCCGTACGGCCTGCTGATCGTCGGCAAGGCGCTGGCGCTCGGCGCCCTCGGTCTGGCCGGGCTCGCGCACCGGCGCTTCACCCTCAAGCGATTGGATCGGGCCCGCTCGGAGGGCGGCCGGATCGAGCACGAGGGGCACTGGTTCGCTCGTCTGGCGACCGTCGAGCTGATCGTGATGGGCGGCACCATGGGGCTCGCGGTGGCCCTGGCGCAGTCGGCGCCGCCGGTCCCCGACGAGCCGCTGGACCCGGTCTCCTCGCTGCTCGGCTACCCCGCGCCGCCGCCGCTGACCACCTGGACGTACTTCACCGAGTTCTATCCCGATCTGCTCTGGCTGACGGTGGCCGTGGTGTTCGCCGGCTGCTACCTCGCCGGGGCGATCCGGTTGTGGCGCCGCGGCGACGCCTGGTCCAAGCCGCGCACGGCGTCCTGGCTGGTGGGGTGCCTGGTGCTGGTCGCGGTGACCAGCGGCGGCATCGGGGTGTACGGACGGCTGCACTTCAGCACCCACATGCTGCAGCACATGCTGCTGATGATCGTGGTGCCCTTCTTCTGGGTGATCGGCGCACCGATCACGCTGGCGCTGCGGGCGCTCCGCAGCCGGACCGACGCCAGCCTCGGCCCGCGCGAGACCCTGCTCCGGATCGTCCACTCCCGGGTGCTGCGGGTGCTCGGCCACCCGCTGTTCAGCGAGGCGTTCTTCATCGTCAGCCTGATCGCGTTCTACTACAGCTTCCTGTTCTCGCTGGCGATGTTCACCCACGGCGGCCACGTGCTGATGACCGCCCACTTCCTGCTGGTCGGCTATCTGTTCATCTGGTCGCTGATCGGCACCGACCCGGGTCCGGCCCGGCCGCCGTACGCCTTCCGGCTCGTGCTGCTGCTGATGGCGATGGGGTTCCACGCGATCTTCGGGATCACCTTGATGAGCTCGGGCGCGCTGCTCGCGCCGGACTGGTGGCATGCGCTGGGGTACACCGACGACGCGGCGTTGGTGGCGGACCAGCAGAAGGGCGGCGGGATCGCCTGGGGTGCCGGCGACCTGCCGTCGTTCGTGCTCGCGATCGCGCTGCTGGTGGTCTGGTTCTCCAGCGATCAGCGGGAGAGCCGCCGGCGGGATCGGCAGGCCGACCGCGACGGCGACGCCGAACTGAAGAGCTACAACGAGAGACTCGCCGCCATGCACCGCCGCGACACCGGTGGTTCCGATGGGTCCTGACCGCGCCCGGGCCGTCAGGATCGGACACCGACTGGTGCCGGGCCGGCCAAGCCCGCTGGCCGGGCCGCGGCGGCTGGCCCGGATCGGCGCGCTCGGCGGTGCGTCCATGCTGCTGGCCACCGGTGCCCACGTGGCCGCCGGTGGCCGGCTGCCGTCGCTCGCCGTGCTGCTCGTCACCGGCTTTCTGGTCGGCCTGGTCGCGACCACACTGACCGCGCGACGCTGCCGGCTCGGCCGGCTCGTCGTCGCGCTCGCGATCGAGCAGGCGCTGCTGCACCTGGTCTTCGACGCGATCTCGATGCCGGGCGGCTGCCCCGGCGGCATGGCCGGCGGCCACGCGGCCGCGATGACCGGCTGCCTCACCGGCGGCCAGGTCGCGGCGGCCGGACCGGACCTGGGGATGCTGCTGGCCCACGGCATCGCGACCCTGGCCACCGCCTGGCTGCTGGCCCGCGGCGAGCGGCTGGTGTGGGACCTGTGCGAACGCGCCGTCCGGGCGGCTGGCGCCGCGCCGACGGTGCGAGTCCGCCGACCCAGGCCGGGCCGAGCGGTGCCCGGCCCGGTCCTCCGGTCGACCCACGTGGCGGAGGCCGCCGAACCGCGCGGACCGCCGGCGCACGCCTGGTCCGCCTGACCTGGCCTCGGTGAGGTCGGGCGGACTCCGCGTCAGCACCGCCCGTCCGATCTCTCCCCGAAGGAATCACCATGTCTGCATCACCCCGCGTCCGGCCGGCGGCCCGGACCGCGGCCGCCGTCCTGCTGGCCGGCGGCCTGCTGCTCGCCGCGGCGACGCCGGCCGGCGCGCACGTCCATGTCGAGGCCGACGACGCCGTCGCCGGCGGCTTCAGCGTGCTCACCTTCCGCGTCCCCAACGAGTCCGACACCGCCGGCACCGTCGCCGTCGCGGTCACGCTGCCGACCGAGACCCCGTTCCTGTACGTCAGCAGCAAGCCGGTGCCCGGCTGGTCGGTCTCCGCACCGAAGGAGACGTTGCCCAAGCCGGTCGACTACGAGGGGACGACCATCACCAAGGCGGTCCGGACGGTCACCTGGACCGCGGCGAACCGAACTCGGATCGGGCCCGGCGAGTTCGGCGAGTTCGAGCTGTCGGTCGGGCCGCTGCCCGACCCGGGCACGATCGTCGTCCCGGTCGCCCAGACCTACTCCGACGGGAAGGTGGTCCGCTGGGACCAGCCGACACCGGCCTCCGGCGACGAGCCGGAGCGCCCGGCCCCGACCTTCGAGGTGGCGGCGGCCGCCGCGGACGATCACCACGACCCGGGTACGCCCGCCTCGGCATCGGCGTCCCCGGTCGAGTCGGATCACGGGTCTGCGGCCGACGCCGGATCCGGTGGCGACCCGGCCGCGCGGGTGCTGGGCGGCGCCGGGCTGCTCCTCGGTGCCGCCGCGCTGGTCGTCGCCGTCAGCAGCCGTCGCCGGGCCGGGTCCGGCGGACCGCGGGGAACCGCGTGAGGACGTACGTCCGCCGCGCCGGTCTGCTCGCCGTCGCCCTGCTGGTCGCCCTCGGCGGCTGGCTGGCGGCGGCGAGCCCGGCCTCGGCCCACAACACGCTGCGCTCGACCTCGCCGGCGGACCGGTCCACGGTCGCCGCGGTACCTGCCGAGGTGGTGCTGACATTCGACGAGCCGGCGATCGCGATGGGCACCGAGATCGTCGTCACCGGCCCGGCCGGGGCGGTCGGCGACGGACCCGCCCGGCTCGTCGACGAGACCGTCGGCCAGCCGATCAGGGCCGGCTCGCCGGCAGGCGACTACACCGTGCAGTGGCGGGTCACCTCCGCCGACGGTCACCCCATCACCGGCACGTTCACGTTCACCGCCAGCGCTCCCGGCGGCTCCTCCGCCGGCCCGTCGACCGGGCCGTCAGCCGGCGCCTCGAGTGGAACCGGCAGCGGTTCGTCGGTGGGGGACGGCTCGGCAGCCCGCACCCGCGTACCTACCTGGGTCTGGCCGGTGATCGCCGTCGCGCTGCTGCTGTCTGCCCTCACCTCGGCCGGCGTCGCCCGCCGCCGGAGCCGGCGCTCCCGCTAGCGTCGTGTTCACCGGGTTCCTCGGCGGTTGGCACTCCCGGCCCCCGGAAAGTGTGCCGACACCGCACTCTGAATCGCTTCAGAGCTGCGAGTGGCGCCCACTTTTCGGGGTCCAGGGCCGGCGAAAACTGTCGGCGGCACGGCGTACCGTGTGGCCGGTGACGAGACGTGGCTGGCTGCTGTTCGGCACCCTGGGGGTGTTCTGGGGCGTTCCCTATCTCTTCATCCGGATTGCGGTCACCGAGCTCGACCCGGTGGTGGTCGCGGGCGGCCGGACCCTGCTGGGCGCGCTGATCCTGCTGCCGTTCGCGCTGCGGGCAAAATCGCTCCGACCGGTGTTCGGCCGCTGGCGCTGGCTGCTGCTCTATACCGGGGTCGAGATCGTCGGTCCGTGGATCCTGCTCGGTCACGCCGAGACCCGGCTGAACAGCTCCACCACCGGTCTGCTGATCGCCATGGTGCCGATCGTCGCCGCGATCATCCTGACCGCCACCGGCCAGGACCATCTCGGCACGCGCCGGGTCGCCGGACTGGTGATCGGCCTGGTCGGGGTCGGGCTGCTGGTCGGTCTGGACCTGCGGTTCGACGACCTGGTGGCGATGCTGCAGGTGCTCGGCGTCGTCGTCGGCTATGCGATCGGTCCCATCATCGTCAGCCGCAAGCTGGCCGACCTGCCCTCGATCGGGGTGATCACCTCATCGCTCGTGCTGGCCGCGGTCGTCTACCTGCCGTTCGCGATCTGGCTACGGCCGGCGACCGTCAGCGCCGCCGCGATCGGCTCGGTGGTGGTGCTCGCGGTGGTCTGCACCGCCGGGGCGTTCATGGTGATGTTCGCCCTGATCGCCGAGGCCGGACCGGCCCGGATGACCCTGATCACCTACGTCAACCCGGCCGTCGCCGTGCTGCTCGGTGCCCTGGTGCTGAACGAGCCGATCACCCTGGGGCTGATCCTCGGCTTCCCGCTGATCATCGTCGGCTCGATCCTCGGCACCTGGCGCAACGCCACCCCGGTCGAAGCGGGCATCGAGCCGGAGGTCACCGCCACCGAGCGCACGTGAGGATCAGGACGTGAGGTTCAGGAGGACCGGGCCGCCCACCAGGCGAGCAGGGTCTCGCGGGCCTGGTCCTCGCTCGCCGGTCCGTGTTCGAGCCGGTGCTCCAGCAGCATCCGATAGGCTTGGCCGACCTGCGGGCCGGGGCCGATGCCGAGGATCGCCATGATCTGCTGGCCGTCCAGGTCGGGCCGGATCGCGGCCAGCTCCTCCTGCTCCGCCAGCACGTCGATCCGCTCCTCCAGGTCGTCGTACGCCGCCCGCAACCGGGCCGCCTTCGCCTGGTTCCGGGTGGTGCAGTCGGCGCGGGTGAGGATGTGCAGCCGCGGCAGCTGGTCGCCGGCGTCGCGGACGTACCGGCGGACGGCGGAGTCGGTCCACTGCCCGTCGCCGTAGCCATGGAAGCGCAGGTGCAGCTCGACCAACGTGGCCACGTCCTTGACCACCTCGCTCGGGAACCGCAGCGCAGTCAGCCGTTTGCGGGCGAGCTTCGCGCCGACCACGTCGTGGTGATGGAAGGTCACCTTGCCGCCGGCCTCGAACCGGCGCGTGTCCGGCTTGCCGATGTCGTGCAGCAGCGCCGCGAGCCGGAGCACCAGGTCCGGCTCGCCGAACCGTTCCCGTTCCAGGTCGATGGCCTGCTCCAACACGGTCAGCGAGTGCTCGAAGACGTCCTTGTGCCGGTGGTGCTCGTCCCGCTCCAGCCGGAGCGCGGGCAGCTCCGGCAGCACCCGGTCGGCCAGCCCGGTGAGCACCAGCAGTGCCAGCCCGGCCCGCGGCCGGTCGCTCAGCAGCAGCTTCGACAACTCGTCGCGGACCCGTTCGGCGGACACGATCGAGATCCGGTCCGCCATCGCCGTCATCGCCGCGATCACGTCCGCCGCCGGACGGAAGCCGAGGCTCGAGGTGAACCGCGCGGCGCGCATCATCCGCAGCGGATCGTCGCTGAACGACACCTCCGGCGGGGCCGGCGTCCGCAGCACCCCCTCGGACAGGTCGCGCAGACCGCCGTACGGGTCGCTGAACCGCTTGCCGGGAATCGAGACCGCCATCGCGTTCACGGTGAAGTCGCGCCGGATCAGGTCGCCCTCGAGAGTGTCGCCGAACTCGACGATCGGCTTGCGACTCTCCGCCTCATAGGCGTCAGCGCGATAGGTGGTCACCTCGATCACCCAGCTGGCCCCACCCTCGTCGACCTTGCAGCCGATCGTGCCGAACGCCTTGCCGATCGTCCAGACCGAGCGGCTGAACGATCGCAGCAGCCGCTCGATCTCGTCCGGCCGGGCCGAGGTGGTGAGGTCGAGGTCGTGTCCGAGCTGGCCCAGCAACGCGTCCCGGACGCTGCCACCGACCAGGTAGAGCTCGTGCCCGGCCTTCTCGAACAGCCGACCGAGCCGGTCGACCACCGGCGCGATCCGGAGCAGCTCCGTGACCGCACGGGTCTGCGCGTTGCTCAGTCGGGCCTGGGACACGCTGGCCAACTCTAGCGAGTCCGACCGGCCGGCCAGCCCGGCTTTTCGCCGCGATCCGCCTCGGTAGCCGCCGACCGCGGCAGCGGATCGGCCAGACTGGCCCCCGTGCCCACCGCCCCCGACCCGCGACCGCCCGGCCGCGGCACGATCTTCCGGGACGACTTCGGCGTACCGCACCTATGGGCCGACACCGTCGACGACCTGGCGTACGTCCAGGGCTGGGAAGCCGCGTACGAGCGGGCCTGGCAGCTGGAGTACGGCCGGCTGCGGGCCGAGGGCCGGACCGCGGCGCTGCTCGGCTCGGCCGCGGTGGAGTGGGACGTCTTCGCCCGCCGGGCCCGGATCGTCGACACCGCGCGGCGGGCGTACGACCGGCTGGACGCCCGGACCCGATCCTGGTGCGCCGCGTACGTCGAAGGGGTCAACGACGCCCTCCCGCTCGGTGCCGCGGACTCCGCCGAGTTCGCAGCCCTCGGCGCGACGCCGGGGCGCTGGTCGTCGTGGAGCCCGCTGGCGGTGTTCGCGGGGATCCACATCCTGTTCGGCACCTGCCAGTACAAGTTGTGGCGGGCGCACGTCGCGGCCACCCTCGGCGCGGAGTTCATCGACCTGTTCGACGTCGACGGCGGGCCCGAGGGCGGCAGCAACGCGTACGCGGTGACCGGGCCGCGCTCCCCGACCGGGCTCCCCCTGGTCGCCGGCGACCCGCACCGCTATCTGGAGGCGCCGAACGCCTATCAACAGGTCCGGCTCGCCTGCCCCGCGTTCGACGTGGTCGGCCTGGCCTTCCCCGGTGTGCCCGGCATCGCCCACTTCGGGCACGCCGGCGCCGTCGCCTGGGCCACCACGAATGCGATGGCCGACTACCAGGACCTCTATCTGGAACGGCTCGGGTCCGACCCCGAGACCGGGCCGTGGGTCGCCGGTCCGCGGGGACGCGAGCCGGTCGAGCGCCGGTTCGAGCGGATCGAGGTTCGCGACGGCGAGGCGGTCCGGGTCGAGGCGGTCGAGACCGCACGCGGCCCGGTGGTGCTGGAGCTGGCTGACGGCCGCTGCTACAGCCTGCGGACGCCGTCCCGGGTGACCTCGAGTCTCGGTTTCGGGGCCCTGCTGCCGCTGCTGCACGCGCGTGACGTCGACGACGTAACCGCCGCGATGACCGGGTGGGTCGAGCCGGTGAACGCCTTGGTCATCGCGGACGCGACCGGCCGGCTGCGCGAGCAGGTGGTCGGTCTGGTCCCCGAGCGCAGCCCGGCCAACCGGGTGCTGCCCGCCGACGGCGCCGACCCGGCCGCGACCTGGACGGGTGACTACGGCCGGCCCGGTGGCCGGGACGGGGAACTCGTGGTCAACGGCAACGACGCCGCGAGTGGCGCCGGCCTGGGCTACGACTACGCCGCGCCCCAGCGCGCCGCCCGGATCCGCTATCTGGTCGAACGTGGCGCCGCGTTCGACGCCGCTGGGCTCGCCGCGGTCTCGCTCGACACCGACCAGCCAGCAGCGGGCACGCTCCGTATGTTGCTGAGCGACCCGTCCCTGGCCGCCCGGCTCGGTCCGGCCGCGGCGGAGGTCCGCGACCGGCTGCTGGGCTGGGACGGCCGGGCCGACGCGGCCAGTTCCGAGGCAGCGCTGTTCGCGGCGTGGCGCTCGGCCTTCGTCCGCTGGCTGCTGGACCAGCCGGCGCTGGCGCCGTTGACCGCCGCGTCCGGGTTGCCCGACCTGTTCGCGCGCTGGGTCGAGCCCGTGGCCCGGGCCGGCGCCGCCTGGGAGCGGCTCGCGGGAGCGGCCGACCGGCTCCGGCTGGACGTACGGTCCGGGACCGCGCTGGCCCTCGACCAGGTCGCCGGCGCACCGCCGACCGCCTGGGGCGACACCCACCGCTACCGCCCGCTGCACCCACTGGCCGGACGGCCGGGCGCCCCGGAGGTGCCCGCCGCAGCGCTGTCCGGCGACTACGGCTGCGTGCTCGCCGCGCGCAGCCAGCCGGGCGTCACCGACGCGTGCACGTTCGGTCCGGTCGCGCGCTATCTGTGGGACCTGACCGATCGGGACCGCAGCCGCTGGGTGGTCCCGCTGGGATCGTCCGCACGGTCCTCGAGTCCGCATCGCACCGATCAGCTCGACCGCTGGGCCGGGGGTGAGACGATTCCGATCGTCACCGCGTGGCAGCGACTTCGGCTCGACCGGGTGCTGCCGCCTGCCACAGCACGCCCGGCCGTCCCGACGGACCGTCCCGACCCCGAAAGCGACCGATGACCGACAGCCGACGCCCGATCCCCCGCGCCCTGATCATCCTGCTCGCGGTGGCCGCCGGCGGGATCGTGACGCTCACGCTGCGTCAGGTCGGCTGGCTCGTCGCACCGGTGATGCTGGCCCTGGTGCTGGTCATCTTGTTCCAGCCCGTGCATGCCTGGCTCCGCCGCAAGCGGGTGCCGGAGATCCTCTCCCTGATCGCGTTCGTGCTGGTGGTCTTCGGCGTACTGATCGCCGTCGTGGCGATCATCGCGCTCTCACTGACCCGGCTGGCCGCGATCCTGCCCGGCTATGCGGCGAACGCCGATCAGTTGTTCGCCCGGACCGCCGAGCGGCTGTCCGGGCTCGGCTTCGGCCGGGACGAGATCCGGTCCACCCTCGGCAACTTCGACCTGCGCCGGCTGAGCGGCCCGCTGGCGACCCTGGTCAGCCGGCTGAGCAGCCTGATCGCGACCTCGGTGTTCCTGTTCAGCCTGCTGATCTTCCTCTCGGTGGAGGCGACCAGCGCCGGCCCCCGGCTGGTGGAGCTGGCCCGGCTCAAACCGCGAACGGCGGCGGCGCTGCACGGGTTCGCCCGCAACACCCGCCGGTTCCTCGCCGTGACCGCCATCTTCGGCCTGATCACCGGCACCGCGAACACGCTGTTGCTGGTCTGGCTGGACATCCCGCTTGCGCTGCTGTGGGGGCTGCTCGCGGCGGTCTGCAACTTCATCCCGTACGTCGGCTTCGTGATCGGGCTGGTCCCGCCGGCGCTGCTGGCCCTGCTGGGCGGGGACTGGCGGCTGATGATCTTCGTCGTGATCGCGTACGTTCTGCTGAACTCGCTGTTCACCTCGCTGATCCAGCCCTATTTCATCGGCGACGCGGTCGGTGTCTCGGTGACCGTGACGCTGATCTCGCTGGTCTTCTGGGGCTGGGTGCTGGGCCCGCTCGGAGCGATCCTGGCGATCCCGCTGACGCTGCTGGCGAAGGCCGTGCTGGTCGATCCCGACCCGAACGCCGCCTGGGCCGAGGCCCTCATCGGCTCCACCCGGCGGCATCGCAAGGACGTCGCCCCGCCCACCACCGGATCCGAGCCCGATCCCGCCGCCCCCTGACCCCCGTCCACACGCCCTGTCCCCATCCGCCTCGCCCGCGGCCGGCCCCTCCCCTCGCCGGCGCCCGCACTCGCGCCCGCGAAACTGTGCAGTTCCTGCAGCGACACGCCGGGCGCGAGTGCAACAGCTGCACAGTTTCCGGAGCGGGAGGGGCGGGAGAGGGTCAGGGTTCGGGGGCGACGGTGATCGCGCCCGAGTCGGCGGCGGCGCGCAGGGCGGCGTAGTCGGCCTCGTTCTTGTCCGCGTACGCGGTCGCAAACGCGAGGATCGCCCGGTCGAACGCGTCGCCGCCGCCGAGATAGGCGGCGATCGCCATCCGGTCGCCGGAACGGGCATGGGCCCGGGCCAGGGTCTGCCCGCAGGCCCGGGCATAGAAGGTCAGCTGGCGGACCGTCATCTCCTGGCTGTCGAAGGAGCCCTTCCAGTCCCGGAACTGACGCAGGTAGTAGTCGCGCCGGGTCCCGCCCAGCGTGACGGCCTCCCGCCAGCCCAGCATCGGGTCGCCGAACGCCTGCATCAGCCGCTGCCCCTCGACCACCCGCTGCCCCTGGTGGCTGATCCGCGGGCCCGCCAGATAGGGCGCCAGCACCGATTCCTGGGCCTCCTTCGCCTGCAGGATCACCGCGTCGGCGTCGTTCGCCCCGGTCAGCAGCACCACCCAGGCGGCCGTGCCGACGCTGCCGACCCCGACGACCCGCCGGGCGACCTCGACCAGGTGATACTGCTGCAGCAGCCGGCGGCGGTCCGCGGAAAGGGTCTGGGCGTAGCCGGCGAGCAGCATCGCGATCCAGGCCATCAGCTCGTTCTGGTCCGCGGTCGGCATCAGCTCGGCGAGCGGCACCAGCACCGGTGGCTGGCTGACGAATCGGGGCCGCCCGTCCACCGTCTCGGTGAGCTTGCGGACCGCCTGCATGGTGTCGCGGCTGCGCGCCTTCGCCACCGTCTTGCTGGCGGCGGCGAACTCCTCCTTCGTCGCGCCCTCGGGCCGGCTGGCCAGCACCGCATCGATGTCGATGTGGGAGTAGAACACCTCCCGGCTCGTCCGGCCGGCGTAGCGGCGCATCCTCCTCCGGTACGCCGAGGCCGCGGCCAGCACCACCGGCTCCCGCTCGGCCGGACCGAACCCGGCCTGGCGCATCGCGATGTCGAAGCTGGCCGCCAGCCGCTTCACGTCCCACTCGAACGGACCGGGGTAGGTCTCGTCGAAGTCGTTCAGGTCGAACATCAGCCGGCGTTCGGGCGAGGCGAACAGGCCGAAGTTGTCCAGATGGGCGTCCCCGCACAGCTGGACGAACAGGTCGCTCCGCGGGCCGCCACCCAGATCGGCGGCCATCACCGCGGCCGCGCCCCGATAGAAGGTGAACGGGGACACCAGCATCCTGGCGTAGCGCAGCGGGATCAGCTCCGCGATCCGGTTCGCCTCCTGGCCGCGCAGGATGCTCACCGCGTCCTGCTCTCCGGGCACCAGCTCGGCCAAGCTCCGGCGGGACACCCGCCGCCGGGTCTGCCGGCCGTAGGCCCGCTGGTCGGCCTCGCTCGCGTACGCGATCGGCCACTTGTCCACCAGCGGGCCCCGTTGGGTCCAATCCACCTCGGTCACGGCGCCAACCCTTCCGGACATACGCGCGTCGCGTCCAGATCAGCGTCGAACACCACTCAGCCGACGCCGCCGAACCCGAAGTTGAACATCTGGTTGTCGGCGCTGCCCAGACCCTTCTGGAAGTACTGGATGGCCAGCGTTCCGTTCGCCGTCGAGGCGTTGCCGATGTCGATCACCAGCCCGCTGTTGCGGTTGAACACCCAGCGGTAGCCCTTGCCGGTCAGCAGGCCCTTGTCGGCGAGCTTGTGCATGTACCAGCGCTGGCTCGGCTTGCCGCCGGTGAAGTCGCACGGCTGCTGGACCAGGTGCGCGCCGGCCGAGGTGGAGCGGTTCTCCACGTCGAGGCACATCCCGCTGTTCCGGTTCTGCAGCACGAAGTCGGGCGTATCCGTGGCGTTCGGCGCCGCGGCCACGTTCACCTGCCGCCACTGCTGGTTCTCCCCGCCGATGAACGGGAACTGGATGACGTGGGCGTTGGCGCTGGTGCTGGCCTCGCCGACGTCGAGCACCTTGCCGGAGTGCAGCGCCTCGAGCTTCACGAACGGCACCACGGCCGAGGCGGTGGGCGCCGCGGCGGCCAGGCCTCCGACGGTCAGCGCAGCGGCCGCGGTAGCCAGCGCGGCGACGCGACGGCGATTGCTCGTCATGATCTCTCCTTCCGCCGAGGAGCTGGGGTGTGGTGCGTGCCGGAACTGCTTGTTCCGGCACGGCTCCGTCGGCGGGGGAAGAGAGCGCACCCGGCGCGCCGCCCGGACGCGGTTACCCAGAAGTACGCAACACCCCGCGCCGCGGATCGAGACCGTCACGTCCCCGACTCGCCGAGCGAGCGGCCGGCACAGCCTGCGGCACTAGGATGGCCGGATGAGGCAGGCACACCCGTGAGGGCGCTGCGCGCCGTCGCGGCGAGCCTCCTCGGCCTCGTGCTGGTGCTCGGGATGGCGTGGTCGGCACCGGCGACGGCCGGTGCGGCCGAGCCGACGGCGTACGTCGCCATCACCTTCACCGCGATGACGCCGAGCCTGCCCGATCGGAACGACCCGAAGGCCACGGTCACCCTGCAGGGCACCGTGACGAACACCGGCAAAAGCGAGCTGTCCAACCTGCAGGCGGTGTTCTGGCGCTCCTTCGACCCGATCCAGGACAGCGAGGGGATGGCCGCGGCGCTCGCGTCGCCGGCCGACGAGCCGCTCGGCTATCGCGCGGCGGACTACTACGAGAACATCCCGTCCGAGAGCGACCGCACGCTCGCGCCGAAGAAGTCCACCGACTTCTCCGTCACCATCCCGATGTCGGCGCTGAAGCTGCCCTCGATCGACGCGATCTATCTGCTCGGCATCCACATCCGCGGCCGGCTGGTGCCGAACGGGCCCGACATCACCCTCGGTCGGGGCCGGGTGTTCGCCCCGGTGGTGTCCGGCGAGCCGGACAACGCGGCCCAGCTGAGCACCCTGGTGGTGCTGGACAGCCGGCCGTCGCTGGTCCGCCAAGGGGTGTTCGCCGACGACCACCTGGCGACCGAGCTCGGCCCCGACGGCCGGCTGACCGCCCTGCTGGACGCGGCCGAGACCCCGGACGCGAGCTTCGCCGTCGACCCGAACCTGATCGAGGAACTGCAGACCATGCGGGCGGGCTACCAGGTGCTCCGACCCGACGGCCAGACCGAGGCCGGCACCGGGCAGTCCGCCGCGGGCCGATGGCTGGCCGACTACACCCGGATGGCCCGCACCCAGACCGGGTACCGCCTGCTGTACGGCCATCCCGACATCAGCGCGCTGGTGCATGCCGGGATGACCTCGGTCGTCGACAACGGCGAGACGGCCGCGAAGGCGGTCACCACGACCTCGGCGCTGCCGCTGCTGGCGATGCCCGCGTCGGGCCAGGCCGACCAGCAGACCGTGGAATACCTGGCCGGGCTGAAACCGGCGGCGATCGTGCTCGACGACTCCACCACCGCGCAGACAAGACCGCTGCTGGCCGGCCCGAACGGCGTCCCGCTGCTCAACACCGCGGCTACCAGCGTCGGTGGCGGACCCGGCCCGGACCCCAGCGACACACCGGTCCAGATCCGGCAGCGGACGCTGTCGGAGTCCTGGCTGGAGGCCGGCGCGGCAGGTCCGGCGGACACCATCGGTCAGCTCCGGGTGATCCGGACCCGGGCCCAGGCCCGCAGCAGCACCAGTGAGGTGACCGCTCCCTGGCTCAAGCGCGAGCCGCTGTCCCGGCTACTCGACTCGACTCCGGCCAGCTGGCCGGAGCGTTATCGCTATCCGGAGTCGGCGGCGCAGAAGGAGCTGACCCAGACCCAGCTCGGCGGCGTCGGCCGGCTCGTCGCCGGCTACCGGGTCCTCGCCGACTTGCTGGTCCGTCCCGCGGACGTGGAGCTCGAGGCGGACGCGGCCCCGGCGCGGGCGGCCAGCACCTCGTGGCGCAGCCGGCCCGACCTGTGGGCGAGGTTCGTCGATCCGCAGCAGGCCCGGCTCGACGACGTCCAGCACGCGGCGGTGACCATCATCGCCACGCCTCGGGTGGTGACATCGGCCCACCGGGTTCAGTTCCCGGTCACCGTCCGGAACACGCTGCCCCGCAGCATCGACGACCCGCAGCGCAACGCCGTCCAGGTCCGGCTCCGGTTCACCTCCGCGAACAGCCAGCGGCTGACCGTCACCATCCCGGCGGACGAGCAGCGCCAGCTGCAGATGATCCCGGCAGACGCCGGGGTGACCACCAACGCCCAGGTCGAGGCGCAGACCAACGGCACCGTCGGGGTGACGGCGCAGGCGTACACCATGGACGGCACGCCGGTCGGCGCCCCGGTGCCGATCGAGGTGAAGGCCACCCAGGCGGGCACGATCGGCTGGCTGATCGCGATCGCCGCCGGCATCGTCCTGGTCGGTACGTCGGCACTGCGGATCCGCCAGGTCGCCAGGGAGCGTTCCCGCGACGGTGCCGCGGCCGAGCCCCCGGCGGATCCGTCGGACGGCACCGACCCGACGAGCGAGCCGCATCCGGCCCAGACGGTCCCGCCGCCATCGGAGACCGACCGGGGAGACGCCCCCCGCGACCCGGAGAGCCTGGATGTCTGAGCAGTCCCCCCGCACGTCCTCGAGCCCGCCCACACCCCAGTCCACAACCCCGTCCGAGCCGACCTCGAACGACACCACCGAGCCGTCGGAGGCCACCCGGCACGCCCGGAGCACCGCCCGGCTGGTCTCGGCGAGCGCGCTGATGGCCGGCGGCACCCTCGTCTCCCGGCTGCTCGGCTTCGGCCGGCTGATGCTGCTGACGGTCCTGTTCGGCAACGGCACCCGGCAGGCGGAGATGTTCACGCTGGCCAACACGGTCCCGAACAGCATGTACATCCTGCTGGCCGGCGGGGTGCTGAACACCGTGCTGGTGCCGCAGATCGTCCGGGCGATCAAGGGCGACAAGGACCGAGGCGAGGCGTACACCAACCGGATCATGACCGGTGGCCTGATCGTGCTGACGCTGATCACGGTGGTGCTGACCGCAGCGGTCCCGCTGATCATCGCGATCTATTCCGCCCACGGCTGGAAGGACCCGGCGCTCGCCACCCAGTACCAGTCCATGATCATGCTCGGCTACTACTGCATGCCGCAGGTCTTCTTCTACGGCGTGTACGTCCTGGCCGGCCAGATCCTGAACGCCCGGGACCGGTTCGGGCCGATGATGTGGGCGCCGATCGCCAACAACGTCGTCTCCATCGGCGTGCTGCTGATCTTCTTGTTCACCTTCGGCGAGGGTGACACCGCGAGCGCGTTCAGCTCCGGCGAAGAGCTGCTGCTCGGGCTGGGTTCGACCCTCGGTATCGCCATCCAGGCACTGGTCCTACTGCCCTTCCTGCGGGCGGCGGGCTATCGGTTCCGGCCCCGGTTCGACTTCCGGCACACCGGCCTCGGCAAGACGGTCCGGCTGGCCAAGTGGACCCTCGGCTTCGTCCTGGTCACCCAGCTGGCCCTGGTGGTGGTGAACCGGCTGGCCAGCAGCGCGACCGTCGGTGGCAGCGGCGCCGGCCTGACCGCGTACGCCAACGCCTACGCGGTCTGGATCTTGCCGCACTCGCTGATCACGGTGTCGTTGGCGACCGCGATGCTGCCCTCGGCGTCCCGGCTGGCGCACGCCGGTGACCTCAAGGGGGTCGCCGACGAGACGCTGCGGGCGGTCCGGCTGGCGGTCACCGCGCTGCTGCCCGCCAGTGTCGCGTTCATCGCCCTCGGGGTGCCGATCGCCCAGCTCGCCTTCGGTTTCGGTCAGGGTGCCGACGACGCCGATTTCGTCGGCTGGGCCTTGATGGCGCTCGGTTTCGGGCTGGTGCCCTTCACCGTGCAGTACCTGTTCCTGCGCACCTTCTACGCTCTCGAGGCCAACCGCACCACGTTCTTCCTGCAGGTGCTGATCTCCGGCGTGAACGTGGTGGTCGCCGTCCTCGTGGTGTACGGCCTGCACCGCTCCTCGCTGGTGGCCACCGGGCTGGCTGCGGCCTACTCGCTGGCCTATGTGGTCGGCGTGATCGGCTCCTACCACTGGCTCCGGCGCCGGCTGCCCGACCTGACGGCCGCGCCGCTGGTCCGGCTGTGCGTCCGGCTGCTGGTCGCCGCGGCGCCGGCCGGCGCCGTCGGCTTCTGGATTACGTTCGCATTCTCGCTGTGGTCCACCAGCCAGTTCGCCCGAGCGCTCGGGCTGGCCACCGCTGGGCTGGTGGCGGTCGGGATCTTCCTGCTGCTCAGCCGCTGGCTGCACATCCGGGAGGTGACCGACATCCTGCAGCTGCTGCGCCGGCGCCGGCGCAGCGGGTCCGGCGACCGTGCTGACGACGGCTCCGGCGATCCGTCCGATCCCGAGCCGTCCGGCGATTCTGCCGACCCGGAGGCGTTCGTCGGCTCTACCATCGACCCAGGTCCGCAACCGACCATCGACGCGGAGGACGTCCCCGTGGTGGCCGAAGGCGGCCTGACTGCAGAAGTCTCCAGCGAGACTGCCCCGACCGGAACAACAGAGACCATGGTGACCCAGGCCGGCGCCCTCAGCGCTTCCGAGCAAGACCTCTCGGCGGGCGCCGACGACCCCGGATCCTCCGACGCGGCCCGGACCGCCCGGGTGGCCGGTCTGCCGGCCGGGACGGTCCTCGGCGCGCGCTACCGGCTGGAGGAGCTGCTCGCCGAGGCGCCGACCACGGTCACCTGGCGCGCCTTCGACCAGGTGCTGTCGCGTTCGGTGCTGGTGCACCTGCTGCCGCCGGGCCAGACAAATGCACCGGACCTGCTCGACCTGGCCCGGCGGGCGTCGATCGCGACGGACGCCCGGTTCCTCCGGGTGTTGGACGTGGTCCACGTGGACGACCGCGCCGGCGACCCCCGGGCGGGCGATCCGCGCTCCGACGAGCCGGACACCGGCGACTACATCGTCTGCGAGTACGCCAACGGCCAGACCCTGGAGGCGATCCTCACCCACGGGCCGCTGTCCGGACTGGAGGCCGCCTGGATCGTTCGCGAGCTGGCCGATGCGCTCGCCGGAATCCACTCCGCCGCGCTCGGCCACGAGCGGATCAATCCGGACACGGTCGTGATCACCCCCACCGGCAACGTCCGGATCGTCGGCCTGGTGATCGAGAAGGTGCTGCGTCCCGCCGCGAACGCACCCGTCCACGGCCACGACCTACCCGAGGCCAGCACGCCGGAGCTGACCGACGTCCGCGACCTGGGCCGGCTGCTGTACGCCTGTCTGGTCGCGCGCTGGCCCGGCGGTCCGGCGTTCGGTCTGCCGGAGGCGCCGCAGTCCGGTCACCGCTGGCTGACGCCGCGCCAGGTCCGGGCCGGGGTGGCGCCGGCGCTCGACCACATCTGCGACCAGATCCTCAGCGACCCGCCGCGGCACCGCGGCGAGCAGCTGACCACCGCGGTCGGGGTGGTGAACGCGCTGACCAAGGTGCTCGGCCCGGCCGACGCCTCGAACGATCTCGAGCGCCGGCTCCGCCAGCCCGTGCCGCGGGTCCGCAGCACCGTGCGGTTCGACGACGACCGGTCGCCGGCCCGGCCGCGGCACGGTGGCCAGGCCGGCGCCGCCGCGTCCCGGGAGGCGGCGGCGATGGCACCGCCGCCGGCGCCCGCTGCGGTGGCCCCGGGGCAGGTCACACCGGAGCAGGGTGTCCCGTCCTCGCCGGAGTCGGTCCGGACGACGCTGATCCGGCAGCCCATCCCGCCGGCCGCCGGGCGGGCCCGCAAGCAACTCCAGGCCCGCCGCAGCCGGACCGCGCTGCTGGTGCTCATCGTGCTGCTGTCGATGGCCCTGGTCGCGGCCGGCCTGGTCGCGTTCCTCGGCTACCGGCAGCGCGCCTCGACGGCCGGATCGCAGCCGAGCAGCGCCGCGTCGACCGCGGCCACCCCGAGCGTCCCGGTGAAGCTGCCCATCTCGTCCGCACGCGACTTCGACCCCCAGGGCGACCCGCCGGAGGAGAACCCGCAGGAGACCCGGCTGGCCGTGGACGGCGACCTGACCACCCGGTGGCGGACCAATCGCTACCTGGGGAACCCGAAGCTGGGCAACCTGAAGCGGGGCGTCGGGCTGGTTGTCGACCTCGGCCAGGCGCGGAGCATCGACGCGGTGAAGGTCACCCTGAGCGGTACCGGAACCAATTTCGACGTCCGGATCCCGAAGAACGATCCGGCCCGCGTCAGCAGCCCGCCGATGACCTCCGACGCCCAGTGGCAGGTCGTCGGGAAGGCGACCAAGGCGACCGGGACCACGACCGTCGACCTGGCCGCGCCGGTCGAGTCGCGCTATCTGCTCGTCTATCTCACCTCGCTGCCGCGGGAAGGAGGCGGCTACCGCGGCGGCGTCTACGAGATCGAGGTCTTCTCGTGAGCCGGGCTCCCCGATGAGGGAGTCGCTCGCGTGACCTCACCCGCCGGGCCGGACGACGCAGCGCTGCTCGCGGCCCACGTGGCCGGCGACCCGGAGGCATTCGCGACCCTGGTCGGCCGGCACCGGGACCGGCTCTGGGCCGTCGCGCTGCGCACCATGCGCAACCCCGAGGACGCTGCCGACGCCCTGCAGGACGCGTACGTCGCCGCCTTCCGGCGGGCGGACACGTTCCGCGGCGAGGCCGCGGTGACGACCTGGCTGCACCGGATCGTGGTGAACGCCTGCCTGGATCGGCTGCGCCGTGCCCGCAGCCGGCCCAGCGAGGCACTCCCGCAAGAGGAGGACCGCGCGGCCGAGCTCGCCGCCGCGGCCACGGTCGACCCGATCGAGGAGAAGGAGCAGCAGAACATGGTGGCCGCCGCGCTGGCTACGCTCAACCCGGATCAGCGGGCGGCGCTGGTGTTGGTCGACATGGAGGGGTACTCCGTGGAGGAAGCGGCCCAGCTGCTCGGCTGCGCGGTCGGCACGGTGAAGAGCCGGTGCGCGCGGGGTCGGGCCAGGCTGTTGCCGTTGCTCAGGCCGCTGCACGATCCGGCCGACGACGCCGGCGACCCCGGCACGACCGGTGGTGCCTCGGTCACCGGGAAGGGAGGAGGCTGATGGCCCACCCGCTGGAGCTTTCCTACAACTGGCGTACGCCGGCGATGATCGCCACCCTGGGTGCGATCGGCTGTCTCGGAGTGCTGGTCCGCGGCCAGGCTGGTGGCTGGATCGTGGCCGCGCTGGTGGTGCTCGTGCTCTGGGCGCTGTTCGTGCTCGTGCTGGCGCGCCGGGCCCGGTCCTATCTGATGGTGGGCGACGACGGCGCCCTGGTGCTACGGCACCGGCGCGCCTTGGTGCCGGTGGACGGCGACCGGGTGCGGGCGGTCCGTCAGGTGGTGACCGCCCGGACACCCTCCTACCGGCTGCTGGTGGAGCTACCGGACGGCCGGACCGAGCGCTATCTGGTGCCGACCGCGTGGCTGCGGGACGGGCACGTGACGCTGTTCAGCTGGCTCCGGACATACGCTCCGCACGCGGAGCTCGACAAGGGCTCGCAGCGGATGCTCGAGCTGCTCCGCAACCGGGGGTTGATCGCCGATGCGTCCTGACCCCGGCCCGGCGGCGCGATGCCGATCGGCGGCCCCGTTCCCCCCGAGCGGATCCGCGCCGGGCCGACCCGTACCGGTCCGACCCCGATCGGCCCAATCCCGATCGGCCCAATCCCGATCGGCCGGGAACCGGATGGGCCGGTCGGCACGTCCAATCCGTGGCCCCCGCCGGTCCGGGGCCGGGTCCGGCCTGTCGCCGGGCCGGTACGTCGAAGGATTGCAGGGTGTCTGACCACATCAGCGTCGAGGAGCTGGCCGATGCGGCCGAGGGCCTCCTCGCGCCGGCGCGCGCCGACCAGGTCCGCAATCACCTGGCCGGCTGCGCCCTGTGTGCCGACACCGCCGGACTGCTGGCGTCGGTGACGACCACCCTGGCCGCGCAGCCGGCCCCGGCCATGCCACCGGCGGTGGCCGCCCGGCTCGACGCGGTGCTGGCGCAGGAGCAGTCGCGCCGGGAGGCCGCTGCCGGCGGGTCGCGGGACGGGGCGGACGGCGCGCAGGTGGTCGCCTGGACTCCGCGGCCGCACCTGGAGCCGCCCCGCCCGCTGCGGCACCAGCGCGGCCACGCCGCCGGCTGGGTCCTGCTGGCGGCGACGGTGGCGACCGCGGTCGGCTTCGGCGGCTACGTGCTCAGCGCCCGGGCCGGCCTGAACGAGCCCCCCGACGGTGCCGCCGCGCTGAGCAGCGGGGATCTGCGCCAGCAGGCCGGCTCGCTGGAGGCCAGCGGTGACATCGACGCCCACCGCTTCTCCCGCGCCTGGTCGTGTGCCCGGAAGGTGACCGACGGCCGGATCACCGGGCTCGCCTCGGTCACCCTGGACGGATCGCCGGCGCTGCTCGCCTACGTCCGCACCCCCGCGGGACAGCAGGTCGCCGTGATCGAGGGCTGCGACGACGGCTCGCCCCGGGTCACCGCGACCAGCAAGCTCTCCCGCTGACACTCGCGGCGCGGGCCGGTGAGACGCGGAATAGCGGGCCGGCCCAGGCCGTTTCGCCCAGGTAAGCTGCCGCGACAAGCGGCGCAGCGAACGTACGAAGAGGATCCGCATGAGCACAGCCCCTGCCAGCACGAACACCCCCGCGGTGCGCGACGTCATCATCGTCGGCAGCGGCCCGGCCGGCTACACCGCGGCGATCTATGCCGCGCGGGCCGCGTTGAAGCCGCTCGTCTTCGAGGGCTCGATCACCGCGGGTGGCGCCTTGATGAACACCACCGAGGTGGAGAACTTCCCCGGCTTCCCCGAGGGCATCCAGGGCCCCGAGCTGATGGACAACCTGCGCGGCCAGGCCGAACGGTTCGGCGCCGAGCTGATCACCGACGACGTGACCGCGATGGACCTGACCGGACCGGTCAAGACCGTCACCGACTCCGAGGGCACCGTGTACGCGGCGCGGTCGGTGATCCTGGCGATGGGCTCGGGCTACCGCAAGCTGGGCTTGGACGAGGAGGACCGGCTGTCCGGCCACGGCGTCTCCTGGTGTGCCACCTGTGACGGCTTCTTCTTCAAGGGCAAGGACATCGCTGTGGTCGGCGGCGGCGACTCCGCCGTCGAGGAGGCGACGTTCCTCACCCGGTTCGCCGACTCGGTGACGATGATCCACCGCCGCGACGAGCTGCGGGCCAGCAAGATCATGGCCAACCGGGCGCACAACGACCCGAAGATCGCCTTCGCCTGGGACTCCGCCGTCGACGCCATCCACGGCGACAAGTCGCTGTCCGGGGTCACCCTGCGCGACACCAAGACCGGGGAGACCCGGGACCTGGAGGTCAAGGGCCTGTTCATCGCGATCGGGCACGAGCCCCGCTCCGAGCTGGTCGTCGGGCAGGTCGAGCTGGACGCCGCGGGATACGTCCTGACCGACGGCAAGAGCACCCGGACCAACCTGCCCGGCGTGTTCGCCTGCGGCGACCTGGTGGACCACACCTACCGGCAGGCCATCACCGCCGCCGGCACCGGTTGCTCGGCCGCGCTGGACGCGGAGCGCTATCTGGCCGACCTCGACGACGGGGTCGCGCTGCAGACCGGCGAGCACGAGGCGGCCCTCGCCGCCGCCGGCCGCTGAGCCGAAACTGTCCGAGCCCGCGCCGATCATCGACGCAGCGTCTACGACTCACCCCAGCCCGGCACCCGGGCGGATCAGGAGAAACACCATGGCAGTCAACGAGGTCACCGACGACACCTTCGAGCAGGTGGTGCTCAAGTCCGAGAAGCCGGTGATGGTCGACTTCTGGGCCGACTGGTGCGGGCCGTGCAAGCAGGTCGCGCCGATCATCGAGGAGCTGTCCCGGACCCACGGGGACAAGGTCACCTTCGTCAAGATGGACACCAACACCAACCCCGTCACCCCGGCAAACAACCACGTGCTGGGCCTGCCGACCATCCAGCTGTACGTCGACGGCGAGCTGGTCAAGGCGTTCAAGGGAGCGAAGTCCAAGTCCGTCCTGCTGGGCGCGATCGAGGAGTACCTGTAGGCGAGCACTTCGCTCACCGCAGCGCGACTTCGCTCACCCTCGCCGGCGAGCGAAGTCGCGGTTGGACGCGCGAGGTGGGCTGACGGGTGGGCCCAGGACCCGGGCCGGTCGACGAGGTGCGTGCCTGGTGCGGCGACGGCGGCAGCTGCGCCCGGCCGGACGGCTCCAACTGACCGGACGGCTCCAACTGACCGGCCGGCCACACCCACCGGCCGGCCGCCACTAGACCCCACCGCACTTCGCCCACCGGAGGACGACCTCGCTCACCGCAAGGCGACTTCGCTCACCCTCGTCAGTGCGCGAAGTCGCGGCTGGACGCGCGGGGTGGGGTGCGGGCCGGGCCCGCATCAGAAATGCCCGCGGTACGCCGCGGGCCCCGCGTCAGAAGTGGTCAGGGGTGAGCGGCGGCCGGGTCCAGCCGAACGCCGACGCGGCCGCCGCCACCGCACCCTTGCGCCGCTCCTGCACCAGCCCGGCCCGGTGTAGGTCGTTCAGCGAGACACCGCCGAGATAGATCGCTCCGAGCTCGCGTACGTCCACGGTCAGATCCGGTTTGCGCCGGGCCCGGCCGACCTGACCGCCGGAACCCGAGGTCTGCAGCCGGATCGGGCCGTCGTTGTGCGGCAGCAGCCGGTCGGTGACGCCGAGCACCAGGTCCACCTCGGCGCCGTACGCCCGCTCCGCCAGCGCCCGACGGACGTCGACCAGCCGGGCGAAGGTGCCGTCGACGATCTGGGTGGATACAGCGCGCTGGTCCGCCACCAGGTAGCGCAACGGCTCGCCGACCGAGGCCAGGTCGTAGCGGTAGGTCCGGACCAGGTCGAGGTCGAGCACGAACCGCCACAGAGCGGCGTGCGCCCCGGGATCGGCCGCGTCCAGCTCGACGATCTCCACCTCGCCGGTCGGCCCGGTGACCTCCATCCCCTCCTTGACCCGGAACACGACGTATCCGTCCGGGGCGCCCTTCGCGCCGTAGTGCAGCGCGAAGCGGTAGCCCTTCCAGCCGCCGCGCCATTGCTCGGGGTCGTACAGGCCGATCTCCCACCAGCCCTCGGACCGGTCGAGGGCGCCCGGACGGCCCGGCAGCATCCGGGCGTGCAGCCGCTTCATGGCCGGGATCGCCTCCGCCCGCTCCAGCTCGCCGACCGAGCCCTCCCCCGGCAGGACCGACGGCAGGAATCCGGTGGACCTGGTCTGCCCGGTCAGCTTCGCGCGCGGCGCCGCGTGACCGTACCCGTACCGGCCGTAGATCAGGGTCTCCGACGCCCACAGCAGGGCGACCGGCTCGACCCCGCGGGCGGCGATCTGTTCCAGCTGATGCGTCATCATCGCGGTCAGCAGGCCGCGCCGGCGATACGACGGCTGGACCGTCACGATCGTCACCGCGGCGGTCGGCACCACACCGCCCGGCACGCTCAGCTGCCGGCTATAGGCCCCGCAGGTGGACACCCAGCGCCCGTCCACGGCGAACCCGAAGCACCGCTCCGGCTCGATCACCGCGGCGTGCGGACCCCACAGCTTCGGGTCCCACTCGCCATGGAAGCCGCGGGCGACCGCCGCCATGAACTCGTGCAGCCGGTCGGGCGTGGCATACGTCAGCTCGAGCTCGGCCAGGTGCGGCGGGGTCGGCAGCGCGGTCGGCATCGGCTCAGTCCACCTGCCCCGGATCGCCGAGTGCCGCCCCGTCGAGCCGGGTCGCGACCGGCGACGCCAGCTCGACCGTGCGACTGACCGTGCAGAGCCGATCGTGCGAGCGCCGGATCGCCGTCGGCAGCACCGACCGGGCGGCGTCCCCACCCTCCCCCGCCGGGAACGACACCGAGAAGTCGACGGCCAGATCGGTCAGGTGGTTTCCGTCGGCGTCGCGGACCTTGCGTCCCTCGGCGACCAGGTCCAGCCGGTCCGGCTCGGCCCGCTTGCGGGTGATGGCGTCGACGTCCATCCCGGTGCACCCGGCGATCGCGGCCAGCAGCAGCTCGACCGGGCTGAACAGGTCACCGCCGCCGGGACCCATCTCGATGGTCGCACCCGACTCGGTGGTGGCACGAAACGTCAGCGGTCCGGTGCGGGTCAGCGTGACCCGGCGAAGGGGATCGTCGGAGCTCATGGCGACAGTCTGCCCGGCGGGGTGCGGGCGGACCAGCGCGGGAACCGCCGGACGGACGCCGGCGGCGGCCGGACCGTCCCTCAGCCGCGGTCGCGCCGGACGTACGAGGCCGGCTCCGGCGAGCCCGGCTGGACAACGAGCTCGGTCAGCCGGTTCCAAGCGGCACCGAGATCAGGGATCCAGCGTTGGGTGCTCTGCAGGTCCATCCGCAGCCGCGGCGTGACCGGGTGCTGGCGGACGACCTGGAACCCGACCGCCTCGAGAAACGTGGTCGGGATCATGCACGACGGGCCGTCCCGGTTGGTGCCGATCGCCTCCAGCGCTCGGATGTCGCGCCGGACGAGCAGCGAGGCGGCCGAGCCGACGAGCTGCCGGCCGATGCCCCTGCCCCGCCACGGATCCAGCACCTGAACCGACATCAGCACGGCCGCGTCGGCGCTCATCGGCGAGGTCGAGAAACCGCCGACCCGCGGCACCAGGCCGGACGGAGCCATGGTCAGGAAGCCGATCGGCTCGCCGTCGTTGAGGGCGATGGCACCGCAGTAGCCCCAGCGAGAGGTCACCGCCTCGGCCCACTCCAGCTTCACCCGGGAACCCTCGCGATGGTCGGCCGGATAGGCCAGGTCGCTCAGGCTGGTCTCCCAGAAGGCACAGCGGGCGCAGGGTTCGGGAAGATTGGGGATGTCGGCCACCCGCAACGGCCGAAAGCGGCGGGACGGCATCAGACGGTCCTGATCCGCGGTGTCTGCGGGCGAGGCCGGCCCAGCCCGACCGCGAACCCGACGATCAGACCGAGCACTACTCCGGCACTCAGCCACAGCGTCCAGCGCACCACCTTCCGCCGTGCCCCGGACTGCGTCATGACCACATCGTAGGAGGTGGACCCGTCCGGCCCAATGGGCGATCGTGGTGACCTCGCCGCGCCGTCGCGTCGCGCTCGGAGCGAATACGCTGCATCCGTGAGTGTTTCGGAGCCGCCGACGACGGATTCGGGTTCGCCCGGCCGTCTGCCCGCGCCGGACCGTCTCCGTCGGACGGACACCCGGCTGGACAACTACGTGGACCGCTATGCCGCGCGGACCCACGGAATGACCGCGTCGGCCATCCGAGCTCTCTTCGCCGTCGCCAACCGACCCGAGGTGGTCTCGCTGGCCGGCGGCATGCCGAACATCACCGATCTGCCGCTGGACGTCGTCGGCTCGGTCCTGAACGAGCTGGTGGTCGAGCACGGCCGGCAGGCCATGCAGTACGGCTCCGGGCAGGGCGAGCCCGCGATCCGGGAGCAGATCTGTGAGGTGATGCGACTGGAGGGCATCTCGGCGCATCCCGACGACGTCACCGTCACAGTCGGCTCGCAGCAGGCCCTGGACCTGGTCACCCGGATCTTCTGTGATCCCGGCGACGTGGTGCTGTGCGAGGCGCCGAGCTATGTCGGCGCGCTGGGTGTCTTTCGCGCCTACCAGACCCAGGTCGTCCACGTCGCGATGGACGAGCAGGGGCTCGATCCGGTCGCCCTGGCCGAGGCGATCGAGGCGGTCCGGCGCACGGGCCGGACCGCGAAGTTCCTCTACACGATCCCGAACTTCCACAATCCGGCCGGGGTCACGCAGACGCTGGAACGCAGGATCGAGATCCTCCGGGTCGCGGAGCAGGCGGACCTGCTGGTGGTCGAGGACAACCCGTACGGCCTGCTCGGCTTCGACGGCGACCCGACGCCGGCCATGCGCTCGTTGGACGCCGACCGGGTGGTCTACCTGGGCTCGTTCTCCAAGACGTTCGCGCCCGGCTTCCGGGTGGGCTGGGCGCTCGCGCCGCACGCGGTCCGGGAGAAGCTGGTGTTGGCCCAGGAGTCGGCCACCTTGTGTCCGCCGGTGTTCTCCCAGTTCGCGGTGTCGGCCTACCTGGCCGGCCACGACTGGCGCGGCCAGATCAAGGTGTTCCGCGAGATGTACCGGGAGCGCCGGGACGCGATGATCACCGGGTTGACCGAGCACATGCCGGCCGGGTCCACCTGGACGGAGCCGAAGGGCGGCTTCTTCGTCTGGCTGCAGCTGCCGCCGGGCCTCGACGCGCAGGCCATGCTGCCCCGGGCGGTCACCGCACGGGTGGCGTACGTCCCCGGCACGGCATTCTTCAGCGACGGCTTCGGCACCCGGTTCATGCGGCTGTCCTACTGCTTCCCGACGCCGGCCCGCATCCTGGAGGGGACGCGCCGGCTCGGCGAGGTGCTGGCCTACGAGGCGTCGGTCAACGAGACGTTCGGGATGACCGCCCTCGGCGACGGGCGCGACCGTGTCATCCACCCCTACGAGGCGCCCGGCGCCGACATGAGCTGAACAGGAACCATGCCCGGATGAGCGATCTCGACTCCACCGACCCGACCATCCTCGTCCTGGCCGGCGGCCTCTCGCACGAGCGTGACGTCTCGCTCCGGTCGGGTCGGCGGGTCGGCCAGGCGCTCCGCTCGCGCGGCCTCGACGTGATCGAGGCCGACGTCGACTCCAGCCTGGTCGCCCGGCTGGCCGGCGCCTCGAACCTGGTGGTCTTCCCGCTGCTGCACGGCGAGGCCGGCGAGGACGGCTCGCTCCGGGAGGTGCTGGATCTGCTCGGCGTCCCGTTCGTCGGGTCGGCGGGGCCGGCATCGCGGGTGGCCTTCGACAAGTCGATCGCGACCACCGTTGCCGCCGAGGCCGGCATCGACACGCCCGCCCAGGTCGCGCTGCCGCACGAGATCTTCCGCGAGCTGGGGGCTCAGGCGCTGGTCAGTGCGCTCGGTGACCAGCTCGGTTTCCCGATGATGGTGAAGCCCTCGCGCGGGGGCTCGGCGCTGGGTGCCAGCAAGGTGAGCCGGCCCGAGGAGCTGCCCGCCGCCATGGTCGGGGCGTTCGCCTACGGTCAGGTGGCGGTGGTGGAGCGGTTCGTCACCGGCACCGAGGTGACGGTCGCGGTGGTCGATCGGGGCACCGGCCCGAAGGCGCTGCCGGTGGTGGAGATCCGGCCGGACTCGGGGGTGTACGACTACACGGCGCGCTACACCGCCGGCGAGACCCGCTTCATCTGTCCGGCCGAGCTGCCTACCGAGATCGCCGAGCGCTGCGCGGAGACGGCACTGCGGGTGCACGACGTCTTCGGCCTCTCGGACCTGTCCCGGACCGATCTCATCGTCGACCCCGACGGCGTACCCACCTTCCTCGAGGTGAACGTCGCCCCGGGGATGACCGAGACGTCGTCGGTGCCGCTGGCGATCGAGGCCGCCGGCTGGAGCCTGGGCAAGATGTGCGCCGACCTGGTCCGCGCCGCCGCCGCTCGGGGCAGCCGCCGGGTCGCGGCCGGCCAGGGCACCTGATCTCCCCGGTCATGGTTCGCCTGCAGCAGGTCCTGCTCGTGCTCGCCGGCCTGGTGATCGCCAGCATCATGGTGGCGCTCGGCCTCTGGCAGATGGGGGTCTACCGCTCCACCGGGGCCGACTCGGCCCAGGCGCGCGCGGCCGCGCCGCCCGTCGCGCTGAGTTCGGTGGCACCGCCGGCGGTGAAGATCACCGACGGTTACGGGCGCACGGTGTCGTTCGCGGGCACGTACGATCCGGCGCTGGAGTTCACCACCCCGACCGACGCATCGCCGGTCCGCCGGGTCGTCGGCGGCATCCGGCTGGACGACGGTCGGCTGCTGGCCGTCATCCGCGGTACGACTACCGGCGCCGCCCCCCGGCCGCCGGCCGGCAGGGTCGCCCAGACCGGCGTGCTGCTGCCCTCCGAGGCCGGCGACCCCGCCGGAAGCTCGATCAGCGTCCCGCTGCTCGCCCAGACCTGGCCGGGCCAGCTGGTCGAAGGTTATGTCAACCTGTCGGCGGACGACGCGCGCGCGCAGCGGCTCCAGCCGGCACCACTCGACCTGCCCGCCGAGCCCGGCCGGCTGCGCAACGGTGCGTACGCCCTGCAGTGGTGGCTGTTCGCCGGTTTCGCGATCGTCCTGGCCGTGCGGATCGCGCGCGACCTCGACCGGGGTCGCGACCTCGAGCTCGCCGCGGAGCTCGACGCGGCCGGGGTCGTGCCGACCGAGGGCGGGGCGACGGCGGAGGAGCCCAGCAAAACGACGTAGGCTCGCTCCCGTGCGCGCCGCATTGCTTCGCTATCGGATCATGGCCTACATCGTCGGAACCCTGCTCATCGTCCTGGTCTGCGTGGGTGTTCCGCTGAAGTACCTCGGCGGGAACGAGACCGTGGTGATGTGGACCGGCATCCCGCACGGCTGGCTCTACATGATCCTGCTGATCACGGCCTTCGACCTGGGCCGCCGCGCCCGGTGGAGCTGGAAGCGGCTTCTGCTGATCGCGCTCGCCGGAACCATCCCGTTCCTGTCGTTCGTGGCGGAGCGGTCCGCCACCAAGGACGTCCGCGCGAAGCTGGCAGCCTTCCCGGACTACGCCGAGCAGCCCTCGCTTCCGCCCGAGGCGGCCCGGGTGCACGCCGCTCCCCGCTCGGCGGACGCGAGTGCGGCCGAAGCCCAGCCTGTGACCGACTGAACCACGCGGCCCACCGGCCGGCCGCCGCTGAACCGGATCCGTCCGCGCGGTCTCAACTTGCCCGGTCTCAGTTCGCCCAGACTCAGCCCGCCCAGACTCAGCCCGCCCAGGCACGACTCGCCGGCCTCAGCTTCCGAGGGCGACTCACCAGCCACTCGACTTCCGGGGCAAAACTCCCCGAGCTCAGTTCCAGCCGAACCCGGCCACCGGTGCGGTCGCCAGCGCACGTTCCACTGCCACGTGTGCCGGGTGCGTCCGAATCCTGACCGAACTGGACGCGGCCACTCCACATTCGATGCTCGCTCGCGAGCGTGCAATTCCGGGCGCGACTCCGGCGCTCCCCGAAAACGCGCGCCCTTTCGGTGCCGGGCGACCTGACAGCTGCGCAAAACCCCTGGTCAGGGCACGCTCAGCGCCACCGGAGGCCCCGGGATCGGCCCGGATGTTTCACGGGGAACCGGCTGGCTCGCCGGCTCGATCAATGTCTTCATCGGTCTAGCGTCTTGCCCACAGATCGATGTGCCCATTCATCGGTTTATAGCGGTACTGATCTGTTGTCTTGTCGTTGAATCGTCGAATATCTATGTCGACATATCGACAGATCGATCAATCCGCATCGCGCCGATGATCCTCTCCAGATCCTCCGCAGTGGCGAACTCGATCGTGATCTTGCCCTTGCTGCGACCCTGGTCCACCTTGACCCGGGTGTCGAAGTGGTCCGAGAGCACCACCGCCAACTCCGCGGCCCGTTCATTCACCGCACGCGGCGTTCTCCGCCGCGGCGCGGCCTCGACACCGGGCTCCCCCAGCGCCACGATCTCCTCCACTGCGCGCACGGACAGGCCCTCTGCGACGATGCGCTGAGCCAATCGCTCCTGCGCCAGCGGATCAGGCAGTCCGAGCAGCGCCCTGGCGTGGCCCGCGCTCAGCACACCTGCCGCGACGCGTCGCTGGACCGAGGCGGGAAGCCTCAGCAACCGGATAGTGTTCGAAATCTGAGGTCGAGAGCGCTTGATCCGGGTCGACAGCTCGTCCTGGGTGCAACCGAAGTCCTCGAGCATTTGCTGGTAGGCGGCAGCCTCCTCCAGCGGATTCAGCTGCGCCCGGTGCAGATTCTCCAGCAGCGCATCTCGCAGCAGCTCGTGGTCTTCGGTTCGCCGTACGATCGCCGGGATCTTTTCCAGGCCCGCGGCGGTCGCCGCCCGCCAGCGCCGCTCGCCCATCACGAGTTCGAACCGATCGTTTTCCAGTGGCCGGACCACGATCGGTTGCAGCAGGCCCACCTCGCCGATCGAATCGACCAGCTCGGCGAGCGCGTCCTCGTCGAAGACCGTCCGTGGCTGGCGTGGGTTCGGCGTGATCGCGGAGATCGACAGCTCGGCGAAGTAGGAACCTTCGAGCACCGGCATGGCCGCAATGTCGGCGGCCGGCTCGGGCCGGCTCGGACGCTCCCGCTCGTCAGAATCCGCGGGAGCAATGGCCTCGGTCCGCTGGAACAGCTCACCGAGTCCGCGACCGAGCCCGCGACGTTCCGTATAGGTGCTCATGACTTCTCCTTCGCGCCCCGGCGAGCGATCTCCGTCGCCGCTTCGAGATAGGAAACGGCGCCGGCCGAATCCGGGTGATAGGTCAAGACGGTCTGGCCATAGCTGGGGGCCTCCGAGATGCGGACCGACCGCGGAATCACCGCCGGCAGTGTCTGTGCGGCGAAATGGGTCCGCACCTCCTCGGCGACCTGGGCGGCGAGCCGCGTCCGAGCGTCGAACATCGTCAACAACACCGTGGTGAGCTCCAACTCGTCGTTGAGCTCCTGCTTGACGACCTCGATCGTCCGCAACAACTGCGAGACACCTTCCAGGGCGTAGTACTCGCACTGGATCGGGATCAGGATCTCGTTCGCGGCGACGAGGGCATTCACGGTGAGCAGACCCAGCGAGGGCGGGCAGTCCAGGAAGACATAGTCGGTGGGGTAGTCGCGAAGGTAGGTTCGCAACGCCCGGAGGAGCCGGTTCTCCCGGGCGACGACCGACACCAGCTCGATCTCCGCGCCGGCGAGATCGATAGTCGCCGGCAGCACCTTGAGGTCGGGAGCCTCGGGGGAGTCCTGGACGTGCTTTTCCAGCGGCTCGCCGCCGATCAGGACGTCGTAGGTTCCCGGACTGCCGGGAGGGTGCTCGACACCGAGCGCGGTCGACGCGTTGCCCTGCGGATCCAGATCGATGACCAGGACGGAAAGCCCGCCGAGGGCGAGCGCGGCGGCGATGTTGACCGAGGTCGTCGTCTTTCCGACGCCGCCCTTCTGATTGGCCACGACAAACACTCGGGCATGCTCGGGTGCCGGCAACCGGCTGCGGGTCTGGACCGATGTTGTTCCACGTGAAACTTGAGGGCTGTCGGGCGAAGAGTCGAACTCGTCCCGGTCGAAGCGGGCACGGCGCGGGCCCGGCGGTCGGGGCAGATTGGCCGTGGCGGCCGCGGACTCATCGGCGGTCCGGTGCGGACCGAGCTCAGTATTCGGGGCCGCGCCACCGCGCACGGGCGATTCGACTGGTGCCGATGGTTCGAGGTCGGCGCCCTGGTTCACGGGCACGACGGGCTCGTCCTGCGGCTCGATCGGCTCCTGCTGCGGCGCCGCCACATCGAGCCCCGCGGAGGGCGCCGGCACGTCGGCGACACTCTCGCTGACGGTGGCCGGCCGCTCAGCCCCGGCCGGAGCTACGACGTCGGTCACCGGGTCGTCGACAGTGCGCTCCTCCACTCCGGCGCCCGTTGACGCAGGAATGGCAGCCGTGTCAGGCGCAGCGGCCGGTGCGGGCGCGGGAGAGCTCGAAGACGCCGCGGTTTCACGTGGAACACCCGGCCAGCCGAGGCGCGCCCCGGCCGACCGACCGGCAGTTGGCCAGCCCAAACCTGCTGTTGTCGTCGGACGGTCGTCCACGGACGTACTCACACTGACCCTTCTTGCCATCGCCGAAATCGGGAGGATCCCACCGTATCGAGTGCCACCCACCATTCCGCGATGGCGCGCGGGCATCGTCGCCCCCGGCCGAGTTGCGCCCGGCCTGCGCTGCAGGCTCACCACCGATCGACCGATCCCGACCCCCTAACCGAGTCGGCGCGGCAGAGGCCAGCGCCGCCACGCGGCCCGGCTTCGGCGCTCCGGACCTCCGCCAACAGCCTTCGCGTACAGGGCCTTGGACCAAAGTCCGCCAACCCTTCGGCGAACGGCGTCGGGTCCCGCCGCGTCGAGTGATCGCGACCGCCCTCCGTGGTCGCTCATCTGGGGCGAGAGTGATGGAAGGGGCCCGTGTGATCAGAGTGACACCCCGCCCTGCTTATGCCCAGAGCCGTCATCGACGAGCCGTGCTGTCGACAGCGCGCCATCGTCGGTGCTCGCCCATCCGCTGCCCGCGCATGAGGAGGGGCCTCGATTGCTCCGCTCGAGTGTCGCGCGAACACGCGTCACGCTCGGGCTGGACGCCTCGAGCCGGCTACCTCGCGTGCTGCCCGCGATCGGCGGTCAGCCGAACCACTGTGGTCGGCTCCGCGCGGGGGTGGGCCCGGAGCTCCAGGACCTCGGCGCGCAGCCGGGCCTTGGCCAGAACGGCGGTGGCGGCGCGCACTTCGTCGGCCGCCGACGAACCCTTCAGCGCGAGCACGATTCCGTCGGGCTCACGCAACGGCGCACACCACGGAACGAGTCGCGGCAGGGGAGCGACGGCTCGGGCGGTGACCACCTCGTAGGTGTCGCGGTGCTCCTCGGCCCGGGCGCGGACGACGCGTACCCGGTCGGCGAGACCCAGCTCGGCCACCGCCTCGGTGAGGAAGCGAGTCCGCCGCAGCAACGGCTCCAGCAGGCTCACCTCGAGGTCGGGGCGGAGGATCGCCAGCGGAAGGCCGGGCAATCCGGCCCCGCTGCCCACATCGACCAGCCGAGCCCCGGTCGGCACCAGTCCGGTCAGCGCGGCCGAGTTGAGGACGTGACGGTCCCAGACCCGGTCCGCCTCGCGAGGACCGATCAGACCATAGTCGATTCCACGACTCGTCAATATGTCGACATAGTGACTGATCGATTCCAGCGCCGGCCCGTAGACGTCGACCGCCTCCCGCGGCGGTGTCAGGGGATGATCACCACGCACCGGCTGGGCTCCTCGCCCTCCGACTCGCTGGTCAGGCCTGCAGCGGCGACCGCGTCGTGCACGATCTTGCGCTCGAACGGATTCATCGGCGACAGCTTCGCCCGCTCACCGGACGACTTCACCTCGGCCACGGCGTCTGTCGTGAGCTGGAGCAGTTCCTTGCGTCGCTGGTCCCGATAGCCAGCGACGTCGAGCATCAGCCGGCTGCGATCGCCGGTCTCGGTCATCACGGCCAGCCGGGTGAGTTCCTGCAGCGCATCGAGCACCTCGCCGTTGCGACCGACCAGCACCCGGGACTCGGTGATGACCGACACGTGCGCCCGATCGCCCTCGATATAGGTGTCGATGTCACCGTCGAGGTCGGCGATGTCGAGCAGCTCCTCCAGGTAGTCCGCCGCGATCTCGGCCTCGGTATCCAGCGGGCTGTCCTCGCCGTTGCCATCGGCGTCGTTCGCGTCCGCGTCCGACTCGTCGTTCTGACCCTCGTCGGAGTCTGCCACCTCGGCTTCGCCTGCGTCGGGGTCAGCCGAACCCGAGCCGGCGCCGGGCACCGGCTCGCCGGGGACGTCCTCGGCGACGTCGGTGGCCACGACACCCGGCTCGGCTTCGTCGGCACCCAACACCGGCGCCTCGGCGACGGACTCCGGACGTACGTCTTCGCTCACGGGACTACCTCCCTCGGGACCTGGTCGTCCCGTCAGAATGACTCGCCGGTCTTCTCGACTCGGGCGGATCGCATCGGTTGGTCCGGCCACGGGCGCGCCGCGTAGCCGGCTGGTCTGGGTTGCTCCTGCGGAGCTACTTCTTGCGCTGCGAGCGCGACTGGGTGCGTGGCTGCTGCCGGACGACCCTCGGGGCCGCCGGCGCGACCGCCGCACCGTCTCCGCCCGGCAGCGGGGTCTTCGGCCGCGCGCCGTTGCCGCCGGGCTCCGGTCCCGGGTCCTCGGGCTTCGGCCGCTGAGCAGCCCGGTGCTCGGCCTTCGCCTTGCGGCGGATCTCCCAGGCCTCGTAGGCGGGCGTGCCGGGCGCGGGATTGCGCCGGATGATGTAGAACTGCTGCCCCATCGTCCACAGGTTCGACGTCAGCCAGTAGATCAGCACGCCGACCGGGAAGTTGATGCCACCCACCGCGAAGATGATCGGGAAGATGTAGAGCATCATCTTCTGCTGCTGCGCGAACGGCCCCTCGAGCGCCTCCGGCGGCATGTTCTTCCGCATCAGCTGGAGCTGGGTGATGAACAGGGTCACCGTCATCGCGATGATCAGCACGATGCAGACGAGCTGGACGCTGCCGAACGGAATCGCCGGCAGGAACTTGTCCGAAATCCGGGCGCCGAAGATGGTCGCCTGGCTCAGCGAGGTCACCAGGTCCGGATTGACCACCAGCCAGTGACCCTTGGGGACGCCGTCGGCCGCGCTGTTCAGCACCCGGAACAGGGCCAGGAAGATCGGCATCTGCAGCAGCAGCGGAAGGCACGAGGCGAGCGGGTTCGCCTTGTTCTCCCGGTACAGCTTCATCGTCTCCGCGCCGAGCTTCTCCCGGTCGTGGGCGTACTTCTTCTGCAGCTCGCGAACCTTGGGCTGCAGCACCTGCATCTGCCGGGACGAGTTGATCTGTCGGACGAACAGCGGGATCAGGGCGACCCGGATGCAGATCGTCAGGAAGACGATCGACAGCGTCCAGGTCCAGCCGCTGTTCGGACCGAACACCGGCGACCACACGGCGTGGAAGAACACCAGGATGCCGGACACCACCCAGTACAGCGGCGCCATGATCGCGCTGCCGATGCTGATGAACGGATCCCAGATACTCATCGGGATCAGGCTCAACGCCTCTATCACTTGACACCTCGTCCTTCAGGGGCCCGGTGCGATCTGACGCCGCCGGAGTGTGTGTGCTCGTGGTCGTGCCGAGCCGCTTGCAGCCGGAGCTCCTCGGCGTGCTCGGGAGTGCCGGGCACCGGATCGTATCCGCCGAGGGCCCACGGATGGCAGCTCAACAGCCGGCGCGCGGCGAGCCAGGTGCCCTTCGCCGCGCCGTGCACCTCGACCGCCCGCAGGGCGTACGCCGAGCAGCTGGGGTAGTAGCGGCAGACGTTGCCGTACAGCGGGCTGATCACCAGCCGATAGCCCTTGAGCAGCCAGATGAGCACGTGTTTCACGAGAAACCCTCCCGCCGGCGCAACCGCTCGAGCGCGTTCGGCCAGGCCGCCGAGACGTCGCGACGCAGATCCTCGGCCGAACGCGCGGCCGGTGGTAGCGCTCGCAGCACGACCCGGCTGCCGGCCGGTGTCTGGGGAAGAACACTGCGGGCGAGGTGGCGAAGCTGCCGTTTCACACTGTTACGGGTGACCGCATTGCCGACGGCCTTGGACACCACCAGCCCGACCAGCACGTCCGAGTCGTCAACCGCGTCGGCGTGCACCACCACGGTTGGGCGACCGACCCGAACCCCGCGGCGAACCGTCGTGCGGAAGTCGGCTGAGCTCCGCATCCTCGCCCGCCTCGGCAGCACGGCCGGCGGACGACTCAGGCAGACAGCGCGGCGCGACCCTTGCGGCGCCGGGCAGAAATGATGGAGCGGCCAGCGCGGGTGCGCATCCGAAGGCGGAAGCCGTGGGTACGGCTGCGGCGCCGATTGCTCGGCTGGAAGGTGCGCTTGCTCACGGGAAAGCTCCGAAATCGTCGATCGATGGCTCTACAGAGGGGCCGCCGGACAGACGGCGACCTTCTAACGGTACGGGGCAGCGCCAAACGGGTCAAACCGCCGCGGACGTACGCCCCCGGACGGGCCGCGCAGCCGGTCGCGACCGACCCGGCAGACCGAGTCAACGCGACACGCCGACGCCCCGCAGGAATCTCGGCGGCGACCTTGCACGATGCCCTCCGGGATTGCTAGCTTCCCTACTCTGTCCTAGTTTCCCGGCTCGCTTCCCGGCGGTGATTCGTCCGGCTGGCGGCGCCATCCACGGCACCATCCACACGATGTGGATAACTCTGTGGACCCCGCTAGGGTAGGCGGTTCCTGCTGCACCAGTTCGGCACGACGGGGCGCGACCACGGGGTCCGCTCCGCGGCCGGCCCCAAGATATGTCCGGAGAGCGCGTGACTGATATTCCCGAAGCTGCGGACAAGTCGACATTCCTCGCCTGGGACCGGGTCTACTCGTCCTCACCTCCGGAGCTGCGGCGCTGGCTCAACACCGGACGTCCGATCAGCATGCATCGCGACGCCTTGATGGTGGCGGTGCCGAACACCTTCACCCGCAACCAGCTCGAGGGCCGCTTCCGCGAGCAGATCGAACAGGTGCTGACCTCGTTCTTCCAGCGCCCGGTGCACTTTGCGGTGATCGTCGACGAGAGCCTGAGCAGCTCGCCGATGGAGGAGCCGCCGGCCGACGGTGTTGATCATGGCAACGCGGGTTTCGCCCGGCCCGGATTCGACGGCACCCCGTTCGACGGCACCGGCTACGGCGCGAATGACGGCAGCCGGTTCCGGACCACGGAAATCGACGACGCCCGCCGCACACCGGAGCGCAACGGTCACCACCCGGTCGCCGACGACAACGACGCGCAGTTCGGCTGGCTCGGCGCCCGGACACCCGCCGGCGGGCCGGCCCGCCACGAGCCGGTGCAGGGCACGCTGACCGACGCGGGCGGCGGGCTGGCCGAACCGGTCGACCTGGGCGCGCCGCCGAACCTCAACGACTACGCCCGCGCCCGGCGCGACAGCGAGCCGCGGTTCAACCCGAAGTACTCCTTCGACACCTTCGTGATCGGCGCCTCGAACCGGTTCGCGAACGCGGCCGCGGTCGCGGTCGCGGAGAACCCGGGCAAGTCCTACAACCCGCTCACCATCTACGGCGAGTCCGGACTGGGCAAGACCCATCTGCTGCACGCCATCGGGCACTACGTGCGCAACTACTTCGAGCGGGTCAGGGTGCGCTACGTGTCCACCGAGGAGCTGACCAACGACTTCATCAACTCCATCAGCCAGAACAAGGGCGTGGAGTTCCGCCGGCGCTATCGCGATGTCGACGTGCTGCTGATCGACGACATCCAGTTCCTGGAGGGCAAGGAACAGACTCAGGAAGAGTTCTTCCACACGTTCAACACCCTGCACAACGCGCAGAAACAGATCGTGATGACCTCCGACCGGCCGCCCAAGCTGCTGGAGAACCTCGAGCCGCGTCTGCGCAGCCGGTTCGGTTGGGGGCTGATCACCGACGTCCAGCCGCCCGACCTGGAGACCCGGATCGCCATCCTCCGGAAGAAGGCGGCCCAGGAGCGGCTGTCCGCGGGACCGGAGGTGCTGGAGTTCATCGCCAGCCGGATCCAGACCAACATCCGCGAGCTCGAGGGCGCGCTGATCCGGGTCACCGCGTTCGCCAGCCTCAACCGGCAGCAAGTGGATCTGTCGCTCGCCGAGATCGTGCTGAAGGACCTGATCCCCGAGGGTGGCGAGGCGCAGATCACCTCGACCGCGATCATGGCGCAGACCGCCGCCTACTTCGGTCTCACCATCGACGACCTCTGCGGTCAGAGCCGGACCCACGTGCTGGTGACCGCGCGGCAGATCGCCATGTATCTGTGCCGGGAGCTGACCGACCTCTCGCTGCCCAAGATCGGCCAGCAGTTCGGCGGGCGCGATCACACCACGGTGATGCACGCCGACCGCAAGATCCGGACCCTGATGGCCGAGCGGCGCAGCGTCTTCAACCAGGTCACCGAGCTGACCAACCGGATCAAGCAGTCCGCCCAGCGCTGATCCCGAAGTCAACGTGCCCTGAGCCCGTCGAGAACGTGCCCTGAGCCTGTCGAAGGGCACCCCAGGACGAATACCTCACCGGACCGATTCGTGCGGACCCGCGGTGCACAGCGCCGGCAGGTCGGCAAACCTCCCGGCGACGAGTGCGAGCTTCTTCGCCCGGCGCCAGCCCTTCACCTTCTGCTCCATGGCCCACGCCTCACCGATGTCGTCGAACTCCTGAAACCAGACCAATTCGACGGGTCGCCGCGATGCGGTGTGGCCCTCGACCCGGCCGGCGTTGTGCTGGTCGACCCGCCGAGCCAGATCATGCGTGCTGCCGACGTACAAGGAATCGTCGGCGCAGCGAAGAAGATAGGTGTACGGCATGCCGGGATCCTGCTCCATCGCGCTGACAGTTCCTGATGCCCTTCGACAGGCTCAGGGCACGTTGGCCAAGGCGCTTCGACAGGCTCAGGGCACGTTGGCTGCCGGAAGGCCCTTCGACAGGTTCAGGGCACGTCTTGAGCGCCGTCAGTCGCCGACGGTGTCGCGGGCGCGCTTGACCAGGGATGGGTCGGGCGGATAGACGATCGCCGGGTCCTTGCCCTCGTACTCGAACTGGCTCAGGAAGAACCGCATCGCGTTGATCCGGGCCCGCTTCTTGTCGTTGCTCTTGATCGCCGTCCAGGGCGCGTGGTCGGTGTCGGTGTGGAGGAACATCGCCTCCTTGGCGTCGGTATAGGAGTCCCACCGGTCCAGCGACTCGATGTCCATCGGTGACAGCTTCCAGCGCCGCACCGGGTCGATCTGGCGGATGGCGAACCGGGTTCGCTGCTCGGCCTGGGTCACCGAGAACCACAGCTTGGTCAGCGTGAAACCGCTGTCCACCAGCATCTTCTCGAACAGCGGTGCGTGGTCGAGGAAGCGCTCGTACTCGTCATCGGAGCAGAAGCCCATCACCCGCTCGACACCGGCCCGGTTGTACCAGGAGCGGTCGAACAGCACGATCTCACCCGCGGTCGGCAGATGGGTGACGTAGCGGTGGAAGTACCACTGGCCCCGCTCGGTCTCGGTCGGCTTGGTCAGCGCCACCACCCGGGCGGCGCGCGGGTTCAGGTGCTCCATGAACCGCTTGATCGTGCCGCCCTTGCCGGCCGCGTCCCGGCCCTCGAACAAGATCACATGGCGGCCGCCGACGTCTTGGGCCCAGTACTGGAACTTCAGCAGCTCGATCTGCAGCTGGTACTTCTCGGCCTCGTAGTCGTCGCGGTCCATCCGCTCGTCGTACGGGTAGCCCTCCCGCCACGTCTCGACCGCGCTGCCGCCCGGATCGATCAGGTCCGGGTCCGATCCGTGCTCGTCGTGCCGGACCGTGTAGCCACTGCCGATCAGCTGATCGAGGTACTCCCGGAAGTTCTCCCGGATCACACTGCTCATTTGCACCCGCCTGAACTCGATGGCCCGTCCCGCGCCGGGCGAGCACAGCCTCGCCGGTGCAGATGACGTCAGGGTAACGCCGCGGCGAACGTCCGCCGCCATCGAGGCCGACCGAACGTCGAGATCGGAATCGCCGCGCTGACCTGCGACTTCGGTCCCGATCGCGGAGCTGCCTTGCCAGCCAAGGTGACGATGGTGTAACGCAGTCCGCACAGCTGGGGAGAACACTGTGGATAACCTTCGGTCGGCGCCGGCTCGTTGTGTGCGCGGGGTGGATCTCCGGCGCCAGCCGGGTACGTCCTCCGCAAATACTCCCCGTGTGATTCCGGGTTCTCCACAGCGGCGTCCGCACGGCCGGTGCCGCCGCGGCCAGTGCTGACACCGAGTTGTCCACAGAGCCCACAGAACCTACGACGACGACCAATTGATACATATCTCTCAACGGGTCAAAGCATGCTCGAGGCGATGGATGTGGATTCCGACCCGAACCGGTGAGAGGAAGGCCCGACGGTGAGCTTCCTGCGCAAGCTGTTCAAGCGCGACGCGGCCGAGGAGGAGGACGACAGCCCCATCGTGCTCGACAAGGAGAGCGTCGCCCCGCGGCTGCTGCGGCTGGAGAAGGCGCTCGACGCCGTCGCCACGGAGATGCGCAGCGACCAGTCGATGGACAATCCGGGCTGGCGCGGCCGCGTGAACGAGTACTCCCAGCTCGCGGGGGACTGTATGCAGGTGCGCCGCGGCAGCACCGTGACCCGGGAGGCCGTGCTCGACATCGTGTTCGCGGTCCGCCCGGTCTTCTCCGGTCCCATTCCCGAGGGACTGGAAGGTCTCGGCCCGCTGCAGGCGGAGATGATGGCGGCCGCCGAGGATCTTCGGGCCTAGCGCCTGTGCTCGGCCCGCCGGCAGAGGTACCAGGTCCGTCGGGAAAGATGCGAGGGCGGCGCCGTCTCGACGGCCGTCGGGTGCCGATGGGTAGGATGCTCTGGCCCGGGGCCAGGGCAGCGAACGATGCCCGTGACCAGGCCTGAGGCGGAGGAGGCACGGTGAAGATCCGGCTCGAACGCGACGTCTTGGCAGAGGCTGTCCAGTGGGCAGCACGCAGTCTGCCGACGCGGCCGAGCGTGCCGATCCTGGCCGGGCTGCTGGTGCGGGCGGACGCGGACGGGGTGATGTTCTCCGGGTTCGACTACGAGACGTCGGCCCGGATCTCGGTCAAGGCCGAGGTCAGCGACGAGGGCGAGGCGCTCATCTCCGGCCGGCTGCTCGCCGACATCTCCCGCAGCCTGCCGGCGAAGCCGGTCGACATCACCTCCGACGACACCAAGATGCAGCTGGTCTGCGGTAGCGCCCGGTTCACCCTGCAGACGCTGCCGGTGGCCGACTACCCGGCACTGCCCGAGCTGCCGGAGGCGACCGGCGCAGTGACCAGCGCTGAGTTCGCGCAGGCCGTCAGTCAGGTGGTGGTCGCGGCCGGGCGGGACGAGCTGCTGCCGGTGTTCACCGGCGTCCGGGTCGAGATCGAGGGCGACACCATCTCGCTGCTGGCCACCGACCGCTATCGGATGGCGTTGAAGGAGCTGACCTGGCGGCCGAGTTCGACCAACGCGTCGGCGGTCGCGCTCGTGCCGGCCAAGGTGCTGTCCGACACCGCCCGATCGATGACGGCGGGGGAGGAGGTCGTGCTCAGCCTCAGCGCCGGCCCGGGCGGCGGGTCGCGCGGGGAGGGACTGATCGGTTTCGAGGGCCACGGTGCGGGCGGCGACCGGCAGACCACGACCCGGTTGCTGGACGGGGAGTTCCCGAAGGTCCGGCACATCATGGAGACGCCGCCGCTGATGAACGTCCGGGTCAACACCGCGGAGCTCGTCGCCGCGACCCGGCGGGTGGCCCTCGTCGCGGAACGCAACACGTCGCTGCGGATGGCGGTCGGCGACGGCTCGATCACCCTGGAGGCGGCCACCGGCGACCAGGCCCAGGCCTCCGAGGCGCTGGAGGCGAGCATCGACCAGCCCGGCGGCGGCGACGCCGCGGTGTCCGTGGTCGGCTTCAACCCGACGTACCTGCTGGACGCGCTGGGCGCCTTCGACACCCCGTACGTCAACTTCGGCTTCACCGCCCCCAGCAAGCCCTGCCAGCTGACCGGGCTGGCCGAACCGGACGGCGAGCCGCTGACCGACTACCGGCACGTGATCATGCTGATGCGGCTGCCGGCCTGAACCGCCGATCACCGGGTTCGCGTCCGAAGTTGCACGTGGAACGCGGCGCCTGCCTGAGAAGGTTCGGCCGGCCACTGATAGAAACGACTCCGACGTAGCGGGCGATACCGGGAGCACATCATGCAGCTGGGAATGGTCGGACTGGGCCGGATGGGTGCCAACATCGTGCGCCGGCTGATGCGCGGCGGACACGAGTGCGTCGTCTATGACGTGAACGCCGACTCCGTCCGCCAGCTCGCCGGCGAAGGCGCGGTCGGCGCCGAGAGCCCCGAGGACTTCGTCGCGAAGCTGCAGCAGCCGCGGGCGGTCTGGGTGATGATCCCGGCCGGCCTGACCGGCACGATCGTGGACCAGTTCGCCGCCCTGCTCGACGAGGGCGACATCATCATCGACGGCGGCAACTCCAACTACCGCGACGACGTCCGGCGGGCGAAGAAGCTCCGCGAGCAGGGGATCCACTACGTCGACATCGGCACCAGCGGTGGCGTGTTCGGGTTGGAGCGCGGCTACTGCCTGATGGTGGGCGGCGATGACGAGGCGGTCGGCCACATCGACCCGGTGTTGAAGACCATCGCGCCGGGGGTCGGCGAGATCGAGCGCACCCCGGGCCGGTCCGGAGACCTGGCGGCGGAGGAGCAGGGCTATCTGCACTGCGGACCGTCGGGGTCCGGACACTTCGTCAAGATGGTCCACAACGGCATCGAGTACGGCATCATGGCCGCCTTCGCCGAGGGTCTGAACATCCTGGCCAACGCCGACGCCGGGATCACCCAGGGCGAGCACTCCGCCGAGGTCGCGCCGCTGGAGGAGCCGGAGTACTACCAGTTCGACATCGACACCGCGAAGGTCGCCGAGTTGTGGCGCCGCGGCTCGGTGATCTCCTCCTGGCTGCTCGACCTGACCGCGGCCGCGCTGCAGGCCAACCCGACCCTGGACGGCCTGGCCGGTCGGGTGTCGGACTCCGGCGAGGGTCGCTGGACGGTCAAGGCCGCCGTCGACATCGGCGTGCCGGTGCCGGTACTGGCTGCATCGCTGTTCGAGCGGTTCGCCTCCCGCGACGAGGACCACTTCGCCAACCAGGTGCTGTCGGCGATGCGGCAGCAGTTCGGCGGCCACCAGGAGCTGCCGGCGGGCGACTCCCTCGAGGCCGGCGGCGCGAAGGCGGACTGAGATCGGGCGCGCCCTGAGCGCGGCCAATGCGCCCTGAGCCCGGCCAATGCGCCCTGAGCCTGTCGAAGGGCGGAACGGCCCGGGCGGATTAGGCTGACTCCTCGTGTACGTCGATCACCTGCAGCTGGCCGATTTCCGGTCCTACGAGGCGGTCGACGTGGCGCTCGGCCCAGGGGTGACCACGTTCGTCGGGGCCAACGGCCAAGGCAAGACCAACCTGGTCGAGGCGGTGGAATACGTCTCGACGCTGGGCTCGCACCGGGTGTCCGCCGACCAGCCGCTGGTCCGTGCCGGCGCGGAGCGGGCGATCGTCCGGGTCCGGGTCTGCGCGGGTCTGGACGACGACCGGCAGCTGCTGCTCGAGGTGGAGATCAGTCCGGGCAAGGCCAACCGGGCGAAGCTGAACCGGTCGCCGGTGCGCCGGACCCGGGAGATCCTCGGGTTGCTGCGGACCGTGGTCTTCTCGCCGGAGGATCTGGCGATCGTCAAGGGCGACCCGGCCGAGCGGCGCCGGTTCCTCGACGAGCTGATCACCGCCCGGTGGCCCCGGATGGCCAGCGTCCGGGTCGACTACGACCGGGTGCTGCGGCAGCGCAACACGCTGTTGAAGTCGCTCGCCGGGCGCCCCCGCTCGTGGTCCGACGCCGCCTCGACCCTCGACGTGTGGGACAGCCACCTGGCCGCGGCCGGGGCCGAGCTGCTGGAGGCACGGCTGAGCACGCTGGAGGCGTTGATGCCGCAGGTCGCCAAGGCGTACGCCGACATCGCGCCGACCAACAACGAGGCGTTGGCCGACTACAAGGCTTCCCTCGACCTGGCGGCGGGTGCCTCCCGCGCCGACCTGGCTGCCCTGTTGCTGGCCAAGCTCGCCGAACGGCGGCCGGACGAGCTGCAGCGCGGGCTGACCCTGGCCGGCCCGCACCGCGACGACGTCACGCTGTCGCTCGGCACGCTGCCGGTCCGTGGGTACGCCAGCCACGGCGAGTCGTGGTCGTACGCCCTGGCGCTGCGGCTGGGTGCCTTCCAGCTGCTCCGGGGGGACGGGCTGGAGCCGGTGCTGGTGCTGGACGACGTCTTCGCCGAGCTGGACGCGACCCGCCGGGAGCGGCTCGCCGCCGGGGTAAGTGTCGCCGAGCAGGTGCTGGTGACGGCCGCCGTCGGCGCCGATGTCCCGGATCTGCTGCAGGGACGGCGCTACGAGGTCGCGGCCGGTCAGGTCACCGCGGTGCCGTGAACCCGGACGGAATCGGGCGAGACGGGGCCGGATCCGACGGGGCCGGATCCGACGGAACCGGGCCGGCGGGCCCCGACGATGCGCCCCACGACCCCGGCGGTTTGGGCCTGGCCCGATCGATCGCGAAGTCGACCGGCCGCCCTCGCCGGCGCCGACGTACCGGCCCGCCGCCGGTCTCGGAACCGCAGGCCTCGGGCGCACACCCGGACGACCGCGATCCCAAGACGTTGGGCTCGGCCCTGGACCGGCTGGTGGAGAGCAAGGGTTGGTCGACCGAGGTCAGCGTGCACGCGCTGCTCGGCCGCTGGCCGGCGCTGGTCGGTCCGGAGTTGGCCGCGCACAGCCGGCCGGAGCGCTATACCGACACGGTGCTGACCGTGCGGACCGACTCGACCGCCTGGGCCAGCCAGCTGCGGTTGCTGGCGCCGCAGCTGGTCGCGACGCTCAACCGGCAACTCGGCGACGGCACCGTGACCCGGGTGAGCGTGCTCGGGCCCGATGCACCGAGCTGGAAGAAGGGGAGATTGTCGGTCCGCGACGGACGAGGCCCGCGGGACACGTACGGCTGAGGATGCGGCGCCGGAGACGGATCCGCCCCGCCCGGTCGAGACCGGACGGGGCGAACCGCGGTGACCGGCGCGGCGGTCGCCTCTCGGCGAGTGGCGCAAGGCGGCTCCAGCCGAACTGGTATTCCGACAGCGGCGATAGGTGAGGCCCGGGGACACGTTCCACGCCAGTCGATGCTGTGCAACCGTCGAATCGCCGGCCCTATTCCCGCCCCCGGCCACCCCGGCGGAAACTGTGCAGCTGTGACACCCCTGACCGGCGTGTCGCTGCAAGAGGCGCACAGTTTCGGGGCAGTCGGCGGTGTCCGGGCCGACGAGGGAGGGGGATCGGGGACCTCCCGGGCGCTACCCGGACCCTTGTGGATCGGCTGAGAACGGTTTGTCGGATTCGGTTACGTTCGTCATGCTGCGACGGGCGCCGGGTGGACAAGGATTGTCCCGAACACCGGACGACCGGTCACCGGCGTGGCCTTGAACGAGAAAGAGAGCACCGCCTTCATGACGCACCTGACCAGGTGGAGCCTGGCCAACCGTCTCATCGTCGGCCTCGCCACGATCGCCATCGTCGTGTTCGGACTGATCTCGACGTTCTCGCTCAAGCAGGAGCTGCTGCCCTCGACCACGGTGCCGACGGCCATCATCACCGCCAGCTACCCGGGCGCGACCCCCCAGATCGTGGCCGACGACGTCTCCTCGCCGATCGAGCGGGCCGTCTCCGGCGTGTCCGGGGTGACCGACGTCAGCTCGACGTCATCGAACGGGATGGCCACGATCACCGTCCAGTGGGACTACGGCCTGGACGACGACAAGGTCGTTGCCAACATCCGCAACGCGGTCGACTCGGTCGCGCCGACCATCCCGGACACGGTGAAGACCGACGTCATCACCGGCAGCACCGACGACATCCCGGTGCTGCTGCTGGCGGCGTCGACCGATCTTCCGCTGACCGAGTCGAGCCGTCTGGTGCAGAACGTGGCGGTGCCCGAGCTGAGCGCCATTTCCGGCGTCCGCCAGGTGAACGTGACCGGTGAGGACACCACCCAGCTGACCGTCACGCTCCGGCCGAAGGACCTGACCAAGCACGACATCAGCGCCCAGGTCGTGCAGCAGACGGTGCAGGCTCAGCTGCAGGTCATCCCGGCCGGCAGCGCCTACGACAAGACCCTCGAGCTCGCCGTCCAGGTGGGCACCGCGCCGGACTCGGTGGACAAGGTGAAGAACCTCGCCATCGCGACCGCCGACGGGCCGATCAAGCTGGCCGACGTCGCCGACGTGAAGGTCGAGTCCGTGTCCTCCACCTCGGTGGCCCGCTCCGACGGCCGGCCTGCGCTGAGCGTGTCGGTGCTGAAGGAGTCCGACGGCGACTCGGTCGCCATCTCGCACGCGGTCACCGACAAGCTGCCGGCCCTGGAGAAGTCGATCGGGCACAACGCGACGTTCAACACCGTCTTCGACCAGGCCCCGCTGATCGAGCAGTCCATTCACGACCTGGCGGTCGAGGGTGCGCTCGGACTCGTCTTCGCGGTGCTGGTGATCCTGCTGTTCCTGTGGTCGGTGCGGTCCACGCTGATCACGGCCATCTCGATCCCGTTGTCGCTGCTGATCGCGCTGATCGGCCTGTACGTGGGCAGCTACTCCCTGAACATCTTCACCCTGGCCGCCCTCACCGTCGCGGTCGGCCGTGTGGTCGACGACTCGATCGTCGTCCTGGAGAACATCAAACGGCACAACACCGGCCACGCGGACCTGACCGCCGCCGACATCGTCGAGTCGGTTCGCGAGGTGGCCGGCGCGGTGACGGCGTCCACCGCGACCACGATCGCGGTGTTCCTGCCGGTGGCGATCGTGTCCGGGGTGACCGGTGAGCTGTTCAGACCGTTCGCGATCACCGTTGCGGTGGCCCTGATCGCCTCGCTCGTCGTCTCGATGAGCGTCGTACCGGTGCTGGCGTACTGGTTCCTGCGCCGGCGCCGCCGGCAGAAGGCACCGGCGGGAGCGGCAGCGGTCGCCCCTGCAACGGTCGCCCCGGCCCCGGTCGCCCCGCCAGCGGTCCCCGGACCGGGGGTGCCCGCCGCGGCGGTGGGTGCCGGTGCTGCGGCCAGCCTGGCAGGACCCCCGACCGCTTCGGCGGTGCCGGTGTCGGTCGCGGCGAGCGAACGTCCCGACTTCGACCATCCGTCCGAGCACGTCACCGACGAGACCAAGGTGACCCGGCTGCAGAAGGGCTATCTGCCGGTGCTGGGGTGGGGGCTGCGGCACCCGGTGATCACGCTTGCCATCGCCCTGGTCGTCTTCGTCGGCACCCTCGGCGCGTCCACTCTGCTGAAGACCGACTTCCTCGGCTCGGTCAGCGATCAGTCCACCCTGACGGTGCAGCAGGAACTACCGGCCGGCACCAAGCTGGACACGATGAGCGAGGCTGCGAAGAAGGTCGAGACGGTGCTGGCCGACGACCCGCAGGTGAAGCACTACCTGACCACGATCGGCGGCAGCATCTATGCGGCTGTCGGCACCGGCGCCAACACCGCGGAGTTCACCGTCCAGCTGGTCGACGGTGCGAAGGCCGACGACGTGCGGCCGGATCTGACCAACCGGCTGGGCGAGCTCGGCGACGACGCGGGGAAGATCACGGTGACCCAGGCGGCCAACGGGTCGACCAACAACAACGTCACGGTGACCGTCAAGGGCGACAACATCGACGACGTACGCAAGGGCGCCGAGACGGTCCAGGCCAGCCTGGCGACGATTCCCGGGCTGACCGACCTGACCAGCAACCTCGCCGAGCAGCGCAAGCTGCTCCAGGTCCAGGTCGACCAGAAGAAGGCCGCCTCGTACGGATTCACCCAGGCCGAGGTCGGCCAAGCCGTTGCCGGCGCGATCACCGGCACCAAGGTCGGCGACGTGACGCTGTCCGGGGAGCAGCGCGAGGTCTGGATCCGGACCCAGGACGCTACCGACCCGACCCCGGCCGACATCGGCAACCTGCTGCTGCCGGTCAGCCAGCTGCAGCAGACCAACGCCCAGAAGAAGGCCTCCGACAAGCTGTCCGACCGATCCGACGCCCTGCAGGACAAGCAGCAGGCGATGCAGGACGACCAGCAGGCCAAGGCCGACCAGGCGACCGCCGACCAGATGAAGAAGCTGCGCGACCAGCGGGCCGAGCTGGTCGACCAGCGCTCCGACACCCGCAAGCAGCTCAACGACACCCGGAAGAAGCTCGGGCCGGCACAGAGCCAGCTGACGAAGGCCAACGCCAACCTGGCGAAGGCGCAGAAGGAGTTGCAGGCAGTGAGTCCGGTTGCCGATGGCACACCGGCCAATCCGCCGGCGTCGGTCAACTTCATCGCCGCGCAGCAGGCGGTGGCCGCCGCGGCGCAGCAGGTGGCCGGCGCGAGCGCCGGGGTGACTCAGATCCAGGCGGGGATCAAGCAGCTGGAGACGGCCGTCGACCAGCTCGACAAGAGCATCGACCAGATGGACGAGCAGATCAGCTCGGCCAACGACCAGGCCGCGGAGTCCGCTACCCAGCGGCAGAAGGCCCAGCAGCTGACCGACCAGCAGAAGAAGCTCGCGGAGGATCAGAAGAACCTGACCGACGTACGCGCCGGCGCCATCCGGGTGAAGGATGTCGCGACCGTCAAGGAGGTGCAGGCCCCGAGCACCGTCACCCAGATCAAGGGCGACCCGTCGGTGACCATCACCGGCACCCCGTCCGGCACCGACCTCGGCGCGCTGACGACTCAGATCAACGCCACCCTGGCCGGTATCGACAACCTGCCGCCCGGTGTCTCGGCCGAGGTCGGTGGCGCGGCCAACGACCAGCAGCAGGCCTTCCAGCAGCTGGGCCTGGCCATGCTGGTCGCCATCGCGCTGGTGTTCATGATCATGGTCGGCACGTTCCGGAGCCTGGTCCAGCCGCTGATCCTGATGGTCTCGATCCCGTTTGCGGCCACCGGCGCCATCGCCGCGCTGCTGATCACCGACACCCCGCTCGGGGTCCCTGCGATGGTGGGTCTGCTGATGCTGATCGGCATCGTGGTCACCAACGCGATCGTGCTGATCGACCTGATCAACCAGTACCGGACCAAGGGCGAGGACCTCCGCACGGCGATCACCGACGGAGCCCGGCTGCGGCTGCGGCCGATCATCATGACGGCCTCGGCGACCATCTTCGCGCTGATCCCGATGGGCCTCGGGCTCACCGGCGGCGGCGCCTTCATCTCCCAGTCGCTGGCCGTGGTCGTGATCGGCGGTCTGGTGTCGTCGACGATCCTCACCCTGCTGCTGGTGCCGGTGCTGTACTCACTGGTCGAGCGGCGGAACGAGAAGAAGCGGCTGCGCGACCTGACCCCGCCGGCCGCCCCTGCAGCTCCGGCGGCCGGCTGAGCCCGCGATCCACGGGACCAACGGCTGGCCGTCAGGTGTCGAAATCACCCTCAACGGGTGACGAGCAAGCGACCAATGGCCCTCGTCAGGCCGGCCTTGGCAAACCACAATTGACCCTGTCAACGCCGACTAAAGGGTCACCATGGACTGGCTTCTCGTTGCCATCATCGCGGTCATCGCTCTGGCTTTGCTCTTCGACTTCACCAACGGCTTCCACGACGCCGCCAACTCGGTTGCGACCGTGGTGGCCACCCGTGCCATGCCGGCCCGCTGGGCCCCGTGGTTCTCCGCCTTCTTCAACTTCGTCGCCTTCTTCGTGGTCGGTACGGCCGTCGCCAACACCGTGGCGAAGGTGGTCAAGCACGACAGCGAGGGAGTCGCGGTGGTCTTCGCCGCGCTGATCGCGGCGATCACCTGGAACTACATCACCTGGTACGTCGGGATGCCGTCCTCATCCAGCCACGCCATCATCGGCGGCCTGGTCGGGGCCGGGCTCGCGGCCGGGGGGTTGAAGGCCATCAACTGGGGCGTGGTGCGGACCGCGCTGATCGCGATCGTCGCCTCGCCGCTGGTCGCCTTCACGGTCGCGTTCCTCGCCATGCTGCTGATCGCCCGCATCCAGCGCCGCTGGCGGATCCGCGAGGACGCCAAGGCGTTCAAGGGCCTGCAACTGGTGTCCGCCGCCGCGGTCTCGTTCGGCCACGGCGCCAACGACGCACAGAAGACGATGGGCATCATGGCCGCCCTGCTCTACGCGGGCGGCTACATCGGCCTGCAGGCCGACGGCAACCTGGAGATCGACTGGTGGATCCCGCTGCTGGCCTACTCCGCGATCGCGGCCGGCACCATCTGGGGCGGCTGGAAGATCATCGAGACGATGGGTCTGCGGATCACCTCGCTCCGCGCCAGTTCCGGGCTCGCCGCGAACATCGGCGCGGTGACCGCGATCTTCGGAGCGACCGGGATGGGCATCCCGATCTCCACCACCCACGCCGCCGCCTCCTCGGTCAGCGGGTCCGGGGTTGCCTCGGGCCAGGGCATCAACATCCGCGTGGTCGGTGAGATGGTGCTGGCCTGGATCGTGACGATCCCATCCACCGTGGTGATCGGCTGGCTGATGCTGGAGCTCACCCGGCTGCCCGGCGCCGCCTCCTTCATCGCGGTCGGTGCGGCCCTGTTCGTGCTGTTCGGCTGGATCGCGTGGGCCATGTCGAAGGCGCTGCGGGCCGACGACGTCGCGGCCGAGATCCCGTCCGTGGCGGAGCTGCGTGAGCCGGTTTCGGCCGTTCCGCACATCGAGGGTCACGGATCGGTGGAGTGAGCTCGGCGCCCGCTGCCGGGACGACCCCTCCCGGGCCGGCGGGGACCGACGTGTCCGGGCCGCACCGCTCGGGTCCGGGAAGCTCAGGTGGAAACGTCTCGGGTCGACAAGACTTGGATCGGGACGGCTCGGGTCGGGACGACTCGGGCCTGGACGATTCAGGACGTGCCCCCGGCGGGGACGGCGCCCGGGCGGCGGGCCGGTCGCGGGTGCCGGCCCGGCTGCGGACGTACGTCCCGATCCTGGACTGGGCCCGCGGCTACGACCGGCACCGGCTCCGGCCGGACCTGTTGGCCGGGTGTGTGGTCGCGGCGCTGGCCGTGCCGCAGGCCCTCGGCTACGCCGCCATCGCCGGGGTGCCGGTCGAGATCGGGCTCTATGCCGTCCCCGTCGCCCTGATCGCGTACGCCATCTTTGGCACCTCCCGCCAGCTGGTGGTCGGGCCGGTCTCGACGGTGTCGGTGCTGTCCGGGTCGTTGGTCGCGGCGCTGCACCCGGTCGGGCTGGGGCAGGCGATCCTGTTCACCACCGCGGCGGCGATGTGGGTGGGAGTGATCCTGGTCGTCGCCTCGTTCCTACGGATCGGCTGGGTCGCGGAGTTCTTGTCCAAGCCGATCGTCACCGGGTTCGTGCTCGGCCTCACCCTGCTGGTGATCCTCGGCGAGCTGCCGGCTCTGCTCGGGATCCAGGTGCCGGCCCGTGACGTGGTCGGCCGGATCACGGGTCTGGTCAGCGGTCTCGGCCAGGTCGACTGGATCACCGTCACCCTGTCGGCGGTGGCGCTGGTGGTGTTGTTCGTCGGCTCGCGTCTGCTGCCGAAGGTGCCGTGGTCGCTGGCGGTGCTGATCGGCGGGCTGCTCGCCTCCGCGGTCTTCGACCTGCCCGCCAAGGGGGTCGCCGTGGTCGGGCACGTCCCGTCCGGGCTGCCGACACCGCGCGTTCCGCTGGTCCCGCTGGACCGGCTGACCGACATCCTGCTGGCCGCCGCGGCGCTGGCGTTCGTCGGGCTGGCCGAGGGGCTGAGCGCAGCGCGGCTGTTCGCGGTCAAGCGCGACTACCGGATCCGAACCGACCAGGAACTGCTCGCGGCGGGCGCGGCCAACATCGCCACCGGCCTGCTCGGCGGGCTCTCGGTGGCTGGCAGCCTGTCCAAGACCGCCGCGGTGGACCGGGCCGGCGGGAGGACCCAGATCGCCGGCCTGGGCGCGGCCGCGCTGTCGGTGCTGGCGATCCTCTTCCTTGCGCCGCTGCTGCAGGGCCTGCCCAAGGCCGTCCTCAGTGCGATCGTCGTGCACGCGGTCTGGAGCCTGATCGACATCCCGGCGATGCGGCGTTACCGGCACTCGCGCCGGGTCGACTTCCTGTCCGCCTGCGTCGCCGTCGTCGGCGTGCTCGCGGCCGGTCCCCTACTCGGGCTGCTGATCGCGATCGGCTGGGCGATCCTCGGGCTGGTTTATCGGTCCAGCCGGGTGACCATCGACGTGATGGGCAAGGTACCGGGGGAGAAGGCCGCCTGGGGCGCGCTGGAGAACCATCCCGAGCGGGTCACCATCCCCGGCGTGCTGGTGCTGCGGCTGAACGAGTCGCTGTTCTGGGTCAACGCCGCCCGGGTGAAGGAACGGGTGCTCGAGCTGGTCGACGACCATCCGGACACCTGCGCGCTGGTGCTGGATCTGGAGAGCACCGACCAGCTGGAGATCACCAGCGCCGACATGCTCGCCATGCTGATCGACCGGCTGCGGAGCCGCGGCGTCGACCTCTATATCGTCCGGGTTCGGTTCCGGGTTCGGATCGTGCTCCGCAACACCGGCGTCCGCGACCAGGTCGGCGACGACCACCTGTGGCACAGCATCTCCCAGGGTGTCCGCGCGGCCCGCCGCGACCACGGCCTGAAGCCGCCGAAACCCGCGCCGGCCCTGGCCGCGCCGCCGGAGCCGACGGCCGCGTCGCCGACGGGGCTCGCGGCGATGCCCGGCGTGTCGGCCGCGCCTGGCGTGCCCACCCCGGCCGTCGAGTCGGACGCGCCCGACGTGCCCGTCGAGCCGGACGTGCTCGCCGCGCCGGACGTGCTCGCCGCGCCGGACGTGCTCGCCGCGCCGGACGTGCTCGCCGCGCCGGATCTTCTGCCCGCGCCGAAGGTCACCGACGATGTGGTCGTAGACGAGCTGATCCTGGACGAGGACGACGACGCGGCCGAGGTCGTACTCAGCCGGTCGCTGGACGCGGAGCCCGACCCGGATCGGATCGACGAGATCCTCACCGTCGACCAGCTGCGGACCGCGCGGAAGAAGAAGCACAAGAAACACAAGAAGCGCCACGCGAAGAGCCACTGACCGACGGTCCCGGATCAGGGCTGCGCGCGCCTTCCTCCGCTGCCCTCCGCCTCGCCGACCAGCTCCCTGGACCCCGCTCGCCGCGAGGCCCGGTCGTCGCGCGGCCGAGCTGCGATTCTCCGGCCATGGCTGGATTTTCGGGTCCGGGCCCACGCTTTCCGGCACGAATTTCCGGCCGTGGCTGGGTCTTTGGGGGCGCGGATCGGGGTTTCGGCACGAGCTTCCGGCCATGGCTGGGTTTTGGGGGCTCGGGTCGAGGGATTCCGGCCCTGTTGTCCGCAGTCTGGCCGTTGCGGCTTTTCCGGCCGCGGCTGGATTTTAGGGGCCCGGATCGGGCTTACGGTGCGAACTTCCGGCCGTGGCTGGGCTTTTGGGGCCTGGGTCGCGCGTTGCTGGTGCGATTTTCCGGCCGCGGCTGGGTTTTGGGGCCTGGGTCACGCGTTGCTGGTGCGATTTTCCGGCCGTGGCTGGCTTTCACATCTCGCGCTCGGGTTTCGCCGCCCGACGACCCGCCGGCGGTACGCCGCACCACGAGCCCGCCCCCGAACGAGCGAGCCGGTCCGCGCTTAGGATGCCTCGGGTGCTGTGGACGGACCTGCGCATCCTGGTGACCGACACCGGTCGCCTGTGCTGGCGGTTGCTGCCCAGGCTCCTGACGATCTGGCTGCTCGGCTGGCTCGCCCGGCGGGTGTTCAGCGCCGTCGCAGTGATCGACGGCGACGTCTCGCCCTGGCTCACCTTGGCGATCTTCCCCCTCGGCATCGTGGCCGAACTGATCGCCATCGTGCTGATCCTGCAGGCCTGCGGACGCGAGCTGGGTATTCGGGCGCTGATCCCGTCCGGCGAGCTCGTCGACGACGACCGCGACGCCGGTGTCACCCGGTTGCTCGCGATCACGCTGCTGCCGTTCATCGGCATCTACGCGGCCTTCGGCTACATCAACGACGCCGCGTACGCGCTGTACGTCCAGCAGATGGCCCGCTACGGGCTGCTCTCCGACACCCCGACCGTGCTCGGCCTGCTGAACGATCTGGCCACCCAACACACCTGGCGGCTGGTGATGATCGTGATCACGCTCTACGTCGCCCGCCGGCTCGTCGACCTGGCTCACGAGCAGACCGGCTGGCGGCCGCTCGGGCTGCTGGTCGCGGTGCTGGAGGCGTTCTTCGTGCTGCTGCTGGTGATGGGCGGGATCCGGATCTGGCAGCTGGCCAAGATCTGGCTCCGCGATCGGGCCTTCATGCGCTGGATCGAGACCGCGCTGGAACCGCTGGAGCAGCTGTTCGCGCTGATCCGGATCAACCTGCCGGAGCTGGTGGTGCGGGTCTGGGACTTCGTCTTCGGCCAGGTCTGGCCGGTGCTCGCCGACACCCTGGTCCAGCCACTGGTCTGGCTGGCCGTGGCGGCGATCATCTACGGCTCGAACGTGATGTCGCTGGCCGAGCTGAACCGGACCGTGCGCGACCAGCTGCCGGGCCGTTACTCCGGGCGCACAGCCCGGCGGGCGGCTCGCCGGGCCGAGCGGCGGACGGCACATCAGGCCCGTCCGCCGCGGCAGGGTCTGCGCCGGGTCGGCACCGAGGCGAAGGAGGCCTTCCTCGGTGACGTCGACGACAAGTACCTGCCGACGTTCCACGCGCTGCGGCTGGTGGTGCGGTCCGGCCCGACCTTCATCCGCTCGTTCGTGCTCGTGTACGCCGCGGTGGCGATCCTCGGCAACTACCTGCAGCGGCTGGTCCGGCTGGTCACGGGGGGCCGGGACCTGGACTTCTGGCTGGTCTACGACCCGCTGCTGGACCTGATCCGTACGCTGCCGGTCGAGCTGCTCCGGCTCTGCCTGTTGGCGGTGGCCTTCCGCCGCTGCCTCGAGCTGTTCGACCAGCGGGCCGTCGCCGCCGAGACGCTGCCCGGCGAAGCCGCCGACGCCGAGCGGCCGGCGCCGGGACCACTAACGCCCGCGGGGGCCGGTCGATGAGGGGGCGCCCGGAGGGCGTGCGGCGTTCGGCACTGGTGGGCTGGTTGGTCGCGCTCAGCTGCATCGTCATCGCCGCGGTCGGACTCCAGGTCAGCGAGCCGCCCCCCGGCAGGGTGCAGTACGTCGATGGGGTCCGCGACCGGCCGGTGCCCTACGGCGACGGTTCGGTCACCGTCGGCGCGGTGCGCGTCGGGCAGGGCCTCGACGACTTCGGCGGTGTGTCGCGGACGGTCGGGATGTTCGTCACGGTGGACGTGACGCTCAGTGCGAGCGGTAGCCGCAAGCTCAGTCTCGGTGACTTCGACCTGCTCAGCGGCGACCGGACGTACGCACCCTTCTCGATCGCCGGGCTCGGCGCCGATCCCGGCTTCGCCGAGCGGACCACGGTCGCGTTCGAGGTCGACCCGAACGGCATCGACGGCCTGATTTTGCAGACCGGTCGTGGCGAGGTGGTCTCCGGCTACCACCAGCGGCTGCGGGTGTTCCTCGGCATCACCGCCGAGAATGCCGAGCAGTGGCGCCGGGCGGCGGTCGGTCAGGTGTTGGCCGACGGCACGAACTCCCGCTGGGCGCTGCCGTGATCGGGTCGAGCGCCGCGGCGTCGCCGGGTCCGCTGCCGGGCCGCGAGCGCGGTCTGTCCGAGCGGGCTCGGGCCTGGCTGGTCGCACTCGTCGTGCTGGCGCTCGCGGCGACGTACGTCGTGGTCTGGGGCACGTATGCGTACGTCCACATGAGCAGCTCGGTGCGCTACCGAGTGCTCGGCCCCGGCCAGCCGGCGACGATCGCGTCCGGCACGGTCCGGCTGATCGACCTGAGCCTGGCCCGCACACTCAGCTCGACGTACGAAAGCCTCGGCCCGTCTTGGCCCGATCCGGGCGCCCTGTGGGCGGTAGCGGCGGTCGAGGTCACCCTCGACCCGGGCAGGGACGACCCGTTGTGCGTCTTCGAGCTGGTCGGTCCGGACCGGAGGGTGTGGGAGCCGTCCTTCGGAGTGACCGGCCGGAAGCTCCCCGGCAGCTGCTCCGACGACGAGGTCCCTCGCGGCCGACCGACCCGGATCGAGGTCGTCTTCCAGGTCCCCGAGGTCGACGCCGATGGGCTGATCGGCGTGGCGGTCTCCGGGGGCGACTCCTGGCACCGGATCGAGGTGCTGCGGGCCTGAGCGCCGCGGGCCGGTCCGGTCCTGGGGTCGGGCTCAGTCCGTCTTCGGGGCCAGCTCACGCAGCGGCAGATCCAGCCGCCAGCCGTCGCGGCCGTTGTGCCACTCCTCGTCGGTGCTGTCCTCGGTCTTGATCAGGGCACGGTTGCTGAAGACCTGGTCGATCACCGCGAGGCGCAGCGTGTCTCCCGGACGGAATCCGTCGGCGAACTGGAACGTCGCCGTATAACGCACCATCGGCAGGCCGGGGGTGAAGCCGCCGCGTCCGGCACCGAACTTCTGGTCGTCGGGATAGGCGACCTGGTCGGCTCCGGCGCGGGCGACCAGCATGCTGCTGCTCCCGCTGTCCTGCGGGCTGATCGTGTCGTCGCCGGTGGTGCGACCGGTGCCGATCACCGTCACCTCCCAGGACCCCTTGCGGTAGTCGGTCGGCAGCAGATGCTGAGCGGTCGCCTCGGTGAAGACCAGCACGAACGGTCCGGCGGCGATCGGCGTGCCCGGCGGGACCTGGGCGAACGCGCGCTGCTGCTCGCGGAAGCCACCCAGCCGCCAGACAGTGGCCAGCAGCGCCGCGATCAGCACCGTCACGACGAGGCCGATCAGCCGGCGACGACGCTCCGGCGCAACCGGCTGCGCGACCTGCCGCTCGTTCACCGGGTCAGTCTAGGAAGGTCCGCCGACGCCGTCCGAACCGTCGAAGGCGCCCGGCTCGGCGTCGACACGTGGGAGCATCGCCCGGGCGGCTCTCCTGGGCCTGGAGGCCCCCGGGCGCGTATGGGAACACTCGGAACACCCTGTTCGAGCCGCAGATCTGGCTTCTGAGCGCTGCTGAGGGCATCTTTCGGCCCGCCGACCCCGGTCCGAGACAGGATCTGGACGAAAGGGGAGCTAGACTAAGGGGGTACTGCCCGCCCCCCCCGATACCCGATTCGATACCGCCGATTCCGACCAGTTGATCTGTGCCGCCCACTGACCGCGCCGCGGTCGGGCCAGGGCGGCTCATGTGTGACAGGAGCCCTGCGCCCGTGCCCGATATGCCCGAATCCGTCGACGGCGACGCCCTCGAACCGGTGCAGCCCGCCGCACCGGCGCAATCGGCAGAGCCGGCACAGCCGGTCGACAACCGGCCGGCGACGTACGACTCGGAGTCGATCACGGTGCTGGAGGGCCTGGAAGCCGTCCGCAAGCGTCCGGGCATGTACATCGGCTCCACCGGCGAGCGCGGCCTGCATCACCTGGTCTACGAGGTCGTGGACAACGCCGTGGACGAGGCCCTGGCCGGCTTCTGCGACACGATCCTGGTGCAACTGCTGCCCGACGGCGGGGTATCGGTCACCGACAACGGCCGCGGCATTCCGGTCAAGGACCATCCGACCGAGAAGATTCCGGCGGTGACCCTCGCCCTGACGGTGCTGCACGCGGGCGGCAAGTTCGGCACCGGCGGGTACAAGGTGTCCGGCGGCCTGCACGGCGTCGGCGTGTCCGTGGTGAATGCGCTCTCCTCCCGGCTGACGGTCGAGGTGAAGCGGGACGGCTACCGCTGGACCCAGTCCTTCCAGCTGGGCGACCCGGAGGCTCCGCTGGCGCGGCACGAGGAGTCGACCGAGACGGGCACCCGGGTGACGTTCTTCGCCAGCCCGGAGATCTTCGAGACCACGGCGTACTCCTACGAGACGCTGTCCACCCGGTTCCGGGAGTACGCCTTCCTGAACAAGGGCCTGACCATCACCATCGTCGACGAGCGGCCGGACCGGGTCGGGGAGGACGGCAAGCCGCTGACCGACACGTTCAGCTACGACGACGGGCTGATCGACTACGTCAAGTACCTGACCGGCAGCAAGGAGATCATCAACCCGACGGTGATCGCGCTGGAGGCGGAGCGGGCCGAGTCGGGGATGAGCCTCGAGCTGGCGATGCAGTGGAACACCTCCTATACCGAGTCGGTGCACACCTTCGCCAACGCGATCAACACGCACGAGGGTGGCACCCACGAGGAGGGATTCCGGGCGGCGCTGACCAACACCGCCAACAAGTGGGGCGAGACCTGGGGGCTGATCAAGAAGAAGGAGGACCGGCTCTCCGGCGACGACATCCGGGAGGGGCTGACCGCGATCATCTCGATCAAGCTCTCCGAGCCGCAGTTCGAGGGCCAGACCAAGACCAAGCTCGGCAACACCGAGGCCCGTTCGTTCGTGCTGCAAGCCACCAACGACAAGCTGGGGGACTGGTTCGAGCAGAACCCGAGTGAGGGCAAGCTCGTCATCCGCAAGGGCCAGGCCGCGGCGATCGCCCGGCTGGCGGCCCGCAAGGCGCGCGAGGCCGCCCGGAACCGGAAGGGCCTGCTCGGCGGTGGGGGCCTGCCCGGCAAGCTGTCGGACTGCCAGTCGACCAACCCGGAGGAGTGCGAGGTCTTTATCGTCGAGGGTGACTCGGCGGGTGGCTCGGCCAAGGGCGGCCGCGATCCACGGATCCAGGCGATCCTGCCGATCCGCGGCAAGATCCTGAACGTCGAGAAGGCCCGGATCGACAAGATCCTGCAGAACAACGAGGTCCAGGCGATCATCTCCGCGCTCGGCACCGGGGTGCACGAGGACTTCGACATCGACAAGCTGCGCTATCACAAGATCGTGATGATGGCCGACGCCGACGTCGACGGCGCCCACATCCGGACGCTGCTGCTGACTTTGATGTTCCGCTTCATGAAGCCGCTGATCGAGGCCGGCCACGTCTATCTCGCGCAGCCGCCGCTGTTCAAGATCAACTGGACTGGTGGCGCCGCAGAGCTGGCCTACACCGACGCCGAGCGGGACGCGCTGCTGAGGGCCGGCCAGGAGTCGGGCAAGCGGCTGCCCAAGGAGAACGCCATCCAGCGCTACAAGGGTCTGGGTGAGATGAACCCCGACCAGCTGTGGGAGACCACGATGGACCCGGACAACCGGATCCTGCTGCAGGTGACGCTGGACGACGCCGCCCGGGCCGACGAGATGTTCTCGATCCTGATGGGCGAGGACGTGGAGCAGCGCCGGAACTTCATCCAGCGCAACGCGAAGGACGTCCGCTTCCTTGATATCTGATGACTGTTGCTCCGGCTCTCGGGGTACGGCGTACGTCCCGCCCACCTCGCTGCGTTCCGCTAGCGCTCCACTGCGCTCGGAACGCCCGCCACACCCGGACGCACGCCGTACCCCGAGAAACTGCGCCGCGAGGGGTGCCGCCCTACGCGCCCTGAGCTTGTCGAAGGGCGATCACCAGACGACGAAGAAGACGAAGACGACGATGACTCAGGAGCTGACGCATGAGTGAGACGCCGACCGAGGGTCCGGCGGACCGCAGGCTGCCGGTGGATCTGCAGGACGAGATCCAGAAGAGCTACCTCGACTATGCGATGAGCGTCATCGTCGGGCGGGCGCTGCCCGACGTCCGGGACGGGCTGAAGCCGGTGCACCGGCGGATCCTGTACGCGATGTACGACGGCGGCTATCGGCCGGACCGGGGCTGGAACAAGTGCGCCCGGGTCGTCGGCGAGGTCATGGGGCAGTACCACCCGCACGGCGACAGCGCGATCTACGACACCCTCGTACGCCTGGCGCAGCCGTGGGTGATGCGCTATCCGCTGGTCGCGGGGCAGGGCAACTTCGGCTCGCCGGGCAACGACCCGGCCGCGGCGATGCGCTACACCGAGTGCCGGATGGCGCCGCTGGCCATGGAGATGGTCCGCGACATCACCGAGAACACCGTCGACTTCAAGCCGAACTACGACGGCAAGGAGCAAGAGCCCGTCGTTCTCCCCAGCCGCTTCCCCAACCTGTTGGTGAACGGCTCGACCGGTATCGCCGTCGGGATGGCGACCAACATCCCGACGCACAATCTGCGCGAGGTCTCGGCGGCCGTCCAGTGGGCGCTGGAGCACCCGGATGCCCCCGCCGAGGAATTGCTCGAGGCGGCGATGGAGCGGGTGCTCGGGCCGGACTTCCCGAACGGCGCGCTGATCGTCGGCCGGCGGGGGATCGAGGACGCGTACCGGACCGGACGCGGCTCGGTCACCATGCGGGCCGTGGTCGATATCGAGGAGGACCGCTCGGGCCGGGCGATGCTGGTCGTCTCCGAACTGCCACACATGGTCAACCCGGACAACCTCGCCGAGAAGATCGCCCAGCTGGTGAACTCCGGCAAGGTCTCCGGGATCGCCGACATCCGCGACGACACGTCGGCCCGAACCGGCCAGCGGCTGGTCATCGTGCTGAAGCGGGATGCCCAGCCGAAGGTCGTGCTGAACAACCTCTACAAGCACACCCAGCTGCAGGACACGTTCGGCTGCAACATGCTGGCCCTGGTCGACGACGTCCCGCGGACGCTCCGGCTGGACCAGTTCATTTCCTACTGGGTCGCGCACCAGATCGAGGTCATCCAGCGCCGGACGCAGTACCGGCTGGACCAGGCCGAGAAGGACGCTCACATCTATCGGGGCCTGGTCAAGGCGCTCGACGCGCTGGACGAGGTGATCGCCCTGATCCGGCGCTCGCCGAACACCGACGAGGCCCGCGACGGCCTGATCCGGCTGCTGGACATCGACGAGATCCAGGCCAACGCGATCCTGGACATGCAGCTGCGCCGGCTGGCCGCCCTCGAGCGGCAGCGGATCATCGACCGGTTGGCGGCGATCGAGCTGGTCATCGCCGACCTGATCGACATCCTGGCCAAGCCGGAGCGGCAGCGCCAGATCGTCAGCGACGAGCTCGGCGAGATCGTGGCGAAGTACGGCGACGAGCGGCGGACCCAGATCATCGCCGCCGACGGCGACCTGTCCGACGAGGACTTCATTCCCGACCGCGAGGTGGTCGTCACCATCACCCGGGGCGGCTACGCCAAGCGGACCAACACCGACGAGTACCGGGTGCAGAAGCGCGGCGGCACCGGTGTCCGGGGCGCGGCGTTGCGCGCCGACGACGAGGTGGACCACCTGTTCACCACCACCAACCACCACTGGATCTTGTTCTTCACCAACCAGGGCCGGGTCTATCGGGCGAAGGTGTGGCAGCTGCCGGAGGCCTCCCGCGACGCCCGCGGCGGGCACGTCGCCGGGCTGTTGTCCTTCCTCCCGGGGGAGGAGATCGCCCAGGTCCGGGCGATCCGGGACTACGACGTGGAGCCCTACCTGCTGTTGGCGACCCGGCACGGCCTGGTCAAGAAGACCGCGCTTGGCCTGTACGACTCGCCCCGCCAGGCCGGCATCATCGCCGTCCACTTCCGCGAAGACGACGACGAGCTGATCGGGGCCGAGCTGTGCTCGGCCGCCGACGACGTGCTGCTGATCTCGACCAAGGGGCAGGCGATCCGGTTCAGTGCCGACGATTCCCAGCTGCGGCCGATGGGTCGGGCCACCTCCGGGGTGACCGGAATGAAGTTCCGCGACGGCGACGAGCTGCTCTCGATGTCCATCATCCGGGCGGGCGCAGGTGAGGACGATCTGTATGTGTTCACCGTCACAGACGGCGGCTTCGCCAAGCGTACGGCCGTGTCGGAATACCGCGAACAGGGCCGTGGCGGGCTCGGGATCAAGGCGATGAAGCTGAACGACGCCCGCGGCTCTTTGGTCGGAGGGCTGGTTGTGTCGGAGAATGACGAGGTCATCGCCATCAAGGCAAGTGGACAGATCACCCGCAGCGCTGTCAACGAGGTTCCGGTCAAGGGTCGTGACACCATGGGAGTGAAGTTCGTCGGGGTGCGGGACAGCGACGCGGTCGTGGCGATCGCGCTGAATCCGGAGATAACTGCAGACGAGGCTGACGCGGAGCCAGGGTCCGAGGGCGATCTGCCCGAGGGTGAGGCCGCAGTCAGCGAACCGGCACCTGAGGACCAGGCGTCGGCAGATTCCGAGCCGGACGTGCCTGGGGTCGAGGAGGACGAACAGTGAGTGACGCCAACCGGGGTTCCGGCTACGCCGGCTCCCCCCAGGCTGACCAGCGCAGCACCGACCGCGCGGACGACGCGCGGGGTTCTGCCGCGCCCACCGGTCCCGACGCCGACACCAACGATCGAGAAGAGTACGGCACCACGACCCAGGTGATGCGCGCGGTCTCTCCCGGGTCGCCCGCTCCGACCAACGGCGCCGCGGACTCGCCCGCCGGTCCGGGATCGCCGAACGGGTCTGCCGGGTCCAACGGATACTCCTCGCCATGGGGGCCGTACGGCGGCTCGACCCGGCAGCCGACATACTCGCCGGGATCGCCGAGCAACGGCAGCGGCTACTACACCCCGGCCCCCGAGGCCCCGACCACTGCCGCCGACGCGCCCGGCGACGGTCTGCCGGACGGTGCCCAGCCCACGCCGGCCGTGGTGGCGAGCTGGGAGCCCGTCGCATCGCGCTCGAAGAAGCCGCTGAAGCAGCGCTGGAGCGACCTCACCGCGAAGCTGACCGGCAAGAACGACGCTCCGGGCGAGCTGGGCGACCGCGAGGCCGCCGAGCGGGTCTGGGCGTCGTCCGCGGCTGCCGCCGGCACGCTGCCGGCCGACCAGCCGACCGTCGAGGGAGGCCCGCAGGGCGCGGCGACCGCCGAGACCGCCGAGGCCGAGACGCGATCGGCCGAGCCCGATCAGACTGCCGTCGCCTTCGTCCCGCCGATGCCGAGCTCGGCACCGGCGGAGGAGGCCGAGCAGGTCGTCGACGAGCAGCAGATCGCTCGTCAGTACTCCCCGGCCTCGCCGATGCCCGAGTCCAGCCCGTGGGCGCCGACCGCGCCCGAGGGTCCGCCGACCGGCCCGCAGACGGCCGTCATCCCGGTGGTCGAGGGACAGGCTGCTCCCGACTTCCCGCAGGCGTACGCGACACCCCCGGTCGATGGCCCGAAGCACAAGCCCGGGGTCCCGCGGCGGACGCGCAAGGCCAGACTGCGACTGTCCCGGCTGGACCCGTGGTCGGTGATGAAGACGTCCTTCCTGTTCTCCATCGCGGCCGGCATCATGCTGGTGGTCGCGGTGTACGTCGTCTGGACCGTGATCGGCTCCTCCGGCCTGTTCGACTCGGTCAACGACATCGTGAAGAGCGTCATCTCCACGCCGAACGACACCACCCCGTTCCGGGTCGAGGAATACATCAACACCCAGAAGGTGCTCGGCGTCGCCGCCCTGCTGGCCTGCGTGGACGTCATCATCTTCACCGCGCTGGCCACCCTCGGGTCGTTCCTGTACAACCTCGCCGCCACCATGCTCGGCGGCCTGGAGATCACCCTCGCCGAGGACTGAGCCTCCCTCCACTGGTCGATTCGTGCGGGTAGTCGAATCGAATCGACCAGTGGCCCGGACCATCCCCTACGCTTCACACCCCTCACTGTCGCCGCACACTCCGTGCAGCGGGTGCGAAGCAGCAGGAGACGGTGTGAAGCACGTGAAGGACCGCGCGGTGGCGACGCATCTGGTTCCGAGTTGAGGCCGCCGGGTCGATGGGCTAGCCTTGCTCCTCGTGCCCGTCGCCCAGCGCAGGCGGCGAGGCGCACCAGCGGGCCTATAGCTCAGTCGGTTAGAGCGCTGCCCTGATAAGGCAGAGGTCAGTGGTTCAAGTCCACTTAGGCCCACCCATTTTCCCTGGTCAGCAGCGGTTTCCGGCTCGGGATGGTCTGGTTGTGGCGGCCGGGGGGCAGCGAAAAGCCGCGGCTCGTAGCTATCTTCATCGGGGTGCGCTGTCGGCATCCTCGTGCTTGCGACCAATCGCGCTTTGATCCGATGGCTCCGGCGGATTCCACAGCCCTGGTTGCCGCATTGCTTCGTGCTGACCGCGCCGGGCCGTTGCTCGACGTCGGCGGCGCGGCGGTCGGATCCGCATCGAAAGCACTATCCCCAGCATCTGAAAGCCGAGGCGAATTGCGGTGCGAGTGTCTCCGGTGACTGCCGACGTGCCGATCCGTGGGTGGTAGTTCACCGGAACCTGTACGACGGTGTCCCGGGCTATCAAGGCAAGCATCAACATCTCGAGCCCGAATGCGGAACCGTGAACGCGGGAGTCCCGCAGCAAGCCAGGGACCAGATCCTTGGAGACGACGCGAAATGTGCAGCCGACATCACTGAGGTAGGAGGTGTTGAACAGTGCCTCGATGGTCTTGGCGACTCCCCAGTTGCCCCACTGCAGAAACCGGCCCATGTTGGCGCCGTCCCAGATGAAGGTCGACACCGTGCGTGACCCCAGCACGAGATCGCAATCTTCGGTGAAGGGCAACAACTTCGCCAGGTCCCTCGGGTTGAAGGTGCCGTCGGGTTCGCAGATGCAGATCAGGTCCGTGTCGACTTCGGCTAGCCCGCGACGGATCGCTGCGCCGTAGCCCTGCCGTGGTTCCAGCACCTCGCGGGCCGTGGTCATGGCGACCTCGTCTGAGGTCCCCTCCGTGGCGTTGTTGTTGACCACCAAGATGTCGTCGACGATGCCGAGCTGGTCGAAGGCTCTGATCGTCTCGGCGATGCTGTCCTTCTCGTTGTAGGTCGGCAGCACCACCGACAACGTCTTACCGTTCCACATGGCTGGACTCCGGCGTGGCGATCAGCAGCATCTGGCCGGCAAGCGGCTTGATCGGAGACCGCAGATACCAGGGCACCAAGAAGGTCAAGGCTGAGCCTTTGCTGTTCATCGTCAGTGGAAGGAAGCGCGGAAACACCTGGAGGATCCGCCAATCCTCTGAACGCAGGTAATCGGCCAGCGAGCGATCGGTGTAGATCGCCACATGCGTGTAGTCGTCGAAGTAGCCGCCAGGGTTCAGCCGAAAATTCGGTTGCAGCAGAATGAGGGTTCCGCCCTCCCGCAGTACCCGGGCCGACTCGGCCAGCAGTCGCGTGGTCGCCGGCCGCTCCAGGTGTTCGAGCAGATTGGACGCGAACACCACGTCGAAGGAGCCCGAGTCGAAGCGCGACAGGTCGGTGCAGTCACCCACCTCGGCCTCGACGTGCTCGGCCGCGGCGCGCCGCACAGTGGTGTCGAGATCCATCGCCACCACGCGCCGCGCCGCAATGGTGTTCGCGAAGTCGCACCACCCGGCGCCGAGTTCCAACACGTCGGAGTCCGCGGGGATCCAGCGCTGCAGGTAAGCACACAGGTGTTGCCAGATGGCGGCGCGATGGCGGTTCGGGGCGAGCCGGGTACGGAAGTACGCGGAAACGTCACCGTCCGCGGGCGGGGGTGAAGCCGGGGCTGACGCACGGTCTGCCACTAGGCCACTCCTCAACAATCTCGTCGGGTCGCTCGACTGTTGGTTCTGCAGGCCGGGGCGCCCTGTGCGGATAGCCTGATGCCGTCGCACATTACCCGAAGGACGAGTGGATGCCGGTGGACACCGACCCCAAATCGGACCGCCGAGCCGGGGTGTCGACCCGTACGCTGCTGCTCGCGTGCCTTCCGGCGGTCGCGATCGGGGTGCTGATCAGGGTTTGGCTGATGCACACCTCACTGGTCCCGTTGAACGCCGACGAGGGCGTCACCGGCCTGCAGGCGTACGAGGTACTCCGTGGAAGGTTCCGCCTCATCGTGGCCGGGAACGAGTACGGCTCGACGACCGAGACCTACCTGATTGCGCCGCTCCTGGCGCTGTGGAGCGGGGTGTGGCCGCTGCGGATCGTGCCGATTGCGCTGTCCGTGGTGGCCGGCTATGCGCTCTACCGGTTGGCGCGGCCGATTTTCGGTCGGGTACCGGCCTCGGCACTGGCGCTGATCGGGTGGACCACCTCCGGCGCGCTGACGAAATTGTCGCTGCGTCCCTACATGGGCTACCCGACCGGGTACATCGCGCTGATCGCCGCGCTGGCGTTGGCGTGCCACGCGATGCGTACGGAACATCGACTGGCGCGGACTGCCGGCCTCGCCGGGTTCGCCGCAGGGTTCGCGACCTGGAGCCATCCGATCTTCGGTACGGTCGCGCTGCTGGCGTTGATCGCGCCGACGCTGTACCGCCGGCGGGCGCTGCGCCGATGGTGGCTGCCCCTCGCCGCCGGCGGAGTGCTCGGAGTCAGCCCGTGGCTGGTGTTCATGGCGCAGAACGGTTGGCCGGCATCAGCCACGCCGGTGGTGGCAGCCACCTACCCCGAGCGCCTGACCAGGTTCGTCGCCGAGCTGCTCCCGCGGGCCTTCGGTCTGCGCCCCGAGCTGGGTGAGGACTGGGTCGGCCCCGGCGCGGTGGCGGTCGGGAGCGCGGCCGTCCTGATCATCGGTTCGATCGTCGGGATGGTGCTGCTGGTGATCCGCACCGGCCGACAGGCCGTGCCGATCCTGGTAGCCGGGGTTCTCGCGTTCCCCGTTCTCGCGCTGTACGCCCCGCTCAGCAACATCGCCGACGGGCGGTACGCCCTGCCGTTTTTGCCGGAGCTGCTGATGGGGTTGGGGGCGTGGCTGCTGCTGATCCCTGAGCGCGTCCGCAACTCACCGTGGCTGGTGGTCACCCTGCCAACGGCGTGGGCACTCTTGACCTGCGTTCCCGTGGTGCATCAGCAGGTCGGCTGGCAGTGGATCGACCCCAACACCGATGCCAAGCAGATAGTCAGCGAGTTGGAGACCCGGCAGATCCACTACATCGCTGGCGACTACTGGGGCGCGTACCTGGTCGACTACCTCGGTGCGGGACGCCTCCAGGCGGCGGTGATCCTCCCCATCCGATTCGACGAGGAGAACGCCATCGTCAACGCCGCCGACCCGTCGGAGGTCGCGTACGTGTTTCAAGACGGTCAGATCCCGCGCCTGCGGATGCCGGCGGACCATTATCAAAAGATGGACCTCGGACGTTTCGACCTGTACCTGCCGGTCAGGACGTGAGACGCCCACAGCTGTGGCTGGCCGACACCAGCCATAAGGTGCGTCTATCGTGACCCAGGTCATGCATGTCGGTTTCCGGAACCACCGCCACGGAGAGGGACATGTCTGACCTCGAAGCATCCTCCCGCGCCGCGGACAGCCCGTCGGCATCGATGCCGAGGCCGCGGCTGCAACGCCAGCTGTTCTGGTACCTGGTCGTCGGCGGTCTCACCGTTGTCGTCGACATAGGACTGCTGGCCCTACTCCATGAGTCCTTCGGGGTTCCGCTTGGCGTTGCCACCACGGTGGCCTTCTGTACCGCTGTGGTGGTGAACTTTCTGCTCAACAGGACCGCAATGTCATCCTGGGGCTCGCGGGGGTTGACGCAGCACGCATTGCGGTACGGTGCGCTGGTTGTGTTCAACTATGTGATCACACTCGCGGTGGTGACAACCGCAGGGCACGTGGGCGACAGGTACCTGGTGGCAAAGGTTGCGGTGGTCGCAGCATCGACCTTGTGGAACTTCCTCCTCTACCGCCACTGGGTCTTCACCCCGCCCCGTCCACCGTCGTAGCAGGGCCGCAGCGGGCCGCACAGCAGGCGCACGGCCCGCTACGCCGATCCCACGCTCCGGCCTCTGGCGCCCGAGCTGATCCAGGACGGTTTCGACAGCCCGAGTCACCGGCACGAGATCCGAACCGTTGAGCAAGGCATCCTGGCGTGAGCCGGACTTGCCCTAGCTCTCGACCAAAGGGCTCGAAGGACCGAGGATCGTGTTTTGCTGCGCCACGCCCGGCGATGTCACACGATCGTAGCTTCGGGTTTGTATATTCTGCTCGGCAATGAATCTGCCGAATGCCGTCAGCAGGCCGGCGTGAGCATTTGATGCCCGTGATTTCCGCGGATTGGGACGACATATGACAGCACATGGTCGAACGCGGTGCGGCGGATCTCGGTCGTGCCAGCGCCCGCGGTGAAGAGCGCGATGTCGAGCGTGCGGATGCCTTGGCCCGGGGTGAGCCGGGTGGCGGAGAGTGATCGTCGAGATCGCTCCGTGAAGGCGGTCGGAGCCTCGGTGATTCGGACCGCGATCGAAGATCTGGGACGACGTCGCCCGTCGCCCACGGTGGCGCTCTGGTGCACCGCGGTCGGTGTCACGATCCTGCTTCAGTGGCACTGGATGACGTTGTACATGGACATCCGCTACACCTTCGGGGCGCTGCGCGCCGCCGGCCAAGCGGGATCGAGCGCGCCCGAGGTCTTCATCCACCGGCCGATGGCCCATCGAGCGCTGATGTCGTTGCTGGACCACCTGACGTTCGGGGCGACGGAATTCCGCGAGCGTCTCGCCCTCAGTATCGCGATCGTCTGCGCAGGGATCAGCGGAGCCTGGCTGTCCCGGTCGCTGCGCGACTGGCTGGATCGCACGTCGGCGACGTACGTCGGACTGGCGGCCTTCGCCGCCCTTGCCTGGGCGCCGACGGTCACGGTCCTCCAGCCGGAATGGACGGCGGTCCTCCTGTCGGTCGCTGCGATCGCGGCCGCGCTCGGTCGGCAGTCCTCAGTCGCGGCATGGCGCTCGCCCTGGCTGGTGGTGGCCGGCACGTTGCTGGCTCTTGCGGCGCTGCAGAAGTACACCACCGCAACCACGGTCGTTGTGGCACTGGGCGTACTGGTCGTCGTCAGCTGGCGGCGCGGGGCGGTGGTTGCCGGCTGGACCGCGGTGACGACCGTCGGTCTGTTCCTGCTCACCCTGCTGAACCGTCACGAATATCAGTGGTTCCGGGAAATGCCGGAGTTGAATGACACCGCGGTCGTCAAATGGTCGGCACTGGGCAGTTCGTTGTGGTATTTCCCGTTTCTGAATCCCGTCGTGATGGTCCTCCCGGCGGCGGTGATCCTCGGCTACAGGCTGTCGCGTCGCCGGATCTGGTGGGCCGGCCCGCCGATCGCGGCGGCCGTCGTGATGGCGGGTGTGGCAGTGCAGAACGCCTACTACCTCCACCACTACGCGGCACTCTCCGTGCTTGCGGGTGCCGTGGTGGCTCTCGCCTGTGCTCTGTGGATCCGGCGGGTCGGAACTTTTCCGTCCGTCGCCCTGATCGGCTTGGTGTGGATGCCGACGGCGTGGTGGCTCTCGCGTCGACCACTCCAGTGGCGTGCGGATCACGTCGGTCTGGCAGTCGCCGGCGAGATCGCTGTGATCGCACTGTCGATCGCGCTCGCCGTCCGGCAGCCCCTCGATCCGGCAGATGCGAGCCGACCGCAGGCGTCGTGGTGGAAGTGGCTGCTGACGGCGGCCGCGCTCGCGCTGCTGCTGAGCTTTCCCGCCTGGCCCCGAACCCCGGCGTTGGCCTACACGGCCGGCGAGACCCGCGTATCGGAGGCAGCTGGGCGGGATCGTGGCATCGGAACGGGTCGAGCGATCCACGAGGCCGCCGGCGGTGCAGAGGTCGTCTACGCAGCCGGGCAACAGGCCGCCTACTTCATTGGTCTCCCGACGGCGTGCCGATACCCGACGCCGACCTTCCTGGCCCGCAGCACGAGAGCGCCGAACGCGCCGAGTCTCGCGAGCTTTCAAGAGAATCTCGGCTGCGTTCGCGACCGCAATGCCAAGTATCTCGTCCTCAATCCCCAACTGATCGAGCGCGGCAGTGCAGTTCCGTCGGTCAGGCAGACCATCGCGGCAGAGTTCGACTGCCAGCATCCGGTCCTGCAGAAGGAGAACCTGCTGCTCTGTGCCCGGCGTCGCTGACGAAGCACGACGCCCGCCGGAATATCGATGTCGGACTGATGCCTCGTCCGACCGGTCCGACCACCGGCTCGCGGCAGCTCGGCAGCGGTGGACCAAGCCGCGCCCGGGGCTGGTGCCGTGACGGGCGCATCCTCCGGTGTCGCGCCGGTTCGGACCGTGCCGGCCCGGACCCGCAGGGCGATGGACTAGGGTCGCCACGGTGCCGCCGGAGGAGTGCCTGTGACGAAACGCCGCGTCCTTCTGTACGTCGTCGGCCTCGCGACGGCCGCGGCCGTCGTCCTGGGTCTGCTCGATCGAGCGAGTTTCGCGGTCAGTGCGATGGCGGTCGCGGTGGGGGCGATGTTCGGCTGGGTGGTGCTCTGGGCTCGTGCGCTGAACGCGCGGCTCGGGCGGATCGGAGCCGACACGACCCGGCACCGCGACCAGCTCCGGTCGATGAAGGTCGCGATCGGCGCCGTCGACGAGCACCTCGGTTCTGTGGACGGCAGGCTGACTCGGCGGGCGGACGCCCACCAGGCGAAGCTGCTTGCCCAGAGCGAGAAGTCGGCACAGCTGCAGCGAGCGATGTACGACCTGAGCTCGCTCGTCCAGCGAACTCCGAGTGCCACGGTCGAGCTCGGTCGGGTGTATCAGCGGCTCGTCCGCCACGAGCGGCCGATGCCGGAGCTCGGCGGCTGGGCGATGACGAGCTCGACCTTGGTGTGGGTCGTCGACCAGGTCTACTCGGGCCGGGTGTCCACGATCATCGAATGTGGGTCTGGTAGCTCGACGGTGTGGTTCGCGCTCGCCCTCGAGCAGCGAGGTGCCGACGGCCGGATCGTGTCACTCGAGTCCAGCGCCGAGTACGCCGAGCGGACCCGCGGCAGGCTGGCCGAACTCGGACTCTCGCACCGTGCCCTCGTGCTGACTGCCCCACTGGTCGACTGCAACCTGCCCAACCGCCCCACGCAACCCTGGTTCGACCTGTCCGCGTTGCCCGAGGACCTCGCCGCCGTCGATCTGCTCTTCGTCGACGGCCCCCTCGGCAACACGTCACCGCAGGCGCGCTACCCGGCTCTGCCTGTGTTCGCCGACCGCCTGGCCGCCGACGCCCTGGTCCTGTTGGACGACACCTGGCGGACGCCCGAGCGACAAATCGTCCAGTCGTGGTCGGCCGAATCGTACGCCGGGCGTCGCTTTGCCGTCACGGAGGAGCTCGACCGGGCAACCGTGTTGCAGGCGGTTCCGGCGCCGGCCGACTTCATGCACTGGTCCGACCGATCGCGGGGCAAGCCGTTCGCCAAGGACCCGAGCGTCGTCCGGTTCGGCGATCGCTACCTGATGTATTTCTCCGTGCCGCCCAAGCCTGGTGACGATCGCTGGGGCCAGGCGGTCGCGGAGAGTGTAGATCTGTCGAGCTGGACCACGATGGGGGAGGTCGAGCCGGCCGGCGCGGTGGAGGCGAGCGGCATTTGCGCGGGCGGTGCGATCGTCCTCGACGATCGTGTCCACCTCTTCTACCAGACCTACGGGAACGGGGCGGACGACGCGATCTGCCACGCCACCAGCACCGACGGTGTGACGTTCGAGCGGGCGACCGGCAACCCGATCATCCGGCCGACCGGTGCCTGGACCTGTGGCCGGGCCATCGACGCCGAGCTCCAGGTGGTGGGCGAGGAATTGTTCTGCTACTGGGCTACACGCGACCCCGATTACCGTATTCAGATGCTCGGTGTGCACAGCGCTCCGCTGAGCAGCGATCTCTCCGCCGAGCACTGGCGCCAACGGTGCTCGCAGAGCATTCTCAGACCAGAGCTCCCCTGGGAGCGGGGATGCATCGAGGCGCCCACGATCTGCCGCCGGGACGACACCCTGGTCATGTTCTACGCCGGTGGTTACAACAACGAGCCGCAGCAGATCGGCGTGGCCTTCAGCCGCGACGGGCTGAGCTGGGAACGGATGAGCGACAGTCCCTTTCTCGCCAATGGACACAGGGGCGAATGGAACTCGAGTGAATCCGGACATCCGGCCGTCTTCGTCGATCCGACCGACGGCGCCACCTGGCTCTTCTTTCAGGGCAATGACGACAACGGGAGATCCTGGTTCATCTCCAAGCGCCGGATCGAGTGGGACGGACACCGGCCGCGCCTCGCCTGACCGGTGCCCGTGCCGACGAGGTCAGGAGGCGGCGACGTCAGGAGGCGGGGGGATCTTCCGGTTCGTGCCCTCGTTGTTCTCGCCCTTCTCCAGGATGACGAGATTGTGATAGCAGTGCACGGCGACGACATGCTCGTCGGCGTACGTCGGCTCGTAGTCCCACTGTCGCCATTCCTCGTAGTTCAGGCCGTCGACGAGACGCTTGACCAGAGCCATCGAGGTGGTCGGGTCGTCGATGTCCTCGCTGCCGCCGAAGCGCGGCCAGTACGAGGTCTGGGTGTCCTCGATCGCATACAGGCCGCCGGGGGGAAGCAGCGGGAACAGCGCTTCGAACGTGGTCCGGATGTGATCACTGCGGTGACTGCCGTCGTCGATGATGATCTGCAGGTTGTCCGACTCGTCCACGATCGTGCGCAGCAGCGGTACGTTGACCTGGCTGCCCTGATAGGCCTTGATCCGGTCTTCCACGACGAACGACTTGTCCTCGATGTCGAGGCCGATGATCTGCGCGTTGGGGAAGAACGCCTTCCACATGCGTAGTGACGCGCCGCCCTGCTTTTCCCGCGCATAACCGCCGATACCGATCTCCAGCAGGCTGAAGGTGTCGTTCTTGAACGGCAGGAAATGGTGCTCGTAGTGCGGCGCATACCGGTGCGAGCCCCACTTGTCGGTGCCGAAGTGTCGCGCGAGGCTGACCATGTCCCATTCCGACAGCGGGGGAAGCGCCTCGGCGGCGCCGTTCGCGCCGCGGCCCCGCGGGTCGAGCGACTTGATTCTGCGCCAGGTGTCGTTGCTGACGTGGGGTTTTATGGTCCTGACGGCCGCCTTACGCAGCGGCTCGAGCAACGCCATCGTTCACTCCTCCGTGTGGCTAAGGGGATACTGTGTCACGTCCCGGGCAGGTCCTCGCTGTTTGGCTGAGGTGTTGGGCCGGGCGACGACTTGCTGCGGCGAAGCGCCGATCCGTCGGCGCCCGAACCTATGATCGGTAACCGGATATCGCCGAGGAGGTGACTGGTGGGCGTCACGGCCGACACCACTGACGATCCAGCGAGCGATCGTGCGGTCGAAGGGCCGGGGAGACACGGGGAGGCCGCCGTCGACGATCGGTCGGTAGACGCATTGATGGACCGCGGGCAGCGGCCGACAACCGACTCCGGCTCCGCCGCACTGTCCGTGCGGATCCTCCAGAACTGCGCGGTCTACCCCACCATCCGGGTCGCTTCGCGGCCCGGAAAGCTGCTGATGGGCGTCTTCGACGCCGAGGGCGGCTACGTCGAGGGCAGCGCGCTCGAACGGCGCTCGGGGGAGCAGGGCGCGCCGGTTCCACGGGATCTCTATCCCGATCCGGTGGAGTCGCGCGAGCCGGAGGCGATCTACGCCGGCACGCTGTACTACCACTTCGGCCACTTCCTGCTGGAGAGCCTGGCCCGCGCCTGGTACGCGGGCCCACGCCCCGACCTTCCGCTGGTTTGGGCCGGCGCGCACGACTGGCAAGGCTATGAGCTCCAACCGTGGCAGCGAGAGATCCTGGCGTTGCTCGGTGTCCAGAACCCGACCCGGATCGTCGCCGACCCCACTCGCTTCCAGACGCTGCACATCCCCGACATCGGCTACCGCTATGACGACACGTTCCATCCCGAGCACGCGCAGTTCCTCGGCCGCTACGAGGGTCCGCCGCAGATCCGGGGGCGCCGGCTCTGGCTCTCCCGCAGCAAGATCGGCACCGATGTCCGGAACCTGAACGCAGCACCCGCCGAGCGCCGGCTCGCGGCCGACGGCTGGAGCATCGTGCATCCGGAGAAGCTGACCGTGCGCGATCAGCTCGACGAACTGAGCCGAGCCACCACCGTCGGCGGTGAGGAGGGCTCGGCCTTCCACCTGCTGATGTTGCTGAAAGATGTGTCCGGCAAGAAGGTCAATATCCTGCGACGATTTGGCTCCGAGCACCGCAACCTGCGCACCATCGGCGACGTTCGCCGTATCGACCAGACGTTCCACACGCTCGAGCACGAACTGGTCCTGAGGGCCGAGGGTCGGGTGGTCTCGAAGATCAGCCCGAACTCGGCAGAGATCTTGGACCTGCTCCGCGTTCCCATCCCGGCAGTCACCGACGCGATGCGAGACCCCGACGACCCGATCCTGGAGCGGATCGTCACTCACCATCAGCCGCGGTCGCTGCTCGATGTCGACGCGGCCGGGCCGGATCTGGCGGTCGGGCCGCCGGGACCGGTGCCGCCGGGACCGGTGCCGCCGGGACGCGAGCCGATCGTCAGGGTCGCGGTGAGTCGTCGGTTCGCGTTCGATCCGCGCAGCTATGCGGAATCGACGACCGACTTCTACGAGCTGGCCCTGGACCAGTACGTCGAGCTCTTCCATGGCGACCGGGTTCCGTTCGACCTGATCCGGATCGGCGGGACGAAGCTCCCCACCGTGATGGCCGCGTTCGAGGCCAGCAAGCGGGTCGCGCACGAGGACACCGTCTGGCTCTTCGGAGTCGGTCAGGTGGCCGCCACGGCGGCGTTGGCCGTGCGGTCCATGCATCCCGGGTTCGGCGCCCAGCGACTGTTCGTCGGCAGGAAGTTCGTCTTTGTCGCGCACCGGGTTCCGGGCGAACCGACGGACGCGGCCGGGCTGGGCAAGCTCAGCCCTGAGCAGGTGAAGGAACGCGTCCGCCGGCTACCGCTGTCGGTGCTCAGCGCTCGCTCGGTGATCGGCGACGGGCTGGAGGGGTCCTTGGGCAAGCGACGCACCGATCAGATCCGCCGGCTGGAGAAGCGGACCCGGCGGCAACTGACCGAGCGGTTCGGCCGCGGCTCGCACTCCTCGCGGACCTGATCTGCGCGGCCGGGCACCTGCCGGGGCTCAGACGATCGGCGGCCGGCCGAGCAGCGTCATCCGGCCCACGGTCCGCCAGTGCATCGGCCGCCGGGTCGGCCGTGCGGCCCAGGCTTCGCGGTAGCCGGCGAACACCTCGCGCGGCTGGGCGCCGCGGACGATCGCGGCCAGGGTCCAGGTGGCGAGGTAGCCGAGCATCACCGGCACCGGCAGCGAGCGCCATGCCATCCAGAGCCGATTCCGGGCCGTCAGAACCACGTAGCCGGGGTGGCGCGAGGGTGCCGTCCACGGGTGGAACGCGGTGAGGTCGGCCGAGTACCAGATGGTCCAGCCGGCGTCGAGCAGGCGCCAGGCCAGGTCGGACTCCTCCATCGCGTAGAAGAACCGCGGGTCGAAGCCATCCACGGTGTGGAACACCTCAGCGCGAACAACGCAGGCGGCACCGATGAAGTGGGTGACCGGTCCGGACCTGGTCGCCGATCGGCCGCCGAGCCGGGGAACGTGCCGTCGCTGGGTCCGGCCCTTGTCATCGGTCAGCCGGATCGCCATGGCGCCCAGCTTCGGCTTCTCGGCGAACCGCCGGACCACCGTGGCCAGGACGTTCGTGTCGAGCAGCTCGGCGTCGTCGTCCAGGAACATGATCAGCCCGGCGTCGGACGCCTCGGCGCCGACGTTGCGCGCAGCGGGGATGCCGATGTTCTCGGGCAGCACGATCAGCCGGTCGGCGGGGTCGGGATCGGGCGCCGGTGCTCCGTTCATCACCAGGACGAGCTGGACGTCGACATCGCGCTGCGCGCGGACGGAGGCCAGTGCCCGCTCGAGCTCGTCGGGACGGTTGGCCTGGGTGAGCACGACGACGGCAATCTCGTGCGTGGGTTCGCGGATCGGATCCTGCCTCGGCTCGGGGCTCTCAGCGACCCGATTCGACACGGTCAGCACTGCGGCGCCTGCATCGGATCGGTGGTGAGGACGACGGACGGTTCCGGGGGAGCGCTCCACGACGGTCGTCGGGCTCTTCCGACGCGTCGGCCGTAGCCCCGTCAACGTCTTCCAAACCCCCATTCCTTTCCTTCCGCCCGGTGCCGAGGACTGGGCTCCAGCAAGACTTGTCGGGGCTGTTGTCTGGCAGGTTAACACCGAACGGATATGGGCCCAAGACGATAGAAACCCGCCCGCCGGGCATAATCCGAACCGGTGACGGCCCGCGCGCCGGCTGCAGGCGGGAAGCGGCGGTCACGTTCTCAGCATGGAGCATCCCCTCCGCGATGACAGCGAGACTCGCCGGGCGGTGCAACCGCCGTGCGCGGGGTATAGCGGTACAGATCGGTGGTTCCGGTAGCCTTGCCGAATCTGCCGCGCCGCGCCGCGTGTGTGCCGCCGCGTGTGTGCATAGGGTTCCGGCGAGGCGGGCATCCGCCGATCTCTGCGGGCTCGACAGCCGTCGGCCTCGCCCGACCAGCCCGGAAGTGGACTACGTGTGACGAACCAGCCAGACCTGTCGGTGATCATTCCGATGCACAACGCGAGTGCCACCGTCACCGGCGTCGTCGAGTCGTTCCTGAGTGTCGACGCGGTGTCGGTGGAGGTCATCGTGGTCGATGATGCGTCCACCGACGGCTCCGTCGCCCAGCTTCGGGCACTGGACCGGCCCGAGGTGGTGGTCGAGGGCTTCAGCACCAACCATGGCGCCGGCCTGGCCCGCAATCTGGGCTTCGCCCGTGCGCGCGGGCGCTACGTGTTGTTCTTCGACGCCGACGACGAGATCCACCCGAGCAGCCTGCGCGTGGCCATCGACTCCCTGGACGACACCGGTGCCGACGTGGCGATGATGCCGTACAACTACCGCCGCGGGCAGGCCAACGGCGACGAGGCGATGAACTCCTTCGACGCCTCGGTCTGGGCCCAGTACGCGACGGCACCGCGACGGGTGGCCCGGCTCAGCGACGTACCGCGGCTGCTCGGCTTCTCCAACTATCCGTGGAACAAGCTCGCCCGCACCGAGCACTACCGTCGCACCGGCCTGCGTTACGGCAGCACGCCGGTGCACAACGACGTACTCGGGCACTGGCTCACCTTGCTGGACGCCCGGAGCATCCTGCTGCTGGACCAGCCGCTGTGTACCCACATCGTCGCCGAGGGCGGCCGCAACCTCACCAACCGCGAGAGCCGGGCCCGGCTGAGCCTGATCGACGCGCTGAACGAGACCTATACCGAGCTCGAGGCGAGGCCGGAGAAGCGGAACCGGTATTCCCACCACTACTGGGATTTCGTCCTCCGGGTGGCCGGCTGGGCGAAGAGCCGCGTGACGCCGGACGTGCTGGACGAGTTCAACCTCGGTCTGCAGCAGCACCTGCTCCGGATCGACGTCGGCGACTTCGCCCGAATCCGGCTGCGGCGAGACTCAGGGCTCGCCAGTCGTATCGTCCGCACGTCGCTGGCCTGACCAGGGGAGAGGAACCAGATTCGTGGCTGAGCTCAGCATCATCGTCACCTCCTACAACATCGAGTCCTATATCGATCAGTGCCTGGCCAGCGTCGCCGCCCAGACGCTGACCGATATCGAGGTGCTGGTGGTCGACGACGGATCCTCCGACAGCACACCGGAGAAGATCGCCGCGTTCTGCGCCGACGACCCGCGCTTCATCCCGGTGCTGCTCGGCGAGAACAGCCCGGGCGGTGTGGCGACAGCGGCCAACGCCGGTCTGGACCGCGCGAGCGGGGAGTGGGTCGGCTTCGTCGACGGCGACGACTACGTCGAGCCGACGATGTTCGAGCGCCTGGTCGATGCCGCCGACAGCTGCGATGCCGACCTGGCGATGTGTGAATACCAGGAGGTCGTCGACGAGACCGGCGAGCGGCGCGACCCGGCCGACGCCCACCGCTGGGCCGAGCTGCCAGGCTCGTGCTACCCGCTGGACGTGCAGACCCGGCGGCAGGTGCTCCGCTTCATCGCCGTGCCCTGGCGCAAGCTGTATCGCCGGAGCCTGCTGGAGGACAACGCGATCCGGTTCCCGGTCAGCGACGCCTTCTACGAAGACAACCCGTTTCACTGGTTCTCGGTGGTCTCGGCCCGGTCGATCGCGCTGGTGCCCGAGGTGCTGTGCTATCACCGGGTCGGCCGGACCGGCCAGACCATGGCGACCGCCGACGAGCGGCTCTTCAAGATCTTCAGCCACCATGACACCATCCACAGCTGGCTGGAGCGGCGGCGTGTGCTGGAGGTCTATCAGACGACGCTGCTGGGCTGGGTGATCTCGCAGTTGGAGTGGATCTCCCGCCGGACTCCGCCGGAACTGCGACGCCGGCTGTTCGACATCCTCGTCCCGATTTTCGCCGAGTACACCCCGGACACCATCGCCGCGGCGCTGCGGGAGGGCAACAAGGGGGTCACGGCACAGCGGTTGAGCATGGCGCTGCACAAGCGCGAATACGGCAGCTTCGTCCGCAGCCTGTCGAGCAACCCGGGCTCCAACAATCCGGTGGTCACCGCCGCGTTCCACCTGCGGCACTCGGGCGTCCAGCACACCGCTGTGCTGACGGGGCGCTATCTGCGCAACGTCATGCAGGGCAACCGGGTCGGCAAGGTCGTCGGACGCGCCACCAGACGCGGCGGCGAGCCGCGACGCCAGGACACGATGTTCGGTCTGATGGTGATCCAGCAGCAGTTGCGGGTGCTCGAGGGCCGGCTCACCGCACTGGAAGTCGGGCTGGCCGGCGTCGACGACCGGATGACCGACCTCCTCGCGCGGATCGACGCCGGGCAGGCCGAGGCAGCCGAGGCGGAGGCGCTGATCGGTTCAGGCGTCGACGAATAGCGACGGAACAGCGGCGCCGGAGCCGATAGCGTCCAGGATTCCGTCGGCGGCGGTCAGGGCTTCGCCGATGGTCACGTCCATGTCGAGATAGCGGTACGTCCCCAGCCGGCCGACGAACGTCACGCCGGCCTCGGCCCGGGCTGCGTCCAGGTACTGGCCGAGCACGCTCTTGTCGTTGGCCAGCCGGATCGGGTAGTAGGGAATGTCCCCCTCGCCGGCCAGCCGGCTGGTCTCCCGGAAACAGACCGTGCCCTCGTGCTCCTCCCAGGGTGCAAAGTGCTTGTGCTCCGCGATCCGGGTGTAGGGCACCTCGACGTCGCCGTAGTTCATCACCGCGCAGCCGATGTGGTCGCCGGTGTCCCGGATCTCCTCGAAGTCCAGCGTCCGGTAGCCCAGCCGGCCGAACCGGTAGTCGAACCACGCGTCCAGCGGGCCGGTCCAGATCGAGTGGTCGAACTGGCCGCGGTCGGCCACCCCGTAGCCGGTGGACAGCAGCACCTCGATCCGCGGGTGGTCGAGGATCTGCTGCACGATCGAGGTGTAGCCGTCCCGCGGGATCGCCTGGTGCGGGTGGTTGAAGTAGGAGTCCTCGTAGCTGAACCGCAGCGGCAGCCGGCGCAGCACCGCGGCGGGGATCTCGGTCGGCGGCAGCCCCCACTGTTTCGTGGTGTAGCCGAGGAAGAACGCCTCGTAGAGCCGGCGGCCCATGAACTTCAGCGCCTGCTCCTCGAAGTTCCGCGGTTCGCCGATCGTGGAGTCGGCCTGCTCGGCGATGAAGGCCCTGGCCTCGGCCGGGTTGAGCGCGGTCTCGAACAGCTGGTTGATGGTCAGCAGGTTCACCGGCAGCAGGTAGACCCGGCCGCCGACGGTGGTCCGGACCCGGTGGTTGTACGGCATCATCGTGCCGAACCGGTTCACGTACTCCCAGACCCGTTCGTTGCCGGTGTGGAAGATGTGCGGCCCGTAGCGGTGGATCATCACGCTGGTCTCGGGGTCGCGCTCGGTGTGGCAGTTGCCGGCGACATGGTCGCGGGTCTCGAACACGGTCACCTCGTGGCCGGCCTCTGCCAGCTCGCGGGCGATGACTGCGCCTGAGAATCCCGCCCCGGCGATACCGAATCTCTTCGTCGTCACCCCGCAACCCTAGTGGTCGCCACTGGCCACGGCCCCGCGGCCGGAACCCGTAGAATCCCCTCGATGGCCCAAATCGTGCAGGTTCCGCCGGTGACCGCCGGCGATCGGCCGCGATGGTCGGTCGTCATCCCCGTTCACAACTGCGCCGACTATCTCGCTCAGGCGCTGCCGGAGGTGCTCGCCCAGCTGGCCGGGCGGGATGACGCCGAGATCATCGTGGCCGACGACGCGTCTACCGACGATCCCGGCCGGGTGGTCGAACGGCTCGGCGGGGGGAAGGTCGTATTCAGCCCCAATCCGACGCACCTCGGGGCGATCGGCACCTTCAACCGCTGCCTCGAGCTATCCCGGGGTGAGCTCGTCCACCTGCTGCACGGGGACGACGGGGTGCTGCCCGGCTTCTACGCCGGGATGGAGCGAGCCCTGGCCGGTTCCGATGCCGTGGCCGCGGTCTGCCGGGTGCAAGACATCGACGGCGACAACGAGCTGCTGTACGTGACGAAGTCGTATCGCAACGGCACCGGGATCTGGCCCGACGCGCTGGACGCGTTCGCGGTGTCGAACCGGGTCCGGGCCCCGGGGATCGTGGTGCGGCGCGCGGCGTACGAACGGATCGGCGGCTATCGCACCGATCTGCCGCACGCGGCTGACTGGGACATGTGGACCAGGCTCGCTGCCAGTGGACCGATCATGTTCGTCGACGAGGTGCTGGCGCTGTATCGGCGACACGGCTCGTCCGACACCTCGGTCCGGGTGCAGACCGGGGAGAACGTCCGCGAACGGGTGACCGCGATCGGCGTGGTGTCGGGCTACCTGCCCGCCGAGCGGCGGCCGCGGACGACCCGGAAGGCGCTGGCGTACGCGGTCGTCTTCGCCGGTCGGACGGCGCTGAACCAGGCCCGGGCGGGGAACTGGGCGGCGGCCGGCCACCAGGCCAGGGAGGCGGCTCGCTGCGCGCTGATGCTGCCCCGCGGCATCCGAGCCTGAGCCGGCGGAGCGGATCAGGGCGGAGGCTCGGTGCCGGTCGTCTCGGCGGTGCGGATCTCGCCGTGGATGAAGATGGACCAGATCGCGCGCAGCGCGGCCCGCTTCTTCGGCGCCTGTTGCACGATCGTCTTGACCTCGCTGCCGGCGACCCAGAAGCCGAGCAGCCCGATCACGGTTTGGATGACGACGATGGTGCCGGTGACCACGGCCACGCTCGGCGGTACCGGCAGCCCGGACAGCGCCTGGGTGATGGCCGGCCCGAGCGCCCAGAACGGGATCCACCAGAGCAGGATCAGGGCGACGCCCAACCTCAGTCGCAGCGGCGAGGCCCCCGTGGCGGCCGGCTCGGAGACCGGATCGGACTCGGGCGGCCCCGGTTCGATCGTGGGCGTGTCGTCGGACATGAGACCTTCTCGGTTCTGCTCTGGTGCGGCGCGATCCGCTCGGGATGAGCATGACAGGTCCGTCAGGGTGCTGGCGCCGATCGGCGAGCGGCGGGCTGCTCGACGGACCCACGCTCCGCTGCGTCCAGCGGGTCGGATGGCACCCCGAGACGTCGGCCGGAGCCGGCGCGCCCGGTGAGGTCGATGGCCCCCGGAGCGGGCAGCGCGGCCCGCCGAGGGGACCGCCCGGACGAGCGGACCGACAGGGCCACCGCCGAAACCGCGAGCGGCAGGCCCATGAACAGGGGGAGCGTGTAGCGCTGCCCGCCCGAGACCGGCCCGGCCAGGCAGGTGAGCAGCAGGATGCCGGCGGGCACGAACAGCGCAAGGCTTCGCGGCCGCCGACGCCGGGCCACCAACGCGGCACTGATCAGCCAGGCCCAGCACACCGGGGCCGGCGACATCGCCGAGCCGAGCAGCGGGATGGCTCGGTAGCCGTCGTCGTGCACACCGTTGCGATAGTCGCGGGTCGGCACGAGCCCGCTGGCCAGCACGGCGGCAGCCGGGCCGGAGGCCGGCCGGCCGGAGGGTATGTCGAGATGGATGTCGCGGACGTTGTTGTCGGACCACCAGTTCGGGCCGTCGTAGGGCGGGGCATCCGGATCCCAGTAGCCGACGGTGTTGGCGAGGGTTGCCGCCAGTGCGGTACCGGGGAATCGCGCGGCCAGCGACGCCCAGCCGGCGAGCAGCTCCCCGGTGCTGTGCTGGAACCAGGCCTTCCGCGCTCCCAACTTCATGGGGTCGGCCAACGCCGGGACGTAGTGCGCGCCGAGCTGGTCCGGCGGCATTCCGCCGAAGATCCGGGTGAGGAACTGTTTGTCGGGCTCGGTCAGCGAATCGAGGTCGTCGTCGGCGATCCTCGCCAGTTGTTGGAGCGGCACCGCAAATGCCTCGTCCTCGGGACCGGGCGCCACCCGCAACGCAGAATAGAGCGGACCTCGGTAGAGGAGGAAGGCGATCAGCACGACGCCCAGCACGGCGAGGACGTGCCTCCGGTGCTGCCACAGCGGGCCGAGCAGGATCGGCAGCGCGAGCGCGAGCACGTAGATCCCGTTGTTCCTCGTGGCGAACGCGACGATCGCGGCGAGGGAGAGGAGCACCCAGGGCCAGCGCCGGGCGGCGCTGGCCGGAGGACCGAACGAGAGTTCGCCCAGACAAACGAGCAGCACCGTGACGGCGATCGAGAACGGTACGTCCTTCACCACACTGACGCTGTACATGCCGAAGATCGGCAGCAGGGCCAGCCAGCAGAGGCCGAACACCCACAGCCCACGCGAGACTCCCCAGATCGCGAGCCGCCAGAGCATGAAGGTGAAGGCCGCGGAGGCGGCCAGCAGGTAGGTCAGCATGGCGAGGGCGACGCCGCCCGCATCCCCGGTCCCGAGGGTGGTGCCGAGCCACTGGAAGGCGGTGATCAGCACGGACGACCCGACCGGTTCGTACGAATCCCACGGCCGCGTGCCGCGAGCGTAGGAGTAGCTCCGGAAGGTGTCGAAGAAGACGATGCCGGGCCAGTACGTGAGAACGTACGGCAGACGGGACAGCACGAAGATCCCCATCACCATGGCCAGCCCGATCCGGCGTGGGCGGGCACGCGGTGAGCGTAGGGCGCTGAGCAGACGACCGACCGGCCCGGGCCTTTCGTCCAGGACCCCGACGACGCGCCCCGCACGGGCGTCGACGACCTGGATCAGGGCAGCGAGGCCGGCGCTGGCCATCCAGCCGGTTCCCAGGAAATGGACGACCGTCCAGACGAGGTGGTCAGCGGTCAGCAGCGGTGCCAGCAGCGCGTTCTGCGTGCGCAACGACCAGCCGATCAGCTGCGCTGCCGCAAACAGGGTGCCCAGGCCGAGCCCCCAACGCCACGCCGAGCGGGAGGCCCGGCGAAGCGTCCAGATCCCGCCGGCGGTGAAGGCGGCGAACACGACGACGGCCGAGGCATTCGGCCCACGCAAGGTGAACAGCAGCGGTCCGGCCACGGGTTCGGAATAGATCGCGAGCACGGCGAGCAGGGCCCCGACCGCGGCCAACAGGGGGGACAGTCGGGCCAATCCTGCCGCGATCGACCTCACGCAGAAAGCGTACGTCGCCCCTTGCGCCTTTTATCTGACCCTCGACCTTTTTCCTCCGGCCATCCTTTTCCCGGCGCCCGACCCCACGGTCAGCCCAGCTGCAGCGCGACGACACCCGCGACCGCGACGACGGTCAGAGCGGTCCGGGCCGGGCTGAGCGGCTCGCGGAAGAACAGCCAGCCGATCACACCGGCGAGCAGCACGCTCGTCTCGCGCAGGGCCGAGACGAGCGCGAGCGGCGCCTGGTTCTGTGCCCACACCACGATGGCGTACGCGATCAGCGACATGGTCCCGCCGAGCAGGCCCAGCCGCCAATGGCTACGGAGCTCACGGCCGAGCCGGCGGGAGTTCGTGGCCAGCAGCACGCAGGCGATCGGTAGCGTGATGCCCTGCACGGCGAACAGGGCGGCGGCGTAGCCGAGCGGCGCGCCGGACTGGCGGACTCCTTGACCGTCCACCAGGGTGTACCCCGCGATGCAGACGGCGGTCAGCACGGCCAGGCCGACTCCGCGGCGGGAGCCTGACTGCGGGGCCGGTCCGACGAACGTCAGAGCGATCAGGGCGCCGGCCACCACGGACACGCCGACCAGCTGGATCGGACTCAGCCGCTCGCCGAGGACGACGACCGAGACCAAGCTGACCTGGACCACCGCCAGGCCGCGGATGAGGGGATAGAGCTGGGAGAAGTCGCCGTGCCGGTAGGCGGCGGTGAGCAGGATCAGATAGACCGTCTGCAGCACCGCCGACGCGGCCAGATACGGCCAGGATCCGGTCGCGGGCAGCGGCAGCAGAGCCAGCCCGATCGCGCCGCCGAGCAAATAGCTCAGCCCGATCAGCATCGATGCGGCCAGTCGATCGGGGATGTTCTTCGCGACGGCGTTCCAGCCCGCGTGCAGCGCGGCGGCGACCAGGACCAGGCCGACGACGTACGCGCTCATCGGACAGCAAGGTAGCCCGTGTCGCCGGGTAGCGCCCCCGCCGGTCGGGTAGGACTGAGACATGACCACCGCAGCGCAGGAACCGCAGGATGCCGACCCGACTCAGCTCGAGGATGCCGGTGCCGCGATCGACGAGGCCAAGGCGGCGGCCGGGCGAGTGGCGAAGGACGACAGTATCGATACCGGCGGCGACCTGCCGACCGAGGACGAGAACGTCCCCGCGGTGCCCGAATCGCCGTCGTCGGACTGAGTTCGGGAGCGGGCAAAAGAAAACTGTTGTCCGCTCGTTCTGCAGACAATTGACCTCAACGATGGAATCCGTACGCTAAAATCTGGGCGGAGAGCCGATAACGGCGCCCGAAAGTCGTTCCTGACCAGGGGAAATGTCGGTGCTGACGGACCGGGCGAGGGGCCGTTCGACTGTCTGCTGAGGCTGCGCACTTTTGTGCGTCCGGAGGGCGTGGGCCGGATGAGATGTCGCTAATCGACCGCCAGCACTTCCGTGGTGACTTACGCTTTTCCTAGCTGGGGGCTTTGTGCCCTCGGCTGCGCTGGTCATGCAAGTTTCGGGGGGATCGTCGCGCAGGCGGCAGGCGCGGTGCACTGGGGACGTCGGGGTCACCGGACGTGGGCACCGCGGAGACGGCACGGAGAGTGCCGTCAGTGCTCGCGTATCACCAATCGCCCCCGGGCTTCTATGCCTGGCGGAGACCCATGCCGGGTCGGGGACGGATTGGTCGATGGGGGAGTCGGGACCGCGATGATGGTTTCTGCAACACGAATGCTCAAGCGCGCCAGCGCGCTCGTGGCCGGTGCCACGCTACTGGCGTTGGTGGGACTGGCGACACCGGCACAGGCCGACACGGCCCCGGCCGATCCGACCAACCCGGCGACGCCGACGACGGTCTCGGCCGACCCGCTGCCCACCGTCCAGATCGACGGGGTCGCCTGGACCCAGCTGATCGTCGGCAACACGGTGTACGTCGGCGGCAACTTCACCACCGCCCGCCCGGCCGGCGCGGCCGCCGGAGTGAACACCACCGCGCGCGCCAACCTGCTGGCCTACAACCTCACCACCGGTGAGCTGATCACCAGCTGGGCGCCGGCAACCAACGGCGAGGTCTACGCGCTCGCGGCATCGCCGGACAACTCGGTGATCTACGCCGGCGGCGCGTTCACCACCGTCAACGGCATCATCCGCAACCGGATCGTGGCCCTCAACCCGAGCACCGGCGCGGTCATCAACAGCTTCCAGGCCGGCGCGGACGCGAGCGTCCGGGCAATCGTGCCGACCGCCGGCACGGTCTATTTCGGCGGCGTCTTCACCAGCGTCAACGGCACGGCCCGCAGCCGACTGGCCGCGGCGCAGGCGAGCGACGGCTCGCTGCTCAGCTGGGCGCCGACCGCCACCAGCGCGACCGGGGTGTCCGCCCAGGTCAGCGCGATGGCGATGTCGCCGAGCGGCGACAAGCTGCTGATCGGCGGCAAGTTCCAGTCTCTGAACGGCTCGTCCAACCCGGGCTACGGCCTCGGTGCGGTGGACCTGAACGGCAACAGCCTGCCGTGGGCCGCGAATTCCGTCGTCCGCGACGCCGGCGACAACTCCGGCGTCACCGCGCTCACCACCGACGGCAGCTATGTCTACGTCTCCGGGTACGTGTTCGGCGCCGGCGGCAACCTCGAGGGGATCACCAAGCTGAACTGGAGCGACGGCTCCATCGTGTGGCTCGAGGACTGCCACGGCGACACCTACGGCACCTACCCGATGGCCGGCGGCGGCGAGGTCTACGCGGTCAGCCACGCTCACTACTGCGGCAACCTGCCCGACGGCTTCCCGCAGCTCGCGACCTGGATCAACCACTGGGGCACCGCGTTCAGCAAGACCGCGACCCAGACCCTGACCCGCGACCCGCTGGGCTACCCGAACTGGGCCGGCTATACCGCGCCCAGCCTGCTGAAGTGGAACCCCAAGCTGACCGCCGGCACCTTCACCGGACAGGCTCAGGCCGGCTGGACGGTCACCGGCAACGGCCAGTACGTCCTCTACGGCGGCGAGTTCCCGACCGCCAACGGCGTGACCCAGCAGGGCCTGGTTCGCTATGCGGTCTCCTCGATCGCCCCGAACAAGATCGGTCCCGAGCTGACCGGCTCGAAGCAGAACCCGACCCTGACCTCGGTCCGGCCGGGCGAGGTGCGGGTCAGCTGGCTGGCCAACTGGGACCGGGACAACGAGAACCTGACCTACAAGGTGATCCGCGACGGCAACACCACCAAGCCGATCTACACCACCACCGCGCCCTCCAGCGAGTGGTACCGGCCCGGGATGGGCTACGTGGACACCGGTCTCACCCCCGGCCAGACGTACAAGTACCGCATCTTCGTCAGTGATCCGTTCGGCAACGAGGTGCGCTCCGACACCATCACGATCGTCGCGGCGAGCGCGAGCTCGGTGCCGACGTACGCCTCCGGCGTGCTGGCCGACGGGGCCGGCGACTACTGGCGGCTGGGTGAGCCGGCCGGCTCCACCACCCTGGTCGACCTCGCGCCCGGGTTCGGCAACCTGAGCGCGCAGGCCGGCGTGACCATGGGCGGTGCCGGCGTGATCGCCGGCGACACCGCGGCCACCTTCGGCGGCACCAACACCGGCTGGGCCACCACCAACACCTACGCCAGCGCGCCGAGCACGTTCAGCACCGAGGCATGGGTCAAGACCAGCACGACCAGGGGCGGGAAGATCATCGGCTACGGCTCCAGCTCGACCGGATCCAGCTACACCTACGACCGGCAGGTCTACATGCTGAACAACGGCAAGCTGTCGTTCGGCATCTACACCCCGGCGCTGGTTCGCCAGGTCATCACCAGCCCGAACGCGTACAACGACGGCAAGTGGCACCACATCGTGTCCACCTTCGGCAGCGGCGGGATGGCACTGTACGTCGACGGCGCCAAGGTGGCCTCCACCACCGGCGTCACCACGGCCTACGACTACAAGGGCTTCTGGCGGATCGGTGGCGACAACCTCGCCAACTGGGCCAGCCGGCCGTCCAGCGACTACCTCGCCGGCAGCATCGACGAGGTCGCCGTCTACCCGAGCGTGCTGAGTGCCAGCCAGATCTCCCAGCACTACACCCGTGGCACCGGCGGCTCGGTGAACGTGCCGCCGACGGCGTCCTTCACGACGTCGGTCAACAAGCTCTCGGTGAGCGTCGACGGCTCGGCCTCCTCCGACCCCGACGGCACGATCGCCAGCTACGCCTGGAACTGGGGTGACGGGAGCACCGGCACCGGCGCGACCGCCAGCCATACCTACGCCAGCGCGGGAACGTACACGATCACCCTGACGGTGACCGACAACACCGGGGGCACCGGCGGGACGGGAACCACCAGCAAGAGCGTGACCACGACGGCGAACGCGGCGCCGACGGCGGCCTTCAGCAGCTCGGTGAGCGACCTGCTGGTCTCCTTCGACGCGTCCGGCTCCGCCGACTCCGACGGCACCATCAGCTCCTACGCCTGGGACTTCGGTGACAGCACGACCGGCACCGGGGTCAGCCCCAACCACAGCTACGCCGCGGCCGGGGACTACCAGGTCAAGCTGACCGTCACCGACAACGACGGCGGCACCGGCTCGGTGACCAAGACCGTGACGACGACCGCGCCCACCGGACCGATGGCCAGCGACGACTTCGGCCGCACCGTCTCCGGGGGCTGGGGCAGCGCCACCAAGGGCGGCCCGTGGACCTTGTTCGGCGGTTCGAGCGCGTTCTCCGTCGACGGATCGTCCGGCAACATCTCGCTGACCAAGGCGGGCGCCGGCCCGCGGGCCGTGTTGACCGGCGTCAGCTCGACCAGCACCGACCTGACCGCAAAGGTCTCCTTCTCCAAGCTCGCCGACGGCGGCGGCGAGCAGGCCGGTGTGGCGGCGCGGGTGGTCGGCAACGACGAATACCGGGCGAAGGTCAAGGTGGCCGCGTCGACCGGGCAGCTGACCCTCTATCTGACCAAGATGGTCGGCGGCACCGAGACGACGATCACCTCGGTCACCCTCGGCTCGGCCAACAACTACACCGTCGGCTCGCAGCTGCAGCTGCGGATGCAGGCGGTCGGCACCGGCACCACCACGCTCAAGGCCAAGATCTGGAAGGTCGGTGCCAGCGAGCCCAGCAGCTGGAACCTGACCGGGTCGGACACGTCCTCCTCGCTGCAGGCGGCCGGCGGGGTGAGCGTGCTCGGGTATCTGTCCGGCTCGTCCACCAACTTCCCGATCACGGTCGCCTTCGACGACCTGGTCGCGCAGACCGCCGGATAGCCGGTCGAGCGCGCGCCGCGCAGCGCACCATCGAGACGCCCGATCCCTTCGCTGGGGTCGGGCGTCTCGGCGTCGCACGACCGTCCGGTATCTCGCCGCGGCCTCGCGGCTCTCAACGGGTCGAGGAGGCGATGGACGTGGACGAACCCGGGGACTGGGCGCTCCTGATGGTGCCGATCGCGGTCTGTCTGGTGCTGGTGATCCTGGCCGGCGCCATGGGCGTGTTCCGGACCGACAGCCCGGTCGAGACCGACGTTCGGGTCGGTTGCGTCGGTGCCGGACCGATCACGCTGGGCTGTCGCCGCTGAAGGGTCGGAGCTCCCGCGCGCAGCCGTCCCGGGCTAGCGGAGCTTGTCCTTCGGGGCCCGCAGCAGGTTCAGCACGGCTCGCTCGATCCTGCCGTGCGTCGTCCCGTCGGAGAGGTCGGCATCGGTGCCGGCCAGCTTCGGCGAGATCGTCACCCCGTCCGCGAACAGGTCGACCAGGCGCGGGTCGACGTAGGACTTCCGGGCCACCGAGGGGGTGTTGCCGAGATAGCCGGCGACCTCCTTCATCGCCGTCGACACGGCCCTCCGCCGCGCCGTCACGGTTCGGGCCTCCTCGTTCGCTTGGGCCAGGGCGACCGCGGCGATCACGGTGCCGTGCCAGGTGCGGAAGTCCTTCGCCGAGACCTCGCCACCGACCACCTCCTTGACGTAGGCGTTGATGTCGGCCGAGGTCACGTCGCGCCAGCGGCCGTTCTCCTTGTAGGCCAGCAGTTCGGCACCGCCCGAGCGGCGCCGGAGCAGGTCGCGGACCGCCTGGCGGACGAGGTCGTCGGCGAGGGCCACGTATCGCTCCTGGCCGGACTTGGCGACGTAGTCGAAGACCACCTCGCCGCCGGCGACGGTGACGTGCTGCTTCTGGATGGTGGCCAGGCCGAAGCTGTTGTTGGTCTCCGCGTAGGCCTCGCCACCGATCCGGAAGAAGCCCAGGTCGAGCAGCCGGAACGCGGTCCCGAGCGCACGTTCGTACGGCATCCCGTCCAGCTGCAGGTCCTTCGCCACCCGCCGGCGCGCCTTCGGCAGGTGGGCGGCCACCTCCAGCACCCGGTCGTGCTTGGACTTGTCCCGCCTGATCCGCCACTGCTCGTGGTACAGGTACTGCCGGCGCCCGGCGTCGTCGGTGCCGACCGCCTGCAGGTGCCCGTTCGGGGCCGGGCAGATCCACACCTCCTCCCAGGCGGGCGGGATGACGAGCAGCTTGCAGCGCTCGACGTCGGCCGGATCGAGCCGCTTGCCGTCGTTGTCGAGATAGATGAATCCCTTGCCGGCACGCCGGCGGGTCCAGCCGGGGTCCTTCGGCGACACCGTTCGCAGTCGGGGCACACCGAAGTCATACCCGGTTCCTGACGAAACCCGCCTTTCCGGCGCCGGCCGGCTCGAACGGGGCTCAGCCGAGCGGTGTCACCGACAGATCGTCGTAGCGGACCGTGAGCGCGCCGGAGGTCGTCGACGAGCTGAGGTACGTCCGCAGCGAGACCCCGCCCGCGGCCTGCATTGCCGCGGTCGAGTCGGTGGCGCTGGCCTGCCAGGTGCTGGGCTCGGTGCCGCCCGCCTTCCACACCCTGGCCCGGATCGTGGTCGGCGCGGTGCCCTGGACCTGGATCCGGACCCGCAGCGTGTCGCCGGCCGCCAGCGTCAGGCCGGTCACCGTGCCACCGGTCAGCGTGGTGTCGCCGCGGCTGGTCTGGACGGCGACCGTGCCGTCGGGATTGATCTTGACCCGGCCGCCGTACTCGACCCCGTCGACCCGGCGGCCACCGACGTACGCGTAGAGGGCGCCGTTCGGGATCGCCGAGGGGGACAGGCTCACGGCGGTCTCGGCGGCCGTCGAGGACACCCCGTTCAGCGCGGCCACGGTGCTGGCACCCGCGGCCAGTTGCTGGCTGCCGGCACCGCCGCCGACGGCATAGCGCGCGGCGGTGCCGGCCACCGTCCAGGCGCCACCGGCGTCCGCGCTGCCCCAGCCGGCGCTCACCGTTCGTCCGAACGCGTCGGTGGCGAGCGCGGTCGGAGGCGGGGGATCGGTCGGGGGATCGGGCGGGGTCGGCGGAGTGGTCCCGCCGACCGGCACGACGCTCAGGTTGTCCGCCCGCAGCACGAGCGGCCCGTTCGTGGTCGAGCTGGACAGATAGCCGGCGATGGCGATCCCGCCCGCGGCCTGCAGGCCCGCGGTGCTGTCGGTCACGCTCACCTGCCAGTTCGCCGGTTCGGTCGAGCCGGCCTTCCACACCTTGGCCCGGATCGTGGTCGGCGAGGTGCCCTCGACCTGGACCCGCGCGCGCAGCGTCTCGCCGGCGGCCACCGTGGTGGTGGGGATGGTTCCGGTCGCGATCACCGTCGTCGACCGGGTGAGGTTCAGGCCGACCCCGCCACCGGGGGACACCTTGACCCGGGCGGCGTAGTCGGCGGTGCCGACCCGCCGGCCGGCCAGGTAGCCGTAGACGGCGCCGTTGGGAATCGAGCCGAGGGAGAGGTCGGCGGTCGTGTCGGTCGAGGTGGCCGAGACCCCAGCCAGTGCGGCGGTCAGCGTGCTGCCGGCAGGAATGGTCTGGATGCCGCTACCACCGGTCACGCTGTAGCGGCTCGCCGTGCCGGCGACCGACCAGGCACCGCCGGTCTCGGCGCTGCCCCAGCCGGCGGTGACGGTTCGTCCGAAGCCGTCGGCGGCGAGCGTGCTCGGCGTCGCCGCGGCGGAGCTGAAGGTCCAGGTCGGGCCGACGACGGAGGACGTGCCGTCGCTGACGATCGCGCGCCACTCGTACGCCGTTCCGGGGTTGGTGGTGAGGTCGACGGAGGCGGTCGCGCCGGAGGCGGCGCTGACCCGGCCGACGTCGGCGAACGGAGCCTCGCCGATCCTCATGTCGTAGGGAATGGTGAACGAGCTGTCCGCGTCGGTCTCGAACCGGTTCAGCGTCGGGGAGTAGGTCACTGCCTGGATCAGGTTCTGCGACGGCTTGAACGTGTAGTAGCGCAGCCAGCCGTCGCCGCCGTTGACCCGGCTCTGGTAGTCGCTGAGCGCCATCCGGACCGGCTGCCCGCAGGAGTTGTTCTGCTCCCGGTAGGCCTCGCCGAGGTCGCCGTCGTGGTTGTGACCGTTGATCACCATGAAGATGCTGCAGCTGGGCGCCACCAGCTTGTCCCAGATCTGATCGGGGAAGTTGCCGCCCGGCCTGGTCACGGAGTGGCTGAACGAGCCGTCGGTCCCGATCATGTTGTGGGTGACCAGGATGGCCCGGCGCTGCGGATAGGCGGCGAGCACCTTCTTGGCCCAGTCCAGGGCGTAGTCGGGCGCGTTGAACTCCAGATTGACGACGAGGAAGTCCATTCCGCCGGCGGTGAGCAGGACGAACGAGTCCTGGTTCTTCCGGTCGACCGGGTCGGTGCCGAACAGGTTCTGGCCGAGGTATCCGCCGTAGCGGACATCTGCGGAGTTCCAGCTCGCGCCGGCGTAGCGCGAGGGCGGGAAGTATTGGTCGAACAGCGGCGCGCTGCCGGTGCTGACGTTCATGTCGTGGTTGCCGGTGGTGACGGTGTTCGGCACGCCGGCGTTGTCCAGCGTGGCCATGTACTGCGACGCCGCCTGGAACTGGCTCACGCTGTCCGGCTGGCCGGTCAGGTCGCCGAGGTGGGTCACCAGGGCCGTGTTGAGATCGGCACGGTGATCGACGATCCACTGGGTCTGCGCTGCCATGATCGGCCGGTTGGCGGAGATGCTGGTGTAGTTCTGGGTGTCCGGAAGGGTGACGAGGGTGAAGTCGGCGTTGGTATTCGTCGACGCGCCGCCGGTCGTGGGACGGGCCTGGAATCGTACGTCCAGCGGGTCGCCGTCGGGATCGCTGACCCGGACCTGCAGCCGCGTCGGCGACGCCACCTGGGCGGCGGCGTCGGCGGGGGCGACGAGCGTCGGTGCCGACGGTTCGGCGGCCTGTGCCGGAGCGGCCACCAGGGCGGTGCTCATCCCGAGCACCAGCCCGAGCGTGGCGGCGAGGACTCGCCGTCGGGACGGCGTCGGCGGTCGCCGTGTTGTCATCTGGAACTCCTCACCCGGTCGGGCGCCCGGTCAGCCGCGGGTGCGCAGGGGGGATGACACATGGTTCCACGGCACGGACGGCCGCGCGGGCGTTCGCGCATTTCTCACCGTCGGTCCCGCCGTCTGAGGTACCTGAGGTACCTCACCGGGACTGCGGTACCGAAGATCAGGCATCTGCTCGATGGGCGCACCCCCGTCTTAGACCGAGTCTGGATTCATCGAGGGAACGGCCTCGAGAACCGACGAGGAAGGCCCGGACATGAGCATCTACGGCGACTACAGCCACACCATCCTGCACCACCAGAGCGAGCGCGACCTGATCGTGGCCGCCGAGCACCGCCGGCTCGCCGCCGAGGCGTCCGGCGCCGGCTATGCCACCCCGTGGTGGCGGCGGCTGCTGCACTCCGATCAGCGCAGTTCCGTCCGCGGACTGCCGGCGCGGACCGTCCGGCCCGCGCACTGACGCCCCGGACCCGATCCGCGATGTCAGCGTGTCGATGATGGCCGAAAGCGTGTCGACGATGACCGAAAGCGTGTCGATGATGTCGGCGCTCGATGGCACGATGGACGACATGAGCCGCCCCGACCGCAGCGCTGCCCGTCGGCAGGGTGCTGTGGTCGGGCGGGCGGCGCAGCTGGACGAGCTGGCCGCCGTGCTCGATGAGGTGGCGACCGACGGCAGCCGGCTCGTCCTGATCGGTGGCGAAGCCGGCTCGGGCAAGACCACCCTGCTCGAGGCGTTCGCGGCGAGGCTGGGCGCGGGACGGGGCGCGGCGGGTTCGGCCCAGTTGGTGCAGGGACAGTGCGTGGCGCTGGGCGGTGAAGGGTTGCCGTATGCGCCGATCGTCGGTGCGTTGCGCGGGCTGCTGGCGACGTACGGCCGGGATCAGGTGCTGGAGTGGGCCGGTCCGAGCCGGGCCGCCCTGGGTGTGCTGCTGCCGGGACTGGTGCCCGGAGCCGAACCCGGCGAGTCGGTCAGGTTGCAGCTGTTCGAGGCCGTCGCCAGGCTGCTGGAGCACGCCGGCAGCCGGCGGCCGCTGGTGCTGGTGGTCGAGGACATCCATTGGGCCGACGAGTCCACCCGGCACCTGCTTCGCTTCCTCGCCCGGGCGCTGACCGACGCCGCCGTGTTGGTGGTGGCGACCTACCGAACCGACGAGCTGACCCGCCGGCACCCGTTGCGGCCCTTCCTGGCCGAGATCGGACGGCTGCCGCGGACGGTCCGGATCGACGTCGAGGGCCTGGACCGCGACGAGGTCGGCGAGTTGCTGTGCGGTCTGCTGGGCCGCGATCCGTCGCCGGCGGTGGTCTCCCTGGTGCACCGGCGCAGCGAGGGGATTCCCTACTTCGTCGAGGAGCTGGCCCGGTCCGCGGCACGCGGCTGTGTCGAGATGCCCGACACCCTGCGGGACGCGCTGATCGTCCGGATCCAGGCGATGTCGGACCAGGCGCAAGACGTGGTGGCGCTGGCCTCGGTGGGTGGTCAGCGGATCGACCACGAGCTGCTGCAGGCCGTCGCGGAGCTGCCCGACGCGCAGCTCGAGGCCGGGCTGCGGGAGGCGGTCGACGCCGCGGTGCTGCGCACCGACGAGGACGGCTACGTGTTCCGGCATGCGTTGCTGCGCGAGGTCGTCCACGAGGATCTGCTGCCCGGCCAGCACGCGCGCCTGCACGGCCGGTTCGCGGCCGTGCTCGAGGCACGGCCCGACTTGGTCGGCCCCGAGGTGGCGGCCCTGGAGATCGCCCACCACTACAGCGCGTCGCACCAGAGCGACAAGGCCTTCCGCTGGTCGGTGACCGCGGCGACCTCGCGCTCGGCGGCGTACTACGAGACCTTGAAGATGTACGAGCGGGCGCTCGACCTGTGGGACCAGGTCGACGACCCGGAGTCGATCGCCGGCCCGCGGGCAAACGTGCTGGAGCGGGCCGCGCAGGTCGCCTGGGACGCCGGCGAGCACGAGCGGGCGCTGGCCCTGATCCACCGGGCACTGGAGGAGACCGGACCGGAGCCGAGTGTGGAGCTGGCTCGCCGGATGATGGTCAAGAGCAAGGTGCTCGGCGCGCTGATGCGGCTGGGCGCGGTCGAGTCCGCCGAGGAAGCGGTGGCTGCGATGCCGGCGAGCATCGGTCTGCGGGAGAAGGCGCAGGTGCTCAACCAGCTGTCGACCGTGCTGATGCTGGTCGGGCAGCACGCCCGGGCGGTGGAGACGGCGGAGGCGGTGATCGAGGCTGCGGTCGCCGCGGGGTCGGTGAAGCTGGAGGCCAACGGCTATCTGTCCCGAGGCAGCGCGCTGGTCGGCCTGGGTCGCGAGCAGGAAGGGCTAGCGGACCTGGTCCGCGGCGGTGAGCTTGCCGCCGGGGACACCCGGACGATCGTGCGCTACTACGTGAACTACTCCGACGCGTTGCACCTGGCCGGCCGCTACGACGACGCGGCCGAGCAGGCGCTCGCCGGCATCGAGGTCGCCCGCAGCATCGGTCTGGAGCGCTCCCTGGGCAGCATGCTGGCCGGCAACGCGGCCGAGCCACTGATCGCGCGCGGCGAGTGGGACCGGGCCGCGCGGATGATCGCCCGTGCGTTGGAGCTCGACCCGCCGCTGCAGCACCGGGCCCACCTGCGGATGCTGCGCGCCTGGCTGCTGGTCTGGCAGGGGCGGCTGGACGATGCGGACGCGCTGCTGGCCGAGTTCCGCAGCCTGATCCAGCCGGTGCAGCCCGCACCGCAATATGCGAGCGGTGCGATCCGGGTCGACGCCGAGCACGCGCTCGCCGTCGGCGATGCCGTGCGGGCCTGGGACGACCTGCAGAACTTCCTCGACCGGGTGGAGATCTATTACGCGCCGCTGGTGTTCCCGCTGCTGGCGCTCTCCGCCGCCGCCGCTCGCCGGCTCGACGCGATCGACGACGGGACCCGCGGGGCGCGGATCGGTGCGCTGCTCGACAGCGTCCGGCCGACGCTGCTGCGGCCGCAGTGGGAGCCCCTCATCCGGGCGGAGCTGAGCGACACCACGGAGGAGTGGCGGGTGGCCTACCGGCACGCGCTCGGGCGCAACGTGCCGGCCTACCTGGCGCCGTACGCGGGACTCCGGCTGGCTCACCACCTCGGTGGTCCCGGCGACCGGGCCGAGGTGCGGTCGGTGCTGGCGGAGTCGATCGAGCGGTCGGAGGCGCTCGGCGCGGCCCTGGTCACCGACCGGCTGTCGACGCTGGCCCGGCAGCACGGGCTGACCGCGGAGCCACGCCCCGACGGTCCGGCCCTGGCCGAACTCACCCCGCGCGAGCTGGAGGTGCTCCGGCTGGTGGCGGAGGGCCGCACCAACGGCGAGATCGGTACGACCCTGTTCATCAGCACCAAGACCGCGTCCGTACACGTCTCGAACATCCTCGCCAAGCTCGGCGTCTCGGGCCGGGGCGAGGCGGCCGCCATCGCGCACCGCCAGGGCCTGGTCGGCGTCTGATCCCGGCGCCTGCTCGCGGAGGCTCGGGCGGCCGCACCCGGTGCCCACCCCACCAGGTCGCTCGCGTTCGCCTCGCCTGGGACCCAGTTCGCCCCGCGTCGCCTCGCCTGGGACCCACTTCGCTCGCTTTCGACCCACTTCGCTCGTCTTGCTGGTCGCGCGAACAAGGTGGAACCCGCGCGAAGATGGCCCGCGCGAAGATGGGCCGGGCGGCACGGGCCGGGCGGGACCGGCCGGGCGGGGACGGGCAGAGGCCGGAAGGTCCGGCCGGTCGACCAGGTATCACCGGCGCCGGCCGGCGTCTCCTGGGGTGTCATGCGCCTGCTGTTCAGCTGCACCCCGCTGACCGGACACCTGCTGCCGCTGCTGCCGCTGGCCAGGGCAGCGGCCCGCGCCGGGCACGAGGTGGTGATCGCCTCCGGTCCGGATCTGTGCGCCGAGATCGAGCGACAGGGTTTCGCGGCCTGGCCGGTCGGCCCGTCGATGGCCGAGATCCGGGCCCTGATGGCCGGCACCGTGCCCGAGCCGGGCACCGCGCCCGGGCCGGAGCGGGTGTTCGCCAGCGCGCTCGGGATGTTCATCCGACCGTCCGGATCCCGCGCGGTCGAGCTACGGCTCCGGGCCGAGGACTGGCGTCCGGACGTGGTTGTCCAGGAGCCGTACGAGCTCGGCGCCGGGTTCGTCCAACCCGCCACGGGCCGCCGGATCGTGCACGGACTGGGAGCGGACTATCCGCGGTTCGCCGACTTCGTCGCGATGGGGCACGGCCAGCTGTCGGCCATGCTGGGGCTGCCCGATCCACACCGGGCCTATCTCGACGCGCCCTACCTCGACCCCTTCCCGGCCCGGCTCCAGCCGCCGGTACGTCCCTGGCGCGACATCCGCCCGATCCGGCCGGAGGCCGGCATCCCGGTCACCGGCGCCGCCGACTCCGGCGCGACGCTCCCCGAGTCGTTTCGCCGGCTCCCGTACGAGCGGACCGTCTATCTGACCCTGGGCACCGTGTTCACCGCGATCGAGCGCTGGCGCGCGCTGCTGGCTGGCGTCGCCTCGCTTCCGGTCAACGTGGTGGCCACGACCGGACCCGGACTCGATCCGGCCGAGCTGGGCAGCCTGCCGACGAACGTCGCGGCGGAATGCTTCGTGCCGCAGGCACTGATCCTGCCGCACTGCTCGGCGGTGGTGTGTCATGCCGGCGCCGGTACGGTGCTTGGTGCACTGTCGGCGGGGCTGCCGCTGGTGTTGCTGCCGGCCGGCGCCGACCAGTTCCAGAACGCCGCGGCGGTCGTGCGAGCCGGGGCGGGGATCATGCTGGCGCCCGAGGAGGTCTCCGCCGCGACGGTCGCGGCGGCGGTGCGCACCGTGCTGGACGATGCCGCTCGGCGGGACGCGGCGCGGCTGCTCGGCCGCGACCTGGCGGCGCTGCCGAGCGCGGACGACGCGCTCGCCGACGTACTGTCGGAGGCGCGTGCGACCGTGTCGGGATGAAGATCTCCCGGACCCTCGTCGTGCTCGATGCTCCCGATCTCGCCGCGGAGAGCGGCTTTTGGGCCGCTGTGTTCGGTGGCACCGTGGATGCCGAGGACGACTGGCACACCGTGATGGTCGACGGTGCGCCGCGGCTGGCGGTGCAACTGGCGCCCGGTCTGGAGCCGCCCGACTGGCCGCACGGGATCCCGCAGCAGTTGCACCTCGACGTCTTCGTGGAGGACGTCAAGGAGGCCTCCGACGAGGTGCTCCGGCTCGGCGCCCGGCTGTTGCAGGAGGCCGACCTCGACGCCGCGGAGGGCTACGTGGTCTTTGCCGATCCGGCCGGACACCCGTTCTGCCTGTGCTGGTAGCCGCCTGTCCCGGCCGTCTCCGGCCGGCCACCGTCTAAGGTAGCGGGGTGAAGTGGAAGCTCCTGCTCGCGGCCGGTGCGATCGCCGGCGGCGCGGCCTACGTCGCCCGACAGCGCGCGCGGAGGGCACGCCGCGATGCCGAGCTCTGGGCCGAGGCGACCGACCCCATCGCCCCGGGCGGCTGAGCCGCCCGATGCTTCGGGCGTCGACCCCGGCGCGGCCCGGATGAGGGTCTCGACCGAGCGGCTGGACCTGATCCCGGTCCGTCCCGAGCATGCCGAAGAGCTGGTCCGGATCCACGGCGACCCGAGTGTCGCGTACTGGTTCGCGGGTGCCTGGTCCGCCGACCGGGCCCGGACCTGGGCGGCCGACCAGGCCGAGGCGTGGCGCGAGCACGGAGTCGGCCGGTGGATGGCCTACCGGCGCACCGACGGTGTGCTGATCGGCCGGGGCGGGTTGATGCGGATGGAGCTGGCCGGTCGGCCGGTGCTCGATCTGGGCTGGGTCGTCCGCGACCGGTACGTCGGCCAGGGCTTCGCCACCGAGATCGGCCGGGCGTCGGCCGCCTTCGGCTTCGAGACGCTCGGGGCCGCAGAGATCCACGCCTACACCGAGCAGGACAACCTGGCCTCGCGGGCGGTGATGGTCAAGCTCGGGATGACCGAGGTCGGTCCGATGGACGACTCCGGACTGCTCGCCGGCATCCCGCTCGACCGCGAGCTGGCCCCGTTCGTCGGCTACCGGCTGAGCCGACCCGTCCCGGCCGGCTGAGCGCGCCGTCAGGCCGAATCGCGGACGATCAGCTCGACGATGTCCGAGCCGGGATAGCGCGGGGCGGGCTCGTCGGCGAGCCCGGCGATCACGGCCGCGGCGAGGTAGGCCGCCAGCCCGCCCGAGTCGGTGGCGACGGTGGTCAGCGCTGGATCGACGATCGCGGACAGCGGCAGGTCGTCCACCCCGATCACGGCGAGGTCGGTGGGGATCGAGACGCCGACCTCCCGGGCGCCGCCGAGCACGGCGACCGCTACCTCGTCGTTGTAGGCGCAGACGGCGGTGACCGGGTCGGGCCCTGCGGTCCACTGCCGCACCGCCGCGACCGCACTCGGCCGATCGATCCGCACCGTGCGTACGTCCGGGGGATCGAGCCCGAGCTCGGCGCAGGCTGATCGCACCCCGGCCAACCGGGGCTCGGCGAAGACGAGCACGCGCTCGTCGTCGGGGAACGCGTAGCCCAGCCGGCGGTGGCCGCGGGCGGCGAGGTGCTCGGCCTGGAGCCGGCCGGTCCGCTGCTCGGAGACGGCGAGACCGCCCGCGTCGCCGCGCTGGAACAGACCCACCGTCACCTTCACGCCGGCGGCCCGCATGGCCGCCTGGTCCGCCGGCTCGATCGGGTCCCAGGTGAGCACCGCCGCGGGTGAGATGGCCTTCCAGATCTCGGCCACCGGGCGCCGGCTGCCGGCTCGGGGATGGGCCACGAAGATCAGCCCCACGTCGGCGAGCGCGACCGCGAGCTGCTCCAGCATCGCACCCACCATCCGGCCGAACGGCCAGTCAGGCAGCAGCGCGAGCACGACCTCGGACCGGCCGCTGCGCAGTGAGCGGGCCGCGGCCGACGGCGCATAGCCGAGCCGATCCACAGCGTCCCAGACCCGCCGCCGGGTTGCCTCCGGTATCCGCTGGTTCGGCGTGTCGTTGAGGACGTAACTCACCGTCGCTCGCGAGACCCCGGCTTCCCGGGCGACGTCCACGCTGGTCAGCCGCCGCTTCCGGGCCTGGTCGCTCACCGAAACCGCCGCCCGCCCCGGAAACTGTGCGGCTCTCGCAGCTGCGAGCGGCGTGTCGCTGCAGGACCTGCACAGTTTCGGTTGTGAGCGAGGGCACGTGCCCTCGGGATTGCCATAGCTGCATCATGCCCGTACGGTGGTGACACGTGCAACCTACACGTGTCAGCAACCATGACACGGACCGGTTCACGACCCCGCCCCTACGCGTCACGGAGGACATCTTGACCACGACCGATCCGAGCTCGCCGAGCTCATCGAGCTCGCCGAGCGACCCGCCGATCACCGGTGCCCGGACCGCGGAGTTCGTCAGCTCTGGTGTGCCGGGCCACGAACGACCCGTCCCGCCGGTGAACAGCGGGTTCGAGATCCCCCCGCCGAGCAAGCCGGTCGGCGGGAAGTTCGCGTTCTTCTTCGCGCTCGCCCAGCTCGGCCTGTTCATCGCCCTGCTCGGCCCGGTCACCATCAGCATGGCGATCAAGGTCATCTCCGTGGTCGGCCCGGAGAACGCCACCACCGCCCAGGGCCTGGTGCTCGGTCTGGGCGCCTTCGCGGCGCTGATCGCGAACCCGGTCTTCGGCCGGCTGTCCGACCGGACCACCTCGCGCTTCGGCCGCCGCCGCCCGTGGATGGTCGGCGGCAGCATCGTGTTGGCGATCTTCCTGCTCGTGATCGCCGTAGCGAACAGCGTGCCGATGCTGATCATCGGCTGGTTCGGCGCGCAGCTCGCCGCCAACGCGGCGTTCGCCGCCTACCTGGCCACCATCGCCGACCAGGTGCCGCCCAGCCAGACCGCCAAGATCAGCGCACTCGGCGGGGTGATGCAGAACGTCGGCATCCTCGTCGCCACCTTCGTCGCCGGCCTGTTCACCGAGCAGATGATCCCGCTGTTCATGGTGCCGGCATTGTGCGGCGTGGTCGGCATGGTCGCGTACGCCCTGGTGCTGAAGGACCCGCAGCTGCACCACAAGCCCGCCGCCGAAGGTTGGAAGGCGTGGATCCACACCTTCTGGGTCAGCCCGCGGCAGCACCCCGACTTCGGCTGGGCCTGGATCTCCCGCTTCCTGCTGGTCCTGGGCAGCTTCATGTTCACCACCTTCCGGCTGAACTGGATGATCGACCACCTGGGTCTGACCAGCGCGGAGGCTGCGCAGGTCGTCTTCGTCGGCGTGCTGATCTACACGGTCGTGCTGGTCGTCGTCGGTCAGGCCACCGGCTTCGTGTCCGACAAGATCGGTCGCCGCAAGGTCTTCGTGTTCGGCTCGACTGCCCTGTTCGCGATCGGTCTGCTCGGGCTGACCCAGGTGAACACCGTCGGCCACTTCTACGTGATCGAGGCGATCCTCGGCGCCGCCTTCGGCATCTACATGGGTGTCGACCTGGCGCTGGTGATCGGCGTGCTGCCCGACCCGGAGAACTCCGCCAAGGACCTCGGTGTGTTCAACATCGCCAACGCGGCGCCGCAGTCGCTGGCGCCCTTCCTCGGCGCCGCGCTGATCGCCGGTGCCGCCAAGAACTACAGCCTGCTCTACGTCGTCGCCGCCGCGCTGACCTTCCTCGGTGCGCTCGCGATCATTCCCGTCAAGAAGGTGAAGTGATGACCGCAACTGTTGCGACCGATACGAACTACGACGAGCTGATCGGCCGGCTCGACCTGGCCACCAAGGTACGGCTGCTGACCGGCGCCGCCACCTTCAACCTGTACGCGGAGGAGTCCATCGGGCTCGGTGAGCTCCGGCTCTCCGACGGTCCGACCGGGGTCCGCGGGCTCAAGTTCAGCGGGGGACGTACGGTCTCGCTGTTCCCGAACGCCACCCTGCTGTCGGCGTCGTGGAGCGAGGAGACGGCGTACGAGGTCGGCGGGCTGCTGGCCGAGGAGGCGATGGCCCAGCAGATCCACGTCGTGCTCGGCCCGACCATCAACCTGCACCGCTCGCTGCTCGGCGGCCGGCTGTTCGAGGCCTACTCCGAGGACCCGCTGCTGTCCGGCAAGCTGGCCGCAGCGTACGTTCGCGGGCTGCAGGACTCCGGCGTCGGCGCGTGCCTGAAGCACCTGATCGCGAACGAGTCGGAGACCGAACGCAACAGCGTGGACAGTGTCGTCGACGAGGCGACGCTGCGCGAGCTGTACCTGCTGCCGTTCGAGATCGCCGTCGAGGAGTCGAACGCGTGGTCGATCATGGACGCCTACAACGACGTGAACGGCGTCACCGCCACGGAGCAGGATCACGTGAACAACGAGATCGTCAAGGGCGAGTGGGGCTATGACGGCCTGATCATGTCCGACTGGTTCGCCACCAAGACCGCGGTCGGCTCGGTCAACGGCGGTCTCGACCTGGTCATGCCCGGCCCCGCACCGTGGTGGGTGGACGGCGTGGTCGCCGGCGTCGCAGCGGGCGAGGTGGACGAGGCGACGATCGACGACCACCTGCGGCGGCTGCTGCTGTTGGCCGACCGGACCGGCGCGCTCGGCACACCGCGGTCCTATCCCGCCGACCTGCCCGCGCCCGACGGCCCGGAGCGCAAGGAGCAGCTGCGCCGGCTGGCCGCCGCCGGGATGACCGTGCTGACCAACGAGGGCGGCGTGCTGCCGCTCGCCGCGGACGCGCGGGTGGCCCTGATCGGCCGACACGCGATCGAGACCACCGACATGGGCGGCGGTTCCGCCCAGGTGAACCCGCCGTACCAGGTGAGCGCGGCCGAGGGCCTGACCGCGCTGCTCGGAGACGCGGTCGACGTCGTGGACGGGGTCGAGGTTCGGCACCGTCAGGTGGCCGCCCGGCCTGAGTTCGTCACCGATCCGTTCACCGGCGAGCCCGGTGTGCACGTGACCCTGCTCGCCGCCGACGGCAGCCGGCTGGACGAGCACTCGGGCGCCGCGGCGACGGTGATGGTCGGTTTCGACGACGACCTCGGCGACGAGGTCGCGGCCGTCCGCTTCGCCGCCCGACTCGACGTCGACGGCGAGGTGCAGGTCGGTGGCACCGGCGTCGGCTCGTGGACCTTCTCGGTGGGCGGGGAGGACTTCGCGTTCCAGCTGGAGGCCGTCGCCGGCGGGATGGGTGACACCATGCTGGCTCCGCCGGCGCAGAGCCGGATCGTCCGGGTCTGTCGCGGCGATGTGCTGGAGGCCACCGTGAGCCGTCGGATCGTCGCCAATCCGAGCAGCCCGCTGGAATCGGTCGGCCTGTTCTCGCTGATCGCCCGCCTCGCCCCGCGCGACGCTGACGAGGTCGTGGCCGAAGCGGTCCGGGCCGCAGCAGCGGCCGACGTGGCCGTGGTGGTGGTCGGCCTCACCGAGGAGCAGGAGACCGAGGCCGTGGACAAGTCAACGCTCGAGCTTCCCGGTCGGCAGAACGACCTGGTCAGCGCGGTCGCCGCGGCGGCCGCGAAGACGGTCGTCGTGGTGAACGCCGCGACGCCGGTGATCATGCCCTGGCTGGACGAGGTGGACGCCGTCTTGTGGGCCGGCCTGCCCGGTCAGGAGGGCGGGCACGCCGTGGCGGCCGCTCTGCTCGGCGAGATCGAGCCGGCGGGCCGGCTGGTGAGCACCTTCCCGGTCGCCGACGCAGCGGCGCCGACCTGGAACGTCACCCCGGTCGACGGGGCGATCGTGTACTCGGAGGGGATCGCCATCGGCTACCGCGGCCATTTCGCGGGTAACGCCCCCGCGCCGGCGTTCTGGTTGGGACATGGCCTGGGCTACGGCAGCTGGTCGTACGACGCCGCCGAGCTGGTCGGCACCGATCCGGCGCCGGTGGTGTCGGTGACGGTGACCAACACCGGGTCGCGACCCAGCCGGGAGGTCGTCCAGGTGTACGCCGAGCCGGCCGCCCCGGACCAGCCGGTGCGGTTGGTCGGCTGGGATGCGGTCACCGTGCAGCCCGGAGCCTCCGCGACCGTCGAGGTGGCGACCGACGCCCGGCTCTGGCGGCGCTGGGACACCGCCGCGAACCGGTGGGGCGAGCCGCTGCCGTACGACGGCCGGCTCCTGGTCGCCCGCGGCCTCGGTGACGTGCGGGCCACGGTTCCGCTGGGCTGAGCCTTGGCTCTCGGGTGCTGGACGCCAGCCCCCGTTGACGCCGGTTGGAACTCGGATCCCCTGGCACGGCTCGGATCCCCTACACGGGATCCAGACCGGTACAGGGGATCCGAGTTCCGGTTGCGGGTGCGTGACGGGAAGTTCAGGCCAGGTCCACCCGGACGCCGAGCAGCCGGACCGGCCGGGTGATCTCGAACCGACCGAGCACCACCAGCGCATGCGCGGCGACGGCGGCCGGGTCGGTCGTCGGCTCGGGTAGCCGGCCGGTCTTCACCTGGGTGAAGAAGCTCGCGGTGCGCACGATCACGGCGACGTGGCTGGCGACGCGGCCCTGGGCGACGACCTCCTCGGTGACTTCGGTCGCGAGCTGCCGGATCTGCTCGGCGATCTCTTCGGAGCCGGTCAGATCGGTGGGATACGTCACCTGCTTGCTGCGGGACCGGGCGAGGCGCGGTTCGGGATGGACGGTCCGCGACGATCCGCCCCGGGCCAGCACCCGTAGCGCCGGCCCGATCGTCGGTCCGAACTCCGCCGCCAGCTCGTCCCGGTCGGCGGTGGCCAGGTCGCGCACCGTGCGTACGTCGTGCGCGGCCAGCCGGGCCGCCGTCCGCTTCCCGATGCCCCACAGCGCGGTCACGTCCCGCTCGCCCAGCAGGGGCATCCAGTTTGCCGGCGACAGCCGGAAGACGCGGGCGGCGGAGTCCTTGGCGAACCCGGTGGCCATCTTCGCCTGCTCCTTGGTCTGACCGATGCCGACCGCGCAGGCCAGCCCGGTGCCGGCCAGCACCCGATCACGGATCTGCTCGGCCAGCGCCTCCGGGTTGTCGGTCTCGGCCCCCAGCACCGCCTCGTCCCAGCCCCAGATCTCGACCGGATGACCGAGGTCGCGCAGGACGGCCATCACCTCGGCACTGGCCGCGTCGTAGGCGGCGTGGTCGCTGGGCAGGAACACCCCGTCCGGACACTTGCGATGGGCCAGCCGGAGCGGCATCCCGGAGTGCACACCGAACGCGCGGGCTTCGTACGACGCCGTGGCGACCACCTGCCGTGCCCTGGTCGGATCGCCCTCCCCGCCCACGATCACCGGGCGACCGCGTAGCTCCGGACGGCGCCGGATCTCGACGGCGGCGAGGAACTGGTCCAGGTCGACGTGCAGGATCCAGCGTTCCACTCCACCAGCCTGCCCGATCCGTCGGCGGTGACGACCCGGTGGCTCGCCCGGGACCGAACCCCGCGGCGAACTCGCCGGCGCCCGGAATCAGCGGATCGGCTCGAACGGCTGCAGCAGGTCGTCGCCTGGCCGTACGACCCCCGCCGCGGACTCGGGCACCTCCTGCCAGGCGCCCGGCAGGTCGCCCAGCGGCTCCGAGACGATCAGCCGTCCCTCGGCGCCGACCTCCTGGAGGATGGCCAGGTCCGGATGCGTCTTGTGCAGCGTCTCGACGGCGGTGGAGAAGAACAGCGTCCGGCTCTTGCCCTCACTGGAATAGCGGAACGCCCAGGTCGAGGTGCCGTCGCTGGTCGCGATGGTGCCCTGGAACGGGAACTCAACGCCGTTGCGATGTCCGACCGTCTCGACGAAGCCGATCGCGCGGGCCACCGCGGTGAACGGGTCGTCGGTGAGCCCGAACGTCAGGGCGAGGAAGAACAGCGTCTCGGAGTCGGTCGAGCCCTCGATGTCGGGATAGAGCGTCGGGTCGACCGCCATCGTGAGTTCGCGCTTCACCGTGTGGAACTCGCGGATCGCGCCGTTGTGCATCCACAGCCAGTTGTCGTGCCGGAACGGGTGGCAGTTGCTGCGCTGGATCGGCGTCCCGGTCGCCGCCCGGACGTGCGCGAACATCAACGGAGTCCGGATCCGGGCCGCGACCTCCCGCAGGTTCACGTCGTTCCAGGCCGGCTCGATGCTCTTGAAGCACCCGGGTCCCGGCGCGACGTCGCTGTACCAGCCGATGCCGAAGCCGTCGCCGTTGGTGGTGGTCGCACCCATGGTCGAGTGCAGACTCTGGTCGATGATCGAGTGCGCGGGCTTGAACAGCAGCTCGTGCGCGGAGATCGGGTCGCCGGAGTACGCCATCCATCTGCACATGCCTGCAGTGAAGCACGACCGGTGCCGGGTCGGGATCCTCCGCCGGGGGTGAGGCTGGCGGCGTTCCTGCGCTACCTGGGCCTGAGTGAACGTCGCTTGTGCGGCGCTAGCTGGCCACGCAGCTGTGGGCCAGCGCCTCGGATAGCGCCGAGGTGGCGGTCGTGAGTTGCCGGAGCGAACTGGCAATGGCAGGCGCCTTGTCGCGCACGTTGTCCTTGGTCACGCCGCTGGTTGCGGTCTGCACTGCCGCCGGCGCGGTCCGGACCTGATCCAGTTCCGGTGCCACGTTGCTCGACGCCGTCGCAGAAGCAGCGTCGAGATCGGTCTTGACGGTGGCGATGGCGCTGTTCAGCGCGTCGACACCGTCCTTGACCACGTTGACGTCGCCGAGGGCCACGAGTGACGCCTTCAGCGCCTCGACCTGCGCGCAGTCGGCCGATGCCGCCGCAGCCGGCGTGGCGGATGCACTGCTGACGGCGGTCGCCTCGGCCGCGCTGGGGCTCGACCCGGTCGACGGGGCACTGGAGCCGCAGCCCGCGAGAACGCCGAGCAGTGCGAACCCGGCCACGGTGGCGGAGAGGGGACGGAGGAGGTTTCGTATCAGCATCGTCAACGCTTTCCAGACTGTGACGGTTCGGGAGGGCTCAGCATGTCAGCCGCGGTGTCTGGCCGGATCCTCCGCCGGGGGTGAAGTGGTTCTGGGCTATTAGGGTTGGGTCAATGGCACGAGCAGGAGTCGCATGGCGCAGGTAGACGAGCCCGACGGCGAGGCGAGACCGGCCCCTCAGCCGGCGGACATTCCGCCCGACCACCACAACCCGCTCGGCGGGATCGGCGGAGCCGCGCCGGCGAGGAGCCCGCTGAACCTTCGGCTGGGCCTGGCGATCTTCGGCCTGGTCGTCTCGGTGGCCGGCGCGATCACCTTGGCGCTGCACGACGTGCCGCTGTTCTTGGTGACGGTGCTGGCGATCGTCGCCGTTACCGCGCTGATCGACATCGTGGTCGTGGTCCGCCGCAAGCGGCGCGGCGAGCCCGGCTGATCCGCTGCGCCGGCGCGACCATCTAGCCCGCGGGCTGACCGGCGGCGAGCCGCAGCGCGCGATAGAGCAGGCCGGGATGGCCGAGCCGGCGGCGGAGCTCTCGTTCCAGGCCGCCGACGGGATAGAGGTTCTGCGGCGCGCGGGAGTCCTTGTATTCGGTGCTCGCGAACCGGGGGAGCACCACCTGGGAGAGGTCGGCCAGCGCGATCGCGTCCGAGGCGGGCAGGTTGGCGGCGCACTCCACCCGGGCGATGCCGGCCCAGGGGTGACTCGGCGGACCCGGCAGCCGGAGATACCAGGTGAACCGGTTCCAGTTGTTGCCGGCCAGCAGGAACACCGGCGTGCGTTCGCCGGCGGCGAGGGTCCCGACCATGGCGTGCAGCGGAGCGTCCAGGTACGCGATCTGGTGCGACTTGATGAAGCCCAGCACGCGCGGCAGGCTGTCCCGGCCGCGGACCGGGCCATCCACGATCAGCAACTCGCGGCCGTCGGCGATGCCGTGCTCGGCCAGCAGCGCCCGTGCCGCGACGGCGGTCGCTATCTCGAGCGTGGTGAGCTGGTGCTGCAGCGACGCCGACAGGCTCATCGCCAGACCTTGGCTCTCGTTCAGCACCGTCGGAAACACCCGGTACGTCCCGGCCCACGTCTCCACATCGCTGGCCTGCGGTGCGACGGCGAACAGCCCGCGCCGCACCTCGGCGTTGAGGAAGTGGGCGCTGCCGTCGCAGCAGCAGACGGAGCCGGCGGCGTACGACGCGGCCAGGGCCATCGACGCCTCCGCGCCCTCGCCTTGTGCGCTGATCCACAGCCGCGCCTCCAGCCGCCGGACGCCGTCGACGAAGACGGTCGCCTGCGGCTGGTCGACCGGGCCGGGTCCGATCGGTCGCCACATCGACGGAGCCAGCTCGACGTCGGTCGTCACCTGGGACACAGACTCGGCGGCGGCGTCCACGCCGAAGCTGGTCCCGTAGCCGGGGTCCCAGCCGTCCACGGCGAACCTCACGGGCCGACCCGCTCGATCGAGGACGTACGCGAATTCCGGCTGACCTCGAACCGAACGGGCACCCGCTCGGCCAGCGCGCCGACGTGGGTGATCACGCCGACCATCCGGTCCTCCTGCGCCAAGTTCTCCAGCGTGCCGGCCACGATTTCCAGCGCGTCCGGGTCCAGCGTTCCGAAGCCCTCGTCGAGGAAGATCGAGTCCAAGGTCGTCCGGCCGCCGGCCGCCAGCGTGGACAGCTGCTCGGACAGGGCCAGCGCCAACGCCAGGCTCGCCTGGAACGTCTCGCCGCCCGACAGCGTCCGCACCGAGCGCCGCGAGTCGGCGTCGGCGTGGTCGATGACGAAGAACTCGCCCCGGTCGTGGGTCAGGTCGAACTGGTTGGTGGACAGCCGCAGCAGCGACGCCGAGGCGTCCGCCACCAGGGTGTCGAGCGCCGTCTCGGCCAGCCACTGCGGGAACTTGCGGGCCGACATCAGTTGCTGCAGCTCGCGCGACACCAGGTGCGTCTCGGTCTGCTCCGCAACCTTGGCGTGAAGCCGCTCTGCATCCCTTCGGCTGCGCGCGATCGCGGCGGTCCGGCCGCGCGCCCGCTCCCGCTCCACCATGATCGACGATACGACCTGAGCTGGATCGCCGGCCGGCTCGAGTCCGTGCCCGGCGAGCAGCTCGGCCAGCCCGGCATGCTGCTGCGCGAGCCGTCCGACCAGCCGGTCGACGGTGGTGCCGAGTTCCGCGGCCTGCCGCTTCCGGCCGGAGATCTCGGAGGCCACCCAGGTCAGCAGCTCGTCCCAGGCGTGAACCAGATCGGTCGCCGCGACGGCCGGTACGCCGAGCGGCACCAGGCGCTCCCGTTCGGCGACGAACACCGTCCGGGCGCGATCACGGTCGGCCCGGGTCGCGTCCCGGGCTGCTTCCGCGGCCTGACGTGCCCTCGTGGCGACGGCGGCCGCGTCCAGCGAGCGGCGCGCCTCCTCGGCCAACCGCTCGCACTCGGCGAGCAGGCGGGTCAGCTCGGCCGCGTCGGGCTGGCCGGCGAGCAGCCCGTCCAGTTCCGCGAGCCGATCCAGCAGCTGATCGTGCGCCAGGGTGGCTCGTTGCGCGGCGAGCGCCGCGGCGGTCTGCGCCTGGGTCGCGACCCGGTCGGTCTCGACGGCCGCCGCCAGCTCTCCGGCGGCCCGGGTCAGCTCGGCCTGCGCGTCGGCCACCGTCCGCTCGGCTCCCGGCAGCTCGCCGGTGCGCAGTTCGCCGGCCCGACCGGCCGCCCAGCCGGCGAATCCGGCCCAGCCCTCGGCGATGTCGGCCGCCTCGACCGCGGGTGGCTGCTCGCCCGCGAGCCGGCCGGCCGCCGCGTGCAGCGCCGCCCGGGCCCGGTCGGCGGTGGCGTCGATGCGGCGGAACTCGTCGGCCGCAGCCCGTTCCGCCGCCCGCGCCCGGTCGATCCGCTCGGTCAGCTCACGTCCCTGCCGGGTCGCGGCGTCCAGCCGGGCGAGCAGCGCGGCATGCGCGCGACGATCGGTCGCGGTATCGCGCGCATCGCCGCCGGGCTGTTCCGGCAGCCGGGAGCGGAGCAGGTCGTCCAGCTGGTTGCGGCGGTCCGTGGCGGCGCCGAGCCGGGTATCCAGGGTGGCCAGCGTGGTGCTCTGCGCCTGGTGTGCCGCTCGCGCGGCCGCCAGCTCGTGCTCGGCCGCGGCCAGGGCATCGCCGGCGGCGTCCAGCGATGGTGCGTGGATCGGGGGCGGCAGGGTCGCCACCCGCTGGTCGCAGACCGGGCAGGAATCGCCGACGTGGAGCCGGGGCCGGAGGTCGGCGGCGACCGCCTCGACCCGGGCCCGGTCGCGTGTCGCCCGGGCGTGGTCGCGGCCATCGGTGGCGGCGGTCAGCCACTCCGACCGCTTGGCCAGCTCCGCCGCCGCCCGGTCTCGCTCGGAGCTCAGCCCGTTCGCCTGGTCGGCGGCGGCCGCGTACGCCTCGATCGTGCGCGCCGTCTCGTCCAGCGCGCTGCGCTCGGGCAGGTTCTCGACCAGCCGGCGAACGGTGGCCAGCTCGGTCTCGGCCGCCGCGATCTCTGCGGTGGCGGCGTCCCGGGTTGCTCGCGCGGCGGCGCCGGCGGCGGCCAGTTCGGCCAGCCCGTCCGGCGGGTTGATAGCGGCCAGGGCGTCGATCCGACCCTGCAGGGCCGCCAGCGCATCACCTGCCGCGCCGCGGGCGCTGACCGCCGACGTGTGGTCGCTGCGGCGGGACTCGAGATCGGTCTCGGCGTCGCGCGCCGCCAGCTCGGCGGTACGGCCGTCGTCGGTGGCCAGCCGGGCCCGCTCGACGGCGGCCGCCAGGCCGGCCACCCCCTCGGCGCGCTCCCGGTGCCAGGCGAGTGCGGCCTGCAGCGGCCCTCGTGCCGGTCCCTGGTCCACCGCACGCCGGGCCAGCTCGGCCGCGTTCCCCGCGAGCATCTCCTGCTCGCCGGCCGACCGGTACGCCTCCTCCGCCTCCGTCACCGCCCGCTGCAGATCGGCGATCCCGGCTGGGGCGACGACCGATCCCAGCAGGGTGCTCTCCGTCGTCACCCGGTCCAGACGCTCGCGCGCCGACGCCAGCTCCGCTACGGCCGCCGAGATCGTCGCGACCGCGTCGGCAGCGATCGGCTGCAGCTGCTCCAGCTCGGCCTCCCGGGCCACGGCGGCCGCCTCGGCGTCGGGGGTCGCGTCTGCCAGCTCGTCCAGCTGGCCGGTCAGCACCTCCACCCGGGTCCCGGCCTCGGCCGCGCGGCGGCCGGCCAGCTTGCCGATGTCGTCGTAGTGCTTCGCGCCGATCAGCTTGAGCAGGATCTTCTGCCGCTCGGCCGTGCTCGCCTTGAGGAACGTGGCGAAGTCGCCCTGCGGCAGCACCACACAGGTGCAGAAGTCGTCGAAGTCCAGCCCGAGCAGCTCGACCACCGCCTCGCGCGCGGTCCGCGGGTTCTCCGCCAGGATCTCGGTCGGCTCGTCGGCGTCCGGTCGGCCGGACGCGGACGGGTCGAGGTAGCGCTCCAGGCTGCAGTTGCGCTGGGAGATCTGGGCGCCGCTGCGCCGCACCTCGCGGGCGACGACGTACCGCTGCCCGGCGACGTCGAAGATCAGCCGAACCGTGCACCGGTTGGCGGTCGGCGCCAGTGCGTACTGGATCGAGGAGATCGAGCCCCACCGCGGCGCCGAGCCGTAGAGCGCGAACGTCATCGCGTCGATCACGGTCGACTTGCCCGAGCCCGTCGGACCGACGAACGCGAAGTAGTCGGCGTCGGCGAAGTCGATGCTCGCCGGGTCGCGGAAGCTGGCGAAGCCGTCGAGGTCGAGCCGGACCGGCCGCACTAGGGCGCACCTGACGATCCGTCGTCGGCTGCGCGACGCCCAGGACGCGCCTGGCTTCGTTCGCGTCGTCGTCCGTAGAACACCGCTACGACCTCCTCCTCCGCTGGCCGCCGAAGGCGGCGCTCCGCACCAACACGCCAGCCACGTCCTGGACGCCGCTCGCTATCGACCACGGATCATCAGGCACGCCCTAGGTCCTCCCCGACAGCTCGTCGTGCAGCTGGTCGAACAGCCGGGCGACCCGGTCGTCGCTGACCCCGACGCCGGCGCAGTAGTCGGCGAACAGCTCGGCGGGGGTCTTCGCCGCGCGCAGCCGGCGGTCGGTGCCCGGGTGCAGGTCGGCGGCGAACTGCGGGTCGATCCTGATCTCCAGCGCGTTCGGCAGTGCGTCCAGCAGGTCCTCCCGCATCCCGGCGTACTGCGCCTGTCGCACCCAGACCCGCAGATAGTCCTCGCCGTAGGAGTCCGGGTCGGCCAGCAGCTGCTCGACCGTGCCCGTCACCGTCCGCAGCCGGCGGCCCGACCCGATCGGCAGGTCGGTGACCTTGGCCGGCGTGTCCGGGGTGACCTCGACCAGGCAGACGACGTTGGTGTTGGCTTGCTCGCCGAAGTCGATCGCCAGCGGCGAGCCGGAGTAGTGCACCGGTGCCGGTGCCGGAATCCGCTGCCGGCGGTGCAGGTGACCGAGCGCGACGTAGTGGGTGTCAACGCCGAAGACGGCCCCGGGCACGTGGTACTCCATGATCGACTGGGCCGCGCGCTCGCCGCCGCCGAAGACGCCGCCGGTGCAGGTCAGATGCGCCATCGTCAGATTGACGGTCTGGTCGCCGCCCTGACCGGCGCCGAAGGGGCCGGTCAGGTTGCCCAGGACGTCGCGGATCAGCTGGTCGTAGGCGCCGACGTTCTCCGCGGGCGTGTGGGCGATCAGCTCGGCCGCCCGAACGGCGTACCGCTGGGACAGGAACGGCAGCACGGCGACGACGGCTTCCTCGCCGGTCGAGCGGGCGGTGAACCGGTGGGCGCCGCCGGAGTCGGCCGACCGCACCTGGCCGAACAGCCGGATCCCGGCGGCTCCCATCAGCGGCCGATAGGCCTCGAAGGTCGCGCCGTGGTCGTGGTTGCCGGCGATGGCGATCACCTCGATGCCGGCGCGGGCGAGCTGCAGCAGGGTCCGGACGACGAGTCGCTGCGCGTCGGCGCTCGGCGCGACGCTCTCGTAGAGGTCGCCGGCGATCAGCACCGCGTCGACGCCGTGCTCCTTCGCCAGCGCGACGATCTCGGCCAGCACGGCTCGTTGTTCGTCGAGACGAGAACGACCCTTCAGGGTCTTGCCGACGTGCCAGTCGGAGGTGTGCAGCAGCTTCATATCCATTCATCCCTCGGCCGGTGAAGCCGCCCTTCGACAGGCTCAGGGCACGTGTCGTGATGTGCCCTGAGCTTGTCGAAGGGCATCAGTTCTCTTCCATGCTCAGTACGGCGGCGGCGGTTCCACCGAACCGTCGTCGAGGTCGTCGTCGGGGCCTATCCTGGGCAACCGGTCGAACACATTCCGCGGCGCGCCGCCGGCGGGAACACCCGTCCCGGGGGGCTGGGCGCACTCGCCGAGCCTGGTCGCCCAGGCCGGGAACGGAAACTCGATCGCCAGCGGCACCGGAATCTCCGGCTGCGAGACGAACATCGCACCCGGCTTGGCCAGCGTGGCGCGCTGCCGCTGGGACGGCGGCAGGAAGCCGTACTCGGGCCGGCCGGACTCGGCCGGATCCAGCCGGCCGACGACCTTGATCGAGGAGTTGGAGACGATCCGCCGCTCCACCTCGCTGGCGGTCTGCTGGGCGCCGATCAGGATGATGCCGAGCGACCGGCCGCGTTCGGCGATGTCCAACAGCAGGTCCTTGATCGGGGAGTTCCCCTCGCGCGGGGCGTACTTGTTCAGCTCGTCGATCATGGTGAACAGCAGGCCGCCGGCTCCGGCGCGTTCCTTGCGGGCCGTCTCGGCCGCGATCACCACACCGACCACGAACCGCTGGGCACGCTCGGGCAGGTTGTTCAGGTCGATCACGGTGACCTGCTGGTTGCCGGTGTCGATCGTCCGGCCGGAGGTCTCGGTGAGATCGCCGCGCAGGATCGGGGTCAGCGCCCGCACGCTGGAGCGAAGCCGGCGGATGAAGGCGTTGATCGTGCCCTGGCCCGTGACCGGTCCGGCCCACTCGGGCCGGGTGGCGTCGTCGGTGACCTGGTCCGCGATCAGGTCGACCAGCTCCGGCCAGGTCCGCACGGTCGTTCCCGCGACGGAGACCGCGCCGTCGCGCCCGGCCGGCACGGCGTCGCGCAGCAGCCGGGTGGCGACCTGGTGGACGACCATCGTGTACTGGTTGCGTTCGTCCTCGACGTCGGCGAAGACGTACGGCAGCAGCTCCTGCGCGCAGAACTCGGCCAGCGTCCACCAGAACGCGTTCACCCCGGAGGTACGTCCGGTCACCTGCGGCCGGCCGGTCCGGTCGCCGGGTGTCGGCGGGGCGAAGAAGCCGACCGAGCCGAACGGTTTCGCTTCCAGCCCGAGCCGGTCATAGTCGGCCCGCAGATCGTCGTCCAACCGGATGTTGGGCTGGTCGAGGAACAGCAGGTCCTCGCCCTTGACCGAGAAGATCAGCGCCTTGGCGTTGACGCTGCGCCGGCCCAGCACCCCGGAGGTGAACAGGGCGTGCAACAGGAACAGCGCGAAGCTGGTCTTGGTGGCGACCCCGGAGATGCCCGAGATCGAGACGTGCGCGCCGCGGGTGCCGTCCAGGAACTCCAGGTTGACGAAGATCGGCTCGCCGTCGCGTCCGAGCCCGATCGGCACCTTCTGATCCATCTGGTCGAAATACAGCGCCTTGTCCCGCTCGGCGCCGGTGGCCCGCGTCGCCGGCGTGCCGGGCAGCGGCGGGATGTAGCACTCCGGGTCGACCCGGGTCGTGGTCACCTCGGCCAGCTCCTGGACGTGCGCCGGCAGCACCCCGTCGGAGATCAGGAAGACGTCGGAGCCGAAGGAGGCGCCCTCGTGCCGCGCTTTCACCTGGGTGACCACGCCGGCGGTGCTGACCGGCCCGACCCCGGGCACGTCGCGGACGGTCAGCACGACGTCGTCGAGCTGGAGGTAGCCGTCGGCGCCGATCGCCACCCGGAAGACCAGCGGGGTGGAGTCCTCCGTGCCCGCGACCAGGCCGACCGCCGGTGCGGTCGTCGGTTCAGCGTCGTCGCTCACGTGCCACAGCCCCCACCTCGTTGATCGCCCGAGTCCGGCCACCGTACAGCCGACCTCGGACGTGGGCCCTGGGCCAGTGGTCTATTCGATTCGGCGACCCGCCTGTTGTGACCAGCGGGCCGGCGGGTCGGGCAGCTCGACCGCGTTCGCCGCCGTCCGGAGCGCACGGTCCAGGAGCCCGGACCGGATCAGCAGCGGCCCCAGCCGCAGCCCGCAATCACGGAGCACCAGCTCGGCCCGGGTCGCCGGAATCAGGAACCTCCGCGAGGTCGAGGCAAGTGCCTGGTTGCGCCGCACGTAGTCCCGAAGGCGACGCTCGTAGCCGAGCATCGCCGATCCCGGATCGCTTGCGCCGAGCTCCGCCGCGAGCACGTACGCGCCGACGATCGCGAGGCTGGTGCCCTCGCCGGACAGGAATGACGGCGCGGCGGCGGCATCGCCGATCAGGGCGACGTGTCCGCGGTGCCACGTCGGCATGACGATCTGGCTCACCGTGTCGACGTACAGATCCTCAGCCTCGTCGAGGGCGTCGAGCAGCCGATCCGTCCAACTCCCACCGCGCGCGAAGGCGGCACGAGCCGCTCGGCGCTGGTAGCTCCGGTCGGCCAGCTCGGCGCGCTCGGGCAGTCGCGTGCGGAAGGCCAGCAGAACGTGCAGGTCCGGCCTCGACCCGGCGGCGTACAGCGCGGCGAGCGCACCCGGCGAGTTCGCCAGCACGACCTCGCGATCCAGCCCGTACGTGTTCGGCACCGAGAAGCCGATGAAGCTGTGCCCGAGATAGCGGTGGTAGGCCTCCTCCGGACCGAACGCCAGCCGCCGGGTGTTGGAGTGGACGCCGTCCGCACCGACCACGAGATCGTAGGCGCCCTGCCGGCCGGACTCGAATGTCACCTGGACCGCGGCGCCGTCCTGCTGCAGGGCGGCGATCGAGTCACCGAAGACGTACTCGGCGTGATCTCGCGATGCCTCGAAGAGCAGAGCGGTGAGCTCCCCGCGCGGCAGTTCGAGGTCGGCGGTGGGACCCGACGGCCCGAACTCGGCTGGCGCCGGAATCGATGCGATCCGCCGCCCGGACCGGTTCACCGCTGTCACCCGTCTGGTCGCGATGTGCCGGGCCCGAACCGCGTCCAGCAGGCCCATCCGGGCAACGACCTCGACGGCGACGCCGCGGAGGTCGATCGGATAGCCGCCGCCGCGCACCGCCTCGGCCTTCTCCACCACCGTCACGTCGAACCCCGAACGAGCCAGCCAGTATGCGGCCGCCGGTCCGCCGACACTCGCACCCGAGATCAGGACCCGTGTGGTCATCGTCATCCCTGTCCCTCCCGACTGCTTACCGGTCGGTAAGTAGGGTACTTACCGTCCGGCAGGTAGTCAATGGCCGCGTTGGCGGATAGGGTGACGCGCGAATTGGCTCGTTCGTCGATCGCAGGAGGGTGCGTAGTGCCGCGATTGGAGGGTGACTCCCGCGAGGCGATCAAGGAGGCTGCGCTCGAGCTCTTCGCCTCCGGCGGTTACGGCCAGACCAGCCTGCGCGAGGTGGCCGAGAGCCTCGGCATCAGCAAGGCGGCGCTGTACTACCACTTCCGGTCGAAGGACGAGTTGCTCACCGAGCTGCTCCAGCCGATGGTCGACGACCAGCAGCGGCTGATCGAGGAGGTCCAGGCCGGCACGCTGGCCGAGCCGCGCGCCGTGCTGGAGCGCTATTTCGATCTCTGCCTGGTCCATCGACGACTGCTCCGCGGGGTGGTGAACGACCTGCAGGTGATGACCCGGCTCGATCTGATCCCGAAGCTGATCGCCTGGCGGATCCAGCTCGACGAGGTCCTGGTGGGCACCGAGCCACGCGATCAGGTCCGGGCCATCGTCGCGTTCGGCGGCCTCCAGGACTGCGCGGTGCTGTTCCCCGAGGATTTCTCGATGGAGTCGGTGCGATCCGAGGTCGTGGATGCCGCGCTGCGCGCGCTCACCCCGCCCGGCGCCGCTGGATCGTGACGCCCGATCCGGTGGCAGGTCGGTGGCCCAATCGGTAGGTTGCAGCCGTGAGCGCGCCGTTCTGGGGCGAGACGCCGCCCGCGACCCCGGTGTCGGAGCGCGAGGCGGAAGCCCTCGCCCGCGACCTGTTCGGGATCGAGGGCACCGCGAAGCCGCTCGGCTCCAACCAGGAGACCAATCTCCGGATCCGCACTGCCGACGCCACGACGTACGTCCTCAAGATCGCGAACCCCGCGTTCGGCCCGGACGTCTTGGATCTGCAGAACAAGGCCATGCAGCACCTGTCCGCGGCAGGCACCGGACTCGATGTTCCGGTTCCGGTCGCTGCGACGGACGGCAGTGATCTGCTCCGGGTGCCGATCCGCGGCGTCGATCATCACGTCCGGCTGCTGACCTTCGTGGCCGGCGAGATGTTCTCCGACGCCGGCTATCTCGGCGATCTCGCCCTCGGCCGGTTCGGCGCGCTCGCGGCCCGGCTGTCGGCCGCCTTGTCCGGCTTCGACCACCCGGCCGCGGACCGCATCCTGCAATACGACAGCCGGCACGCGGCGCGGGTGGTCGAGACGTTGGCGACCTCCGTCGCGGACCCCGGCCGGCGCGCGGCCGCTGTCGGGCTGAGCGAGCGGGCCTGGGCGGCACTCGATTCGTTGGCGCCCGCGCTGCGGTCCCAGGTCGTGCACGCCGACCTCGCGGACTACAACGTGGTCGCCGCGAAGGACGAGGCCGGACGGCTGATGCCGACGGGGGTGATCGACTTCGGCGACGTCGTCCGGAGCTGGCTGGTCGCCGATCTGGCCACCGCCCTCACGTCCTTGCTGACCCGGACCCGACGATCGCCGCTGCTGGACGCGTGCGCCGTGGTGGCCGGCTTCCAGGCCGTTACCCCGCTCACCGAGGCGGAGATCGCTGCCGTCTGGCCGCTGGTCGCCGCCCGGGCCACCGTGTTGGCCACCAGCGTCGACGACATCCTGGCCGCCGACCCGGGCAACGAGTACGCCCGCGAGGAGCAGCCGCTGGACTGGCTCATCCTGAATCGGGCGGCCGCGGTGCCGTTCCCGCTGGCCGAGGTTGCGCTCCGGCAGGCGACCGGGCTCGACCCCGGTCCGGCGGCGCGCGCCGTCGCCGGCTGGCGAGCCGATCGGGCCGTCGTCGAGCTGCCACCCGAGGCGCCGTTCCTCGACTTCTCGGTGACCTCGACACTGTTCCCCGACGGCACCTGGACCAGCCCGGCGGCCACGCGGGATGCGCTGGAGGCCGCGCTGCTCGACGGGTACGCGGTGACCGGAGGCGGCGCGACCCTGCCGTTCGTGGTGCCGGACAGCGCGGACGAGACGCCCAGCGTCCACCTGGGTGCCGACGCCTTCGTCCCCGCCGGAACCGAGGTCCGCGCGCCGGCCGGCGGCGTGGTGGTGGCGACCTCGGCCCACGACCTCGTACTGCGCGCCGGCGAGGTGGACGTCACGCTTGCCGAGCTGGCACCCGACGTCGAGACGGGCAGCCTGGTGCGCGCGGGGGAGGTGCTGGGCCACGTGCTCGCGGCGGACGACGATCATCCGCTGCCCTCCCACCTGCACGTCCAGCTGACCCCGGCCGGCGTGGTCGCCGACGGAGTGGTCGAGCCGTCGCTGGCCGCGGCCTGGCAGGCGATCTCGCCGAACGCGTACGCCCTGCTCGGCCTGGCACGGCCGGACGCGACGACCTCCTCCAGCACCGAGTTGGTCGCCCGGCGCGACCGCGTGCTCGCCCGGGTCCAGCAGCACTACTACGCGCGACCGCCGAGGATCGAGCGCGGCTGGCGGCAGCACCTGATCGACACCTCGGGCCGGGTCTATCTGGACATGGTCAACAACGTCGCGGTGCTGGGTCACAGCCATCCCGGCGTGACGGCGTCGGCAGCCCGCCAGTTCGGCCTGCTGAACACCAACTCGCGGTTCTCCTACGCCGGAATCGTCGACTATGCCGAACGGATCGTCGCGCTGCTGCCCGAGCCGCTCGACACAGTGCTGCTGGTCAACTCGGGCAGCGAGGCGGTCGATCTGGCGCTGCGGATTGTTCGTACCGCCACCGGCCGGAAGGACACCATCTGTCTGGCCGGGGGCTACCACGGCTGGACCACCGCGACCGACGAGATCTCCACCTCGCTGAACGACAACCCGAGCTCGCGGGACACCCGGCCGCCGTGGATCCACCTGGTGCCGATGCCGAACCAGTTCCGCGGCGCCCATCGCGGACCGGACGCGGCCGATCGCTATGCGGAGGCGGTCCGCGCGATCGTCGATGGCCTGCCCGACGGTCCGGCCGCGTTCGTCGCCGAGCCGATCTCGGGCAACGCCGGCGGGGTGGAGCTGCCGGCCGGCTATCTGGCACAGGTCTATGAGACGGTCCGTGCCGCCGGTGGGCTGACGATCTCCGACGAGGTGCAGATCGGCTACGGCCGGACCGGAGACGCATTTTGGGGCTTCGAGCTGCACGGCGTCGTGCCGGACGTGGTCACCATGGCCAAGGCCGCGGGCAACGGCCACCCGATCGGGTTCGTGGTCACCCGGCGCGAGCTGGCCGAGCGATTCTCCTCCGAGGGCGCGTTCTTCTCCTCGGTCGGCGGCAGCCCGGTGTCGTCGGCGGTCGGGATCGCGGTGCTGGACGCGATCCGCGACGAGGATCTGCAGGGCAACGCCCGGCGGGTCGGCGCACACCTCGGCGCCCGGCTCGCCGAGCTGGCGAGCCGGCACCGGCTGATCGGCACCGTCCACGGCCGCGGCCTCTACCAGGGCATCGAGCTGGTCCGTGATCCGGAGACGCTGGAGCCGGCGACCGCGGAGGCGACCGCCATCTGCGAGCGGCTGCGCGAGCTCGGGGTGATCGAGCACGCCACCGGCGACCACTCCAACGTGCTCAAGGTGAAGCCGCCGTTGTGCATCACGGTCGAGAGCGTCGACTTCTTCGTCGATCGGCTCGACCAGGTGCTCACCGAGGGTTGGTGAGAAGCAGCGCGGAGGTCGCTGTCGAGGAAAACTCGACAGCAGAACCGGCTGGCGACGTGACTTCACGCTCAGCCTCCCTCCGGCACTCGTTTCTCGGGTCGAGAATTACTCAGGCTGACGGCGAAGGGGGCGGAGGCTTCGCGCTCAGCCGGACCGGGCACGTCCGCGGAAAGCTGATCATCGTTCCCTGACCGGTCGCTCGATGCAGCAGACTGGCGGGCATGACTGAGCCGTCGGTGGACCTGGACTTCTCGCTGTCCGGGAGGACGGCCATCGTCACCGGTGGAGCATCCGGGATCGGCGCCGCGATCGCCCGGGCCTATGCCGCCAAGGGCGCCCGGGTCGCGATCCTGGACGCGGCGGACCACGCCGCCGCCACGATGGCCGCACAGCTGGCTGGCGCGGTCGGCATCGGCTGCGACGTCACCGACGAGCCGTCGGTGACCGCCGCCGTCGAACGCGTCCTGGCGGAGCTCGGCCGGATCGACATCCTGGTGAACTGCGCCGGGGTCGCCCGGTTGGCGCCGGCGGAGGATCTGTCGGCCGCGGACTGGGACCTCACCCTGGCGGTCAACCTGACCGGCGCGTTCCGGATGTGCCAGGTGGTCGGCCGGGCGATGCTGGCGCAGGGCCGCGGGACGGTAATCAACATCGCGTCGCAGGCGGCCACCGTGGCACTGGACCAGCACGCCGCCTACTGCGCGTCGAAGTTCGGCCTGGTCGGGCTGACCAAGGTGCTGGCGTCGGAGTGGGCGGGCCGCGGGGTCACCGCCAACACGATCAGCCCGACGGTCGTGCTCACCGATCTCGGTCGCAAGGCCTGGGCGGGCGAGAAGGGTGAGGCGCTGAAGGCGCAGATCCCGGTCGGGCGGTTCGCCTATCCCGACGAGATCGCCGCCGCGGCGGTCTTCCTCGCCTCCGCCGCGGCCCAGATGATCAATGGCGCCGACCTGCTGGTGGACGGCGGCTACACGATCCGCTGAGCTCGCCGCGCCGCGACCAGACCGTTTCGCGGCGCTGCGCGACCCGGACCGCCTCCTGTCTCGACTTCGCGCGGCGTAGCGCGACTTCGCGCACCTTCGCCGGTGAGCGGGCGGTCTCCAGTAGTCATCGCAACACCTCGGCGTTGGGAGGTTGTGGTGGTGGGTGCGG
>NZ_BAABAB010000016.1:132526-246914 GCF_039537205.1 Microlunatus ginsengisoli | reverse complement strand
CAGCGCGCAACTCGCTCCTCACTCGCGGCCGCGCGTCCTGCGGCCCGCTCGGGATTGTCCGCGGGTCCTCGGACGCGCTCGAGACCGCTCGAGACCACTCGGCTCACCCGGAAAGTGTGCAGTTGTTGCAGCTTTCACCGGCGTGTCGGTGCAGGAGCTGCACAGTTTCCGGGAGGGGTGGCGGGACGCCTGGGGGTCGGGCGGGGGTCGGGCGGGGGTCGGGTGGCGGGGTCGAGCTTTCAGGCGGGGATTGGGACCGGGTCGACGCGGAGCCAGCGGCCGGTGCGGGAGGACTCGAGCATGGCGTCGACCAGCTCGGCGGCGACCACGGCGTCGGCGATGGTGGCGCCGACCGGACGACCGGTGACGATCGAACTGATCAGCCGGTGCGCCTCGATCACCTTGAGATCGTCGTAACTCATCGCGATCCCGCCGGCCGGCTGGAACGCGCCGAACTCACCGGCGCGGGGGCCGACGTACTCGCAGGTGTAGGAGGCGTCGGCGACGTCCTGGTCCAGGCAGAGCTGGAGCTCACCCATCCGGCGGAAGTCCCAGGCGAGGGCGCCGCGCCCGCCGTGCACCTCGATGCCGTACGTGCACTGCTCGCCGACCGACGTCCGGCAGGACTCGAGCACGCCCCGGGCGCCACCGTCGAAGCGGAGCAGCGCGGACAGGTAGTCCTCGTTCTCCACCGCGCCCAGCTCGCCGCCGCCGCGCGAGTTGTGGCCGGTGGCCACGCCGGTGAGGGCAGGACGTTGCGGGATGAAGATCGCCGTGTCGGCCATCAGCTCGCTGATCTCGCCGACGACGTATCGGGCGAGATCCACACCGTGGCTGACCAGGTCGCCGGCCACGCCGGACCCGGACCACGCGTTCTGATAGCGCCAGGTCAGCGCTCCCTCGGGATGGGCCGCGTAGTCGGCCAGCAGCCGCACCCGGACGTGCCGGACGGCACCGAGCCGGCCGTCGGCGATCAGTGCCTTGGCGCGCTCGACCGCTGGCGCGTTGCGATAGTTGAACCCGGCTGCCGACCGGACCCCGGCGGCCGCGACGGCGGCGGCGATCTCTCGGGTCTCGGCGGCGTCCCGGCCGGCCGGCTTCTCCACCCACAGGTGCTTCCCGCTCCGCGCGACGGCGACAGACACGTCGCGATGGATGAAGTTGGGACCGGTCACGCTGACCAGGTCGATGTCGTCCCTGGCCACCAGCTCGCGCCAGTCGGCGTGCACATCGCGGAAGCCGAACGCGGCCACCGCCGAGGCCAGCCGGGAGTCGGCGGCGTTATCGGCGATCGCCACCAGCTCGGGACGTACGGGCAGGTCCAGGAAGTGCTGGGCGAGCCGGGCGTACGCCCGCGCGTGGACCTGGCCCATCCAGCCGAAGCCGATGATGCCGACGCGGAGCGGACGGCTGTCGGAGCTGGGCGCTGAGCTCATGGCGAACCTTCGCAACAGGGTGGGGGAGTTTGTCTTGACAAAGCTATCAAGCTCACGGAGAGAACAGCAACAGCAGTCCGGAGCAGGTGTAGAACACCATCACCGCGAGCATCGGGAGCTGGGCCACGAGCGCGTGCCGCGGCTGAACGAGCTGGAGCGACTTCTCGTGCGCGGCGACGATGCCGAGCACGTGCCCGCCCACGATCGCGATCACCTGCACCAGGGCGATCGCCGTGGGATGGTTGAAGATCTGCTGGTTCACCCCCATGCCGGCGGAGCCGAACACGTTCCAGCCGAGCCCCATCGGGTCGGACCAGTTGATCGCGGTGCGCTGGCCCTCGACCACGAGCAGGGTGAAGTAGTGCGCGACGGCGTAGCCGATCACGATCGGCACCACCGAACCCGCCATCAGCCGCGGGAAGTCGCCAGGAGTCAGGTCCGGGTCCAACTGGTAGCGATACATCCACAGCGCCGCGAAGGTGAAGGTGACCAGCACGATCGCGATCATGGTCAGCAGCCCGCCGGTGCCCCAGACCAGGGAGCTGACGTCGGAGGTCTGCACGGTCTGGATCCAGCGGGTGTTGTTGCTGAAGCTGTCGTACGCCGTCGAGCCGAGCAGCGTGGCGACCACCGCCGCCGAGCCCGGCGGCGGGTCCCAGGAGCTCAACCCCGCCAACGGGTTCACCAGTCGCAGCGACCCGTCGACCCGCCGCCAGGGCGAGAGCTGGGCGACCGTCGTCGCATAGACCTCGAACGGGTCGGCGGCGCCGATCCAGCGGTCGCCGAACAGCACCGCGCCGATGATCAACGTGACCAGCCAGACCAGGGCCCAGACCCGGACGACGGCGAGAGTGGTCCGGTCCGGCTCGATCAGCTCGAGCCAGGCGAACCCGAACAGCCCGAGCGTTGCGGGCCAGACTCCGACTCGGTCGCCGAGGTCGAACAGGCCGTCTCTGCGGTCGACCCGGGCCAGCGCGGCCAGTCCGCGGTGGATCGTCCGGATCGGGTTCAGCACCCGCCAGAACGGTCCGAGCAGGATCGACAGCGGGACCAGACCGACCCACATCCACACGTACACGAAGCCGAACGCCGGATTCGTCAGCCGGTCCTGGCCCGCGAACAGCCCGAGCCCGGCCCAGACGAAGGCCGCGAGCATCAGCCCGCGCAGCGTCCAGCGCACGGCCGGCGCGTCGGCCAGCCGGGTCAGCGCAGCGAGCGTACGTCCGCCCGGGCTGAGGAACCGCGGTTGCCGCCAGGCGAAGAACAAGATCACGAACGAGAGCACCAGCGCCGCGGCGGCACCGGCGACCACGAACGAGAACGGCAACGGCAGGTCGTGCCGGGTGCCGATCCCGTGCAGGGGGATGAGCTGCTGGGGAACCAGCGCTGGCATCAGCGGACGTTCAGGATGGCAATGACCTTCTCGAGGTGGTGCGACTCGATCTCGAAGCTGCCGGTGTCGGCGGCGACGAAGCTGCCGGTGGCCGGTTCGCCGGCCTTCACCTCGAGCTCGTAGCCGTCGCCGGCGGTATGCGCGTGGATCTCGTCGTCTTGATCACTGGTCACGTTCAAGGTGACCGTGGTGCCCTGGGCGACGTCGATCTTCTCCGCGTTCGGGGTCACCCTGCCGTCGGCGATGGTGATGTCGATGGTCAGGCCGGCCGCGCTCGCCGAGCCCGAGGGCGACGCCGGCGCTCCGGTCGGCGGGGCGCTCGATGCGGCCGCACTCGGCGAGGCCGCCGGACCGCTCGGCGCCGGCGTGCACGCGGTCGCAAAGCCGACCAGGCAGAGCGCTACGGCCGCGGCCAGCGCCGGCCCCCGATCGCGGATCGGGCGGATCGAACAGGACAACCTGGACACCTGATTACCTCGTGCTCGGACTCTGCGGTCGTGGACTTTCGGGCGCCACCGTATCGAGCGGCGCGCGCCACCATCTCCACCGGGCACGAACGAGCGGCCCGGTACGTTCCCGGGAGGCCGAGGTGGGTCAGAACAGTCGCGCAGCCGGTCATGCCGGCGCGCAGCCGATCATGGATCGTCAGCCGCGCCCTAGTACGGTAGGCCTGTCCGGGCCCGGGCCACGACGCTGCCGAGCGGAGAGGAGACCGACGTGCCACAACGGCTCAGCCCCCTCGAAGTGTCGATGCTCGCCCTGGACACCACGCACACCCCTGGTCACGTCGGCACCATCGACGTATTCGACCCGGGACCCGACGGCTTCGACTACGAGCGGCTGATCGCCCTGGTCCGGCAACGGATCGAGTTCGTGCCGCGCTATCGGCAGCGGATCCGCGAGGTGCCCGGCCGGCTGGCCAGCCCGATCTGGGTCGACGACGAGAACTTCGACCTCACCTTCCACGTCCGGCAGTCCGCGCTGCCGCGGCCCGGCACGTTCGCGCAGCTGCGCGAGTTCGTCGGCCGGGTGCTGGCGCGCCGGTTGGACCGGTCCCGGCCGCTGTGGGAGATGTATCTGGTCGAGGGGCTGGAGGGCGACCGGTTCGCCCTGGTCGCCAAGTCCCACCTCTGCCTGGTGGACGGGATCGACACCGTCGACATCGGTCAGGTGCTGCTCGACGCGGAGGCCGATCCGGCGGTCCCGCCGGGCGGTCGGGCGGAGTCGACCTGGCGACCGTTGGCCGAGCCGTCGGCGGTCGAGCTGGTCGCGGGCGCGTTGCTGGAGAGCGCGCAGGACCCGGTTCGCGCCGTGCAGAACGCCCGCGGCGTGCTGATGGGTGCGCTCGGCGTCGCGGTGGCGGTGGGCGACGCGGTCGGCGGGCTGGGCGCCGCCGTCGGCTCGCTGGCCGCCGACGCGCTGCGCGGCACCCGTCCACCGTCGGGCTCCCCGCTGAGCGGGATGCTGTCCGAGCAACGCCGGGTGGCCACGCTCTGCGTGCCGCTGGCGGAGCTGAAGGCCATCCGGAGCGAACACAACCACACCATCAACGACGTGGTGCTGGGCATGATCGCCGGCGGGCTCCGGTCCTGGTTGCTCACCCGGGGCGAGTCGCTCAGCGCGGGAGCGACCGTCACCGCACTGGTGCCGATGAGCGTGACCGAGGAGGAAGGCGTGCCGACCTCGCTCGGCAGCTCGGTCGCACCACACCTGCAGCCCCTGCCGATCGGCGAGCCGAATGCGCTGATGCGGCTGCACCAGGTCGCGTTCGGCACCCAGGCACACCGGGAGTCCGGCCGCGCGGTGGGCGCCCGGACGATCTCCGACATCGCCGGCTTCGCCCCGACGACGCTGCACGCGCTCGGCGTCCGGGTGGCCGCGGAGGTGGTCCGCAAGCAGCACGACGTGGTGATCACCAACGTCCCCGGCCCGCAGGTGCCGATGTATGCCGCCGGGTCGCGGTTGATCAGCAGCTTCCCCGTGCTGCCGCTGGCGTCCGGGCACCTGCTGGCGATCGGGGTCACCTCCTACGACGGCGAGGTCTGCATCGGGATCAACGCCGACCGGGATGCGGTCGGCGACCTGGATGTACTCGTCCAGTGCATGGACGACGCGCTGGAGGAGTTGCTGGACACCACGGTGCGGGCCGGGTCGCTGCGGCAGCCGACCCGCAAGGCCACGCCCGCCGCCAAGAAGGCCGCCGCCAAGAAGGCCGCGCTGCGCGAGCAGCAGGCGGCGAAGAAGACGTCCGGTCAGAAGCGGGCCGCGGTGCGCAAGCTGGCCAGCACCGCCGGCAACCTGGGCGCGGCCACCCTGCGCCCGGCCGCGAAACGCACACCGGTGAAGAAATCGGCGCCGACGAAGGCGAGCCGGCCGGCGAAGAAGCCGGCACCGCCGGCCTCGGACTGAGGCGCCGGCGATGACCATGGCGTACGTCGCGGTGGACCGGCAACGGGCCCGCGCATTGCGCGACGACGGCCGGATCGAGGGACCGATCGCCGCTCACGCGGTCACGCCGGGCCTGCTGCGGGCCCACGACCTCGGCGCCGGTGACGAGGACGCGGAGTACACGGCGCTGGCCTATGCCGGTGTGACGGCGCTGCTGACCGGCTCCGATCCGCTCCGGCTGGTGCTGGCCGCGGAGCTGGCGGCGCCGCCCGGTGGCGAGGACGGCTTCGGCCGGGTGGAGCTGGACGGGCTCGGCTGGACGCAGGTGACGGCGCTGTTCGCCGACGAGTCCGGCAGCGCCGATCGGGTGGCCCGGGCCAGGACGCTCGCGACCGGGCGGGATTTCGACCAGGTCGTGGACGACGTACGGATCGAGGCTCTGCTGGACGACAGCGACCTGCTCTGGTTCGCCCCGACCGAACTGGATCGGTTGCCTGAGCCCGCCGGCTGAGCGGATCGGGCAGACTTGGCGGCATGCCGCGATCAATCTGGAAGGGCGCGATCTCCTTCGGCCTGGTCACCATTCCGGTGAAACTCTTCTCGGCGACCGAGGAGAAGGACATCAGCTTCCGTCAGGTGCACCCCGAGGACGGCGGCCGGATCAAGTACAAGCGGGTCTGTGAGAAGTGCGGCAAGGAGATCCCGTTCGCCGAGATCGCCAAAGGCTACGAGCTGCCCGACGGCCGGATGGTGATCTTGGAGAAGGAGGACTTCGACAACCTCCCGCTGAGCACGACCAAGGCCGTCGAGGTGGTCCAGTTCGTGGCCGAGGACGAGGTCGACCCGACGTACTTCGACAAGACCTATTTCCTCGAGGCCGAGGGGCCCGGGGCGAAGCCGTACGTCCTGCTCCGGGACGCGTTGATCAAGTCCGGCCGGGCGGCGGTGGTGAAGGTCGCGCTGCGGTCCCGCGAGTCGCTCGCGCTGGTCCGGCCCAAGGACGGCGTGCTGCTGATGCACACGATGTTGTGGCCGGACGAGTTGCGCGACGGCTCGTTCGCCGCGCCGCCGGAGAACGTCACCGTCTCCGATGCCGAGGTCACCATGGCGCAGTCGTTCATCGACGCGCTGGCGGGAGACTTCCACCCCGAGGAGTTCACCGACGCCTACCGCGAGGCGCTGGAGGCGGTCGTGCAGTCGAAGGCGGACGGGATTCCGCTGGTCGAGGCGACCGAGGAGGCGCCGAAGGAGGCCGAGGTCGTCGACCTGGTCGCGGCCCTGCGCGCCTCGGTCGAGGCCGCCAAGAAGCGGCGCGAGGAGGCCGAGAAGGCCAAGGCGATGTAGTCGCCGCCCGGCGGTGCCTCTAGCGATCTGGCGTCGGTGCGCTGGCTGAGACGAGCCGTGCCCGATCGGGTCTGACCGGAGACAACTCGGGTATGGGCTGTAGCGACCGCGGCGAACCAGATCGTGCGGAGGAAGCAGAGGCTGACGATGAGCGACCAGGTTGACGACGATCCGCGAGCACGGGACTCGCACGATGCAGACGTCGATGCGGGCTTCGACGATGCCGACGAGACCACGGCAGGGGCCGGTGCGGGAGGGGCCGGAGTGGCCGAGGAGGAGGACGACACGTCGCACGAGGCCGACATCGAGGCCGGCTACGGAGGCAACGACGGCCACGCGAGCGACGCCACGGACGAGGACAAGCGACTCGGCCTTCGCTGACATCGCGCCGCGTGCGGCCGCGGCGGCGAGTCCGACACCAGTTCGTCGTCCGGTGAGCCGCTGAGCTATCGACCGGCGAGCGCGAGGCGGGCCGCGGCGGCGTCGGTGCGGTCGGCTTCGTCGAGCGCATGGGCTGCGCTGGGCGCGAGTGCGTCGGCTTCGGCGAGCAGGGCTCGAGCGAGCGAGTCGTCGCCGGCCGCGACGGCCAGCCGGGCGTGCGCGTCGAGCGCGTGGACGGCGACCTCGGCATTGCCATCGGTCTTCGCCTGCGCCAGCACGGTCGTCAGCGCGGCCGCGTCGTCACGGGTCGCCGCGAGCAGGCAGCTGGTGAGGAGGGCGAAGTCGCCGCCGCCGGTGACGGCGTACCAGCGTTCGTTCTCCTGCAGCAGGCTCACCGCGCCTGCCTGGTCTGCCGCGGACCGGCGAAGCCGGGCGAGATTGACCCGGGCGGTTGCGGCGAGCCGGCCGTCGCCGCATGCCGCCGCCGCCTCGAGGGCGTCCAGATAGGACCGCTCTGCGCGCGGGTCGCGAGCTCGGTGCCGGACCCGGGCCAGGGTCGTGCGGTGCAGCGCCGCCTGGCCGAGAAAGCCCATCGCCGCCGACTCGTCGGCGGCACGTTCCAGCGCTCGACCGGCGTCGTCGAAGCGGTGCTCGGCCTGCGCGATCGCCCCCAGCATCGCCTGGGCGTGGACCACTCCCCACGAGTCGCCGATCGGGAGCAAGATCTCGAGCGCCTCGGTCGCGTCACGGGTCGCTGTGGTCGGGTCGCCCAGCATGATCGAGCCGAAGGCGTCGAGCAGCAGGCTCGCCGCCGTACCCCAGGCCAGCCCGCACGAGCGGTAGATCACGACGCTGCCGGCCGCCGCGCTTCGCGCCAGTTCTGGGCGCCCCTCCTGGATGGCCAGGAACGCCTGATGCCGGTCGATGTCGGCAAGCGCGACCTCGGCAGGCACGTCCGTGGTCGGTGACCGGTCGGCGCCGCGCCGGTCCCGGGACGTCGCCGGCCGGGCGGCAAGCCGCCGAGCCCGGTCGAGCTCGGCCTGCGCGAGTTCCACGTTCCCGGTCGAGGCTTCCAGCCACGACGCCAGCAGCAGCGCGGTGACCTGGTCGGCCGGGGGCGCCTGCTCGACGATCGCGTTGCGCACCCGGCTCGCGCCGGCCGTCCCGTCACCCAGGATGACCCAGGTCCAGCCGAAGCCGTTGGCGATACGCAGCCCCAGAAGCGGATCGTGGCGGGTGCACCACGACAGGGCCGCGTCTATGTTGGCGCGTTCCGCGCGGGCGATGGCGAGGCACGCGGGCTGCGCGGCCGCGCGGACGTGCGCGTCGCACCAGGCCGCGGTCCGCGCATACCAGGCGGCGTGCGCGGCGGAGGCGATGTCCTGCAGCCCGGCCTCCCCTAGACGGTCCGCGGCGTAGAGCCGGATGCTGTCGAGCAGCCGGTAGCGCACCTCACCGTCCGGCCCGGCATCCAGGCTGACCAGCGATCGATCGACCAATCGACCGATCGTGTCCAGGACCGCCTCTGCCGGCACGGCGAGCGCGGCCAGGACATGCTCCAGGGCGCTCAGCGATGCGCTTCCGGCGAAGCAGGACAGCCCCCACAACGCCCGCTGATCGTCGGGGAAGAGCAGGTCGTAGCTCCAGCCGATCGCGCCGACCAAGGCGCGGCGTCGCTCCGGCCGGGCGCTGCTCGGGTCCCGGAGCAGGGTGAAGCGACTGTCGAGTCGCCTGGCGATGTCACGGATCGACAGCGACCGTACGCGTGCGGCAGCGAGCTCGATGGCCAGCGGCAGCCCGTCCAGCGAGCGGCAGATCTCCTCGACGGCGGCGGCGGTGTCGGGATCCAGCGCGAGCTGGCGGCGCTGCTCGCCCGCGCGGCGCGAGAACAGTGTCACCGAGTCCTGCTGGCTCAGCGGCAGCAACACGTGCGGATGCTCGTCGAGCAGGCCGAGTCGCGCCTGGCTCGTGACGAGCACGCGGAGCCGCGGTGCGGCGTCGAGCAGCAACCGAACGAACGGCGCCACCGTGGCCGCGAGGTGCTCGCAGTTGTCCAGGACCAGGACGGTCTCGGCGCCGGACAGCCGCTCCTGCACCGCTCGCGCGCCGCCGGCCACGTGTAGTGTCTCCGCGACGAGGGTGAAGAGGTCGGCCCCCGCGTCGACCCCGTCGAGGCGGACCAGCCAGACGCCGCCCGGCGGAGGATCGAGCCGGTGCGCGACTTCCAGCGCCAGCCTCGTCTTGCCGATCCCGCCCGGCCCGAGGATCGTGACCAGCCGATGTGGCCCGAGGGCGGCGGTCACGTCGTCGAGATCGCCGAGCCGACCGATGCCGGGTGGTTCCGGTGTTGGCAGGTTGCCCGGCCCCGCCAGCGGGCGAGCCTCCCTCGCGGCCGCGCCGCCGGCGCCCAGTTGCGGGCTCTGCTGCAGGACCTGTCGCTCGAGCGATCGCAGCGCGAGCCCCGGCTCCACGCCGAGCTCGTCGACCAGCCGCCGCCGCACCCGCGCGTACGCAGCCAACGCGTCGCCCTGCCGCCCGGCCCGGTACAGCGCCGTGATCAAGGTCGCCCAGAGCCCCTCACGGAGCGGATCGCTCTCGATCGCCGACTCGAGCTCGGCGACGATCTCCCCGCCGGCGCCCAGGTCGACCCGGGCCGCCAACATCTGCTCCAACAGGCTCGATCGCACCTCGCCCAACCGGGTACGGTGCGCCGCGGCCCAGGCGCCGGCGTCGGGCAGCACCTCGCCCCGAAACAGCGCCAAGCCCTCCTGCGCGGCGCTGAGCGCCGCCGCGATGTCGCCGGCCGTCCTGGCGTCCGCGCTGGTCGACGCCAGCCGTACGGCCCGCACGGCGTCGACACAGTCCGGCGGCAGCGCGAGCTGGTAGCCCTCGGCCGATCCGACGACGAACTCCTTGCCGATCGATCGGCGCAGCGCAGACACCTTCGACTGCAAGGTGTTGCGGGCCGTGGGTTCGTCCCACAGATCGTCCACCAGAACGTCGACCCTGACCCGCCGCCCGGCGTCCAGCGCGAGCCGAGCCAGCAGCTCGGTCGTCTTTCCTGCCGGCAGGCTGAGAAGGACGCCGTCCCGCCGTGCCTCGACCGGACCCAGCACCCCGACGGCGAGCACGGTCCGAGCCTAGGACTCCGAGCCGCCGTTCGTCAGCCGCCGTTCGTCAGCCGCCGGGCGGACAGCCGGTCCGGCGCACGTCGGGCGGACGGGCAACCGGAAGGCGGTTGCCCGTTCGGGCAGCGATTCGTGCCCCGCGGGTGGTCTGCGCGCCAGGTCCGACGGCCGACTGCCGACCCTATCGTGGCCAATGACATGCATCGTCACCAGGCCGATCCGAGCTCGGCAGACCACGGCAAGCGGTCCGAGCCGGTTGCGGTCACGCCTCGTGGCGACAACTCGCGATACCTCGCCGCCTCGGTGCCGCAGCTGCTGCTCGGCCTGCAGCGTTCCGCCGGCAACCAGGCGACCACGGTGGTCGTCCAGCGCGGCTGGCTCGGTGACATGTGGGACCGCGGAGTCTTCGACGGGTCGATGCTGGCCCAGGCCGACCCCGGGCTGCCGCGGTCCTTGATCAACCACTACATGCACGCCACCGGCAGTGCCTACAACTTGACCAGAGCCGAGATGATCGAGGTCGACGCGCAGACCAATGTCTTCTGGTTCCCGGCCGTCCGCGAGGCGCGCAACCGGCTGCTGGCCCAGGCGGAGGCCGATCCGGCGCCGAGCACGGAGTACAAGCAGTTCACCGCGCCGATCAGCGGTGCCCGCGGCCACGGAGGGGCGAACAAGAACCAGACCCTGGGCAACTTCACCGTCACCCTCGACGGCACGCTGACCGTGACCAAGGGACGTACCGGCGACCTGGCGGAGTTCCAGGGCACGGCGACGTACTACGACTACTGGGACTTCGATCCCAAGCCGATGCAGACCTTCGTCGACGGCACCAGCGGGCGGAGCACCGCGGGGGAGCTGAAGACCTGGGTCGGCGCCTTGATGGAGGGCCAGCCGTTCCCGGTGAACAGCGCCGCGACGGTGAACGTCAGCCAGCACCAGTTCGACTCCAGGGCAGCCATCAGCTGAAGCGACCGTCAGCTGGAGCCAGCGGCGAAGGATCGAGCCACCAGCCATGCGCTTCACACCGCGGACTGCTGCCGCACACCCTTGGTCCGGGGTGCGAAGCGGCAGCCGGGGGTGTGTGGCGGTCGAGGAGGAGGGGCCGGAACCACCCGGAGCACGGCGCCGGCGATAGCCTCGACAGGTGGACGCGATCACCGACGTACCCCGACCTCGCAACGAACCGATCAAGAGTTATGCCCCCGGCAGTCCGGAGCGGGCGAGCATCGAGGCCGAGCTGTCAAGACGCGCGGGCGCCGAGCCGATCGAGCTGACCGCGGCGATCGGCGGCGACCGCCGACCGGCCGGCGGCGAGCCATTCGAGGTGACCATGCCGAGCGACCATCGGCACGTGCTCGGGGTGGCACGGACGGCGACTCAGGCCGACGCGGCCGAGGCGGTCGAGGCCGCCGGCGAGGCGGCGGCGGACTGGTCACGGCTGAGCTTCGACGACCGGGCCAGCGTCTTCCTTCGCGCGGCCGACCTGCTCTCGGGACCGTGGCGGGACAGGCTGAATGCCGCGACCATGCTCGGCCAGGGCAAGACCGTGCAGCAGGCCGAGATCGACTCGGCCTGCGAGCTGATCGACTTCTGGCGGTTCAACGTGTCCTTCGCCCGGCAGATCCTCGCCGATCAGCCGATCTCCTCACCCGGTGTCTGGAACCGGACCGACTACCGTCCGCTGGAAGGCTTCGTCTACGCGATCACCCCGTTCAACTTCACCGCCATCGCCGGCAACCTGCCGACCGCACCGGCGCTGATGGGCAACACCGTGGTCTGGAAGCCGAGCCCGACCCAGCAGTACGCGGCGCACGTCACCATGGACCTGCTGGAGGCCGCCGGGCTGCCGCCCGGGGTGATCAACATGCTGCCCGGCGACGGCGTCGCGGTGTCGGAGGTGGCGCTGGCCGACCCGCGGCTGGCCGGGATCCACTTCACCGGCTCGACGGCCACCTTCCAGCGGCTGTGGGGGACCGTCGGTCACAACCTGGCGACGTATCGCAGCTATCCGCGGCTGATCGGGGAGACCGGCGGCAAGGACTTCGTCGTGGTCCACCCGAGTGCCGACCCGGCCGCGACGGTCACCGCGCTGGTCCGGGGTGCGTTCGAGTACTCGGGGCAGAAGTGCTCGGCCGCCTCCCGGGCGTACGTCGCCAGGAGCGTCTGGCAGCGGATCAAGGACGACCTGGTGGGGATCACCGACGGCCTGGCCGTCGGGGACGTCCGCGACCTCGGCAACTTCACGTCCGCCGTGATCGATCGCCGCGCCTTCACCAAGCACACCGAGGCGATCGGCCGGGCGCGCAGCTCCGGCGACACCGAGATCGTGGCGGGCGGCAGCACCGACGACAGCACCGGCTGGTACGTCCGCCCGACGATCATCGTCTCCGGCAACCCGCGGAACGAGATCTTCACCACCGAGTTCTTCGGCCCGATCCTCGGCGTGCACGTGTACGACGACGCGGACTTCGGACGGATCCTGACCGAGGTCGACCAAGCCTCGCCGTACGGCCTCACCGGCTCGATCCTGGCGACCGAGCAGGCGGCGCTCGCCCAGGCCGCCGACGTGCTCCGGCACGCCGCGGGGAACTTCTATCTCAACGACAAGCCGACCGGCGCCGTCGTCGGCCAGCAGCCCTTCGGTGGCTCCCGGGCCTCGGGCACCAACGACAAGGCAGGGTCGATGTGGAACCTGATCCGGTGGGCCAGCCCACGGTCGATCAAGGAGACCCTGGTGCCGCCGACCGACCACCGCTATCCACATATGGGATAGCACCCGCCCTCTGGCGCGCCGGACTCCGACGACGTCCGCACCGGCTATCCGGGCTCGCACGGGCTATCGCGTGTGCAGATTCGCACACGGCACGCGAACTCTGCGAGCCCGGCGGCTCAGCCCTCGAGCCAGCTGTTGCCGACCTTCTGCTGCACCCGGAACCCGGCCAGCACCGCCGGTGCCGCCGACTCCTCCAGCTTGCGGCCGAGCAGCGGGATGTTCACCTTCAGCTGCCCGGTCAGCACGACCCGGGTGCCCGGGCCGCCACGACCGAGCGCCATCGTGCCGTTCATCGTGACCGGCTGACCCGGGATAGTCAGCTTGAGGGCCCCGTCCCGGGAGCCGTCGCCCTTGTCCGGGCCCCAGCTCACCTCCTCGACCACCGGCAGGTCCGGGCCGGTGAACTTCGCGGCGGCCGCCGGCGCCCGGAGGGTCCGGTTCGTGGTGGTCTTCGCCCCGGCAACGGAGACGTCGTACGCCGTTGCCTCGCTCGCCTCGCACACCTGCTCGAGGTAGTCGGGGTCGGTCATCATGGCGTACACACGATCCGGCTCTGCGGCGAACTCGATGGTCGAGGAGATGTCCACCCGACCATCATGTCATCCCACCGGTGAGACACATTCGCTGCCGCGACGCCGGAGGTGGGGGCGAGATCGGGGGATATCGGGGCTAGGGTCGGTTACAGCCCACGATGCGGTGGGTCGAGGAGTCGAGGCAGAGGACGTCGTGACCACTTTCGAGCTGGAGCAGGAGAACCTGAAGGCCGAGAAGCTGGCGGAGGTGGCCTCGCGCGGAGCGGCCATCGCCGGCGAGCTGGGGCAGGACCCGGAGCGGGTCCGGGTCTTCCTCGATCACTACTTCCGTCACGTCGACCCGGCCGACATCGACGAACGCAGCGTGGACGACCTGCTCGGCCTGGTCGAGAGCCACTACCGGACCGCCATGAACCGGCCGTCGGCCCGGGCGACGATCGACATCCGGACCCCGAGCTCGGCCGCCGACGGGTGGTCCGCGGGCGGGACGACCGTGGTCCAGATCGTCACCGACGACCGGCCGTTCCTGGTCGACTCGGTCACGATGGAGGTGCTCCGCCAGGGCTGGAGCATCCGCGAGGTCTTCCACCCCCAATTCTTGGTCCGCCGCGACCTGAGCGGAGAGCTGCGGGGAGTCGTCACCGCGACCGAGGCCAAGGGCGACCCGACCGTGCTGCCCGAGTCCTGGATGCACCTGGAGATCCTGCCCCCGGCGCGGACGGCCGTCGACGACAGCCTCGTCCCGGCGCTGGAGCAGGGGCTGGTCGAGGTGCTGCGGCTGGTCGAGGAGGCCGTCCAGGACTGGTCGAAGATGATCACCCGTGCCGACGAGACGCTCGAGCTGCTGGACCAGCTGGCCGGCACCGACGGCCGGCACGACGAGGCGCTGCAGGCCCGGGAGTTCTTGCGCTGGCTGATCGACAACCACTTCACGTTCCTCGGCTACAGGGAGTACAAGCAGGTCGGTCAGATGGACGCGCCGACGTATGAGCCGGTGCAGTCCACCGGGCTCGGCATCCTGCGAGCCGACGCCGACGCGCCGGACGCGTTCCACGCCTGGCCGAAGGCGAAGCACCCGGCGGTGATGATGATCACCAAGGACAACCACAAGTCCCGGGTGCACCGGCCGGCCTATCTGGACTACCTCGGGTTCCGGCTGTTCGGTGCCGACGGCACCGTCGTCGGTGAGCGCCGGTTCCTCGGCCTGTTCTCGTCGTCGGCCTACTCCGAGTCCGTGCTCCGGGTGCCGCTGCTGCGGCAGAAGGCGCAGGAGGTGCTGCGCCGCTCGGGCTACGACCAGAACAGCCACGGCGGCAAGTCGATCATGGACGTGCTGGAGAGCTATCCGCGCGACGAGCTGTTCCAGGCACCCGTCGCCGAGCTCGCCACCACGGTCGACAAGGCCGCACACCTGACCGAACGCCGGCAGGTCCGGCTGTTCGTCCGCCGCGATCAGTACGAGCGCTTCCTCGCTTGTCTGGTCTATCTGCCCCGGGACCGCTACACCACGGCGGTCCGCAACCGGATGCAGGACATCCTGCTGGAGCGGCTCGGCGGAAAGACGATCGACTACACCGCGCGGGTGACCGAATCGGTGCTGGCGCGGCTGCACTTCGTCGTCCGGATGCCGGTCGGCGATGCGTTGCCGGACTTCGACGTCCGGTCGCTGGAGCGCGAGCTGACGCTGGCTACCCGGACCTGGAACGACGAGTTCGCCGACCTGGTGGCCGGTCAGGAGATCACCACCGCGGACGGTCGGACGGTCTCGGCCGAGCAACTGGTCGCGCTCATCGGGGTGCTGCCGGAGGGCTACAAGGAGGACTACACCCCCAAGCAGGCGCTGAAGGACATCGCCGCGCTGAGCGGGGAGCGCGACGGGATGGCGATGGCCATGTTCGTTCCGGACCGCGCCGAGGACGAGGCCGACCTGCGGCTCAAGATCTTCCGCCGCGAGGCGACCCTGTCGCTGTCCAAGCTGCTGCCGCACCTGACCCTGCTCGGGGTCGACGTGATCGACGAGATCCCGTACGAGCTCCAGCTGCCGGGCGACGAGCGCGCGTTCATCTACGACCTCGGGCTGCGGGTCCCGGGCGGCCGGGACGCGGTGGCGACCAGGTGGACGTTGGAGGCCCGGGACCAGTTCATGGCGGCCTTCGCCGCGTCCTACGACGGCGACAGCGAGTCGGACGGCTTCAACGCGCTGGTGATGGGTGCCGACCTGACCTGGCGTCAGGTGGCCGTGCTGCGCACCATCGGACGCTATCTGCGGCAGGGCGGGTCGACGTACAGCCAGACCTATCTCTCCCAGGCGCTGGCGGCCAACGTGGACCTGGCTCGCGCCCTGATCGCGCTGTTCGAGACCAAGTTCGACCCGGCCCGCGATCTCGACGCGGCAGCCAGGGCTGAGCAGACCGCCGCGCTCGGCGCCAAGATCAAGACCGCGCTGAACGACGTGGCCAGCCTGGACCACGACCGGATCGTGCGGTCCTACCTCGCGGTGATCGAGGCGGCGGTGCGGACCAACGCGTACCAGCCGGATCGGGCCACGATCGCGCTGAAGTTGCTGCCGCAGAAGATCGCCGACCTGCCCGAGCCCCGGCCGGAGTTCGAGATCTTCGTCTATTCCCCGCGGGTCGAGGGCGTCCACCTGCGCTTCGGATCGGTAGCCCGGGGCGGCCTGCGCTGGTCCGACCGCGCGGAAGACTTCCGGACCGAGATCCTCGGTCTGGTCAAGGCGCAGATGGTGAAGAACACCGTGATCGTGCCGGTCGGCGCGAAGGGTGGCTTCTATGCCAAGCGGCTGCCCGACCCGAGCGTGGACCGGGACGCCTGGATGGCCGAGGGGATCGCCTGCTACAAGCTGTTCATCACCAGCCTGCTCGACGTCACCGACAACATCGTCGACGGTGTCGTGGTGCCACCGCAGCAGGTGATCAGGTACGACCCCGACGACCCGTACCTGGTGGTCGCGGCCGACAAGGGGACCGCGACGTTCTCCGACATCGCCAACGAGATCTCCACCACGGCAGGGTTCTGGCTGGGCGACGCCTTCGCCTCCGGCGGCTCGGCGGGTTATGACCACAAGGGCATGGGCATCACCGCCCGTGGCGCCTGGGTGTCGGTGCAGCGGCACTTCCGCGAACGCGGCATCGACTGCCAGACCACCGACTTCACCTGCGTCGGGATCGGCGACATGAGCGGGGACGTGTTCGGCAACGGGATGTTGCTGTCCAAGCACATCCGGCTGGTTGCCGCGTTCGACCACCGGCACGTGTTCATCGACCCCGACCCGGACCCGGAGCGCACCTGGAACGAGCGGGCCCGGATGTTCGCCCTGCCGCGCTCCAGCTGGGCCGACTACGACCGATCCTTGATCAGCGAGGGGGGCGGGATCTTCGCCCGCTCGGCGAAGTCGATCACCATCACCGAGCCGATGCGGTCGGCCCTCGGCATCGCCAAGGGCGTCGGGTCGATGTCCCCGGTCGAGTTGATCAACGCATGCCTGAAGGCTCCGGTGGACCTGCTGTGGAACGGCGGCATCGGCACCTACGTCAAGGCCACCACCGAGAGCAACGCCCAGGTCGGCGACAAGGCCAACGACGGGCTGCGGGTGGACGGCTGCGAGTTGCGCGCCCACTGCGTCGGCGAGGGCGGCAACCTCGGCCTGACCCAGCGCGGCCGGATCGAGTACGCCGCGAACCGTGGCCGGATCAACACCGACTTCATCGACAACTCTGCCGGGGTGGACACCTCCGACTACGAGGTGAACATCAAGATCTTGCTGGCCGGAGAGGTGGCGGCCGGTCGGCTCACCATGGCGCAGCGCGACGAGACGCTGGCCTCGATGACCGACGAGGTCGGCGGCCTGGTGCTGGCGCACAACTACGCGCAGAATCTGGCGCTGGCCAACGCGGTCTATCAGGCGCCGCAGATGGCACACGTGCATGGCGACTGGATGGAGCGGCTGTCCGAGGCGGGCGTGCTGGACCGGGCGCTGGAGTTCCTCCCGAACGAGGAGGAGATGGAGGCCCGCCGGTCGGCTCACAAGGGCCTCACCTCACCCGAGCTCTGCACGCTGCTGGCCTGGACCAAGATCGCGCTGGAGTCGGACATCTTGGACTCCGGTCTGCCCGACGACCCCTATCTCGCGGACCGGCTGATCGGCTACTTCCCGACCCAGCTGCAGCAGCGCTACGCCGAGCAGATGCCGGGCCACCGGCTGCACCGGGAGATCATCACCACCGTCGTGGTGAACGACTTCGTCAACCAGTCGGGCATCTCCTGCTATCACCGGCTGTCGGGCGAGACCGGCGCCGGGTCACCGGACGTCGTCCGAGCGCAGATCGCGGCCCGGACGATCTTCTCCGCCGAGCCGCTGGACCGCGCCATCCGGGACCTCGACTACCGGATCGACGCGCGGATGCAGACCACGCTGCGGATGGAGGTCCGCACCCTGGTCGAGCGGGCCACCCGCTGGCTGGTGAACAACCGCCGCCGGCCGGTCGACATCGGCGCGGCGGTGGACGAGCTCGCCGCCGGCGTACGTCGGGTGCAGGATGCCCTGCCGCTGTTGCTGGACCGGCGCGACAAGGAGGCCTACCAGGCGCGGTTCGACACCTACGTCGCCGCGAGCGTCCCGGAGGAGCTGGCGCTGGCCGTCGCGGTCCTGCCGGCGGCGTACGCGGCGCTGCCGATCGTGCTCACCGCCAGCCGCGACGGGCGCGACCCGGTCGAGGTCGCCGGGGTGCACTTCGCCCTGGGTCAGCAGCTGGGGATGGACCGGCTGCTCGCCCGGATCATCGAGCTGCCGCGGGATGACCGCTGGCAGACGATGGCCCGGGCCGCGCTCCGCGACGACCTGCACGCCGTGCACGCCCAGCTGACCGCCGACGTCCTGGCCCGCGAGCCCGGCGCGATCACCGATCCGGCCACGCTGGTCAAGCACTGGGAGCGGGGCAACAAGGGGGCGCCCGAGTCGGTCCGGACGCTGCGCTCGATCACCGCCGGCCGGCCCGACCTCGCCCGGATGTCGGTCGGCCTCCGGGTTGTCCGTTCGCTGCTGCCGCAGGGCTGAATCGGGCCGTCAGCGACGGAGGGTCGGCTCGTCGGCGGTGCCGAGCAACTCGACTTGCCCGCGCGCCCATGCCGTCAGGTCCGGGTCCGGGCCGGTGATCGCGAGCTGCGACTCATAGATCGCCTTCAGCTGGGTCAGCCGCGCGAGCCTTGCCGCATCCTGGCTGGTCAGTTGCGCGCCGGTCAGGCTCGTGCGGGCCTGCTCCAGGTCGAGGGCGGCCTTGGTCGCGGCCAGTTGACTGTCGATCGTCGCCCGACGCGCGGCCGCAGACGCCGTGCGAAGCTTGGTGACTCCCTCGATGCCGGTCTGGACACTGCCGGGTAGCGAGGCCGCGGCCTGCGCCGCCTTGCCGAGCGCAGCGTCCCCTTCGCTGGACAGCCCGGTGAGGAAGCCCTCGGCACTGAACGTGACTCCGACGCTTCGCCGACCGAACAGAGACCGCCGCAGCGGGATCTCCCGGTGCGTCGAGTAGGCGTCGGCGACGTCGGCCCGCGTCGTCGTCTTCACCGTCGTCAACCCTTGCCGAGAGCAGACCGTGTCCAGTTCGACGGTGTCGGCGCAGCGGGCGAAGAGGACCCGCCGAGCCTGTGCGGCCTTCCTGCGCTCGGTGGGCTGCACCGGCCGCGACCACGCGTTCGTGGCCCGCACGGACTGCCACCGGGCGATGACTGTGACACCGTACTCGTTCCACAGCGTGTCGAGGTCGACCGGCGGAGTGAAGGTGTCTGCCGGGTGTGGCGCTGCCTGTGGCGGCGACTCCGGGATGTCGACAAGCTCCACGACGAAGGAGAAATACGTGTCGACCGTGACGACTTGCCGGCTCATCCACGCCTCGAACGGAGCCTCCGCCGCCGCGAGTCGTCGCTCCAGGCCTCCGACGAGCCGTTCGAGCCGCGCGATCCGGCCGGACGTACGACCGTTTCCCGGATCGGTGTTCTCGGTGGCCGCGGTGTACTCGGCGTCGAGGGCCGCCCCGAGCGCGGCCAGTGCCTGCCGGAGCCGAGTGATCCGAGCGGCGCTGGCGGGGTGGATCACCTCGTACGCGACGAAATGCGGATCGGGTGCGTCGCCGAGCGCGACGGCGGCAGCCGCTCCCAGCAGCTGTCCGGCTGCTGCTGCTACTTCGCCGAGTTGGCCGGTCGACTCCACGCTGGCCGACGACAGCCTGCCGTCGGAGGTGAGACTGAAGGTGTTCTTGGTGGCGAACAGCCAGGACCGGCCGAGGTGTGCGGTCAACTCTGTCCCGTCGGCGACCGTCGTCGGTTCGATCGAGTAGCTCACCAGTTGTGCCGCCACCCTCGCCAGGTCCGCGTCGGGTTGCAGGGCGCGATCGACGCTGCGGCGCAGGACGCCGCACACCAGGAGCCGGCTGAGCGGCAGGCGGTAGTGCAGGACCAGATCGTCGCTCATCGCGGGACTCCAAAGGTGAGGTAGGCCAGACCGAGTGGATTGCGCCGGGACAGCAGCTCCAGCCGAGCGTGGTGCAGCGCCGACGGAACCGATGAACCCGATCGAAGTTCGCGCAGCAGGCTCTCGGCCAGCGGCATCGCCAGCGACACGTACACCGTGACCGTGGTGCCGATGGTCGCCGACGCGCCGAACCGGAACAGAGTGTCGGCGAGTGAGATCAGCCGGCCCGGCGCCGGGGCGATCGAGTGGCAGGCATTGATGAAGACCGGGGGACGGGCCCGGCGCAGTGATGTCAGATCCCAGTCCAGCAGCGCGCTGGTGTCGATTCCGGGTCCCTGGTCGTCGATCCGTCCCACCACCACGACGGCCCCGGCGGTGCCGTCGCGAACGTGACAGAGAAAGTAGATGAGGTCCGGGCAGCCCTCCATCAGGCTGTCTCGGACGTCGGCCACGTCATAGCGGGCGTTCACCGTGAACATTCGGCCCAATGTCGTCAGGTGAACGTCGGCGAGGGCGGTCACTCGTGGGTCCCGAGTGAGTCCGGCCAGCACGGTGGGCTGCAGGCCGCCCGCGGGGTGGAAGTCCGGCGGTGCGGTGTCGAGCGCATCGGCGTTGTCCAGGGTGATCGCAATGGTGTGCCGGAAGCCCCAGAAGCCGCTCGGGCAGACGACGTCGCGGGCCGGCGCCTGCTCGGCGTCAGGGCAGCCGCCTCTGCACGGCAGCTCGGTCGGTCGTGGCGGTGCGGACGCGAAGTAGTCCCGAGCCGGCTTGCACAGCCGAAGTTCCTGCAGGTTCAGCGTCGTGTCCAGCGGGAAGTCGTAGCTGGCGGACAGCGGGAGCAACTGATCCGACTGTGACCTGAGCGCCAGTTGCACCAGCCCGGCGGTCTTCATGGTCCGGCGCAGGTCCGTCCGCTCACGCTCACTCCCGGTCAGTCGGGTGGTGAGGTCGTTCCAGATCGCCCGACCAGCGAGCGCGAGTCGGCAGAGGTCGGCTTCGAGCCTGCTGAGCTCGGCGAAGTCCGCGGCGGCGTCGTTGGCCGGCGGTTCGTAGCGATACGCCAGGCTCGAGGGCGCCGACGGGGTGGGAGTTCCCCAGGACGCAGTCTGCAGCGCCTTGTCGGCCGTCGAGATCAGCGTGTCCACGGCAGTCGCCGGGATGGTGCCCTGGTGCTGTGTCGCGTTGTCGGCTCCGGCCGCTCGGAAGCTCACGCTGTGGGTGTCGTCGTCGCCGTTGAGATAGATGCTGAGCAGGTGGGGCGTGATGGCCGTCCGACCGAGCGCGCTCAGATCGCTGGTCAGCCGGAAGGCCGTCCGGGCATCCCGCTCGGGGGCGTCGTCCCCGACCGCGACATCCACCTCCTCGACGTGCACCAGCAGGTTGCTCACGTACAGGCAACAGCGAAGCCGCGGAGAGCCGGCGGCCGCGGCGGACAGCCGGAAGAACAACCGATCCGCCAAGTGGTCCGGACGCGGCTCCGGCGGTACGTCGGCAGCCCTGACCACCGGCAGCGGTCCTGCGGTCCCGTCGAGCCGGACCGAGCCGGACGTCGCCTGCGGCAGCCGGAGCCCCTCATCGGCGACCAGCACCACCTCGATGACCGCGTCGGCGGGAAGCCACTCGGTCCTGATCCGGAGTCCGCCGGGCAGTGCGCCGCGCACCGGCGGCCCCAGCTCGATCCACACCCAGTAGTCCGAGCCGGGCTGGAGCCGGCGCAGTCCGTCGGCTGCGTACGGGTCCGTGTCCGGGGCGAAGCCGATGTTGACCTTGGTCGTCCGATCCGGCTCGCCGCCGCGGCCGAGCTCGATCCTCGGCCGAGCGGGCCGCCCTCCGACGGTCCCGCCCCGGTCCAGCTGGCCGCTGTCGGCGTTGACCAGCTTGTCGACCTCCGCGCAGGCGCTCAGCAGCACACGGTCGACCACCGGGGTGAGCGACGGTGCGAGGTCGGCCTGGTGCAGCCTCAGGTACGGGCTCGTCACGGCGGCACCGTAAAGCGACTCCGTGCTGAGCAGGGCCGGCGCGGCGCTGGTGGAGGGATTCGTGCTCAACGTCTCCGCTACCCGGCCCAGGATCATCGGCCGCGCGATCTGGCCTGCGACGAGGGGGGCGGCGAAAGACGTCCCACTCCACCGCGACCAGCCGGATTCGAAGGTCGACGGCTCCCGCGGATCGACGGTGCCGAGCATCGGCTCCGGCAGCATGGTGAGCCAGTCGAGTGCGTCCTCGGCCGCCTCGTCGCCGATCCGCGCCCGCGTCGTCAGCTCCGCGCGCGCACCATCGTCCTCCCGGGTCAGCAGATAGGCAGCGAGATCCTGCCGGCCGGTGCCTTCGCCGGAGTCCGCGCGCCGACGTAGCTCGGCCAGCAGCTCCTGGGGATGGCTGCGCGTCGAACGCACCCGGGCGAGCGCCGTCCGCGCCGACCAGTCCCCGTCGGCGGCTATGTCAACCAGATTGCGCGCTGCCAGCCGGTCCCCGCGCCGAGCGAGCGCCTCGGCCATCGCAACCGAGGCCGGGTGGCGCCGGAAGACCGCCGTCGCCAGATCGACCGCCGTGCCGACGAGCGGCGCCGGGAGGTAGCCGGCCGCCGGCTGGAAGCCGTCGAAGATGTCGGCCAAGTCGTCGCTGACGGCCTGCCGGAGCCGGGCGCTCGTCAGTCGGCGCGCGAGCCAGCGGTCATGTTCCTCGGTCAGCCCGAGCCGCGCCGTCAGGCCCAGATCGCGACCGAGTTCGGCCACCCGCAGCACCGCGTCGCCGAGGTCGACCCAGAGCTCCGGATCGGTGCCCGCCTCGACGGCTGCGAGCGTGGCCAGCTCCTCGCAGGCCGCGGCGAGCACGGCGTGCCGGGCCGACGTGGGCTCTGGCCGGGTCGAGTCCGCCCCGAGGAGATGAGCGAGCACGTCGTCGGCGTCGGCCAAGGACAGGGCGGTTGGCCGCCCGGACAAGGACCGGATGGTGCTCGCGACCTCTTGGTCCAGCGCTCCCACGTCCAGCGCCACCAGATTGACGCCTGACCTGGCGATCCGCGAGCCGAGCTCCTCGCCGACGGCCGCGACCAGTTGGGGCAACGGGAGCCGGGTATCGGTGATTGCGGCAGCTGGCAGCACGTCGACGATCGCGGCGGCGACAGCCCCCCAGGCCATGACCGGACCCTAACAGCAGGGAGCGCTCAGTAGGGTTGGCCCATGCGGATCGACCTCCATACGCACTCGGCCGTCTCCGACGGGACGGACCGGCCGGCCGAGCTCGTGCGGAAGGCGCAGGCGGCCGGGCTCGATGTGGTGGCGCTGACCGATCACGACACGTTCGACGGCCTGGACGAGGCGGTGGCCGCCGGCCGTGAGCTGGGCATCGAGGTCGTCCGCGGAGTCGAGCTGTCCACTCGTCGAGCGGGGCAGAGCGTGCACCTGCTCGGGTATGGCGCGGACGAGTCCCATCCGGGACTGAACGAGGAGATGGAGCGGATCCGGGCGGGCCGGTCGATGCGACTCGCGCCGGTGCTGGAGCGGCTGGCCGCACTCGGCTACCCACTGACCGAGGAGCAGGTCTTGCTCCAGGTCGGGGGCAGCCCGTCGATCGGCCGGCCGCACATCGCCGACGCGCTGGTCGCCGCCGGCTATCTGGCCGACCGGAAGGAGGCGTTCGATCGCTTCCTGGCCGACGGCGGCCCGGCCCACGTGCCGCGCTATGCCACCCCGCTGGAGCGGGGGATCGACCTCATCCACGACGCCGGCGGCGTCGCGATCATCGCCCACCCGTGGGGACGGGGCCGGGAGCAGAACCTGACCGAGGACGTGCTCACGGCGCTGGTGGCCGAGCACCGGCTGGACGGCTTCGAGGTCGACCACCAAGACCACGACGAGCAGACCCGGGCCAGGCTGCGCCGGCTCGCCGGCCGGCTCGCGGTGCTCGGTACCGGGTCCAGCGACTACCACGGCAGCGGCAAGGTCGATCACGACCTCGGCTGCAACCTGACCTCGGCCGAGGACTTCGCCGAACTGCGGAACAGGCTGGCCGTCAGGCCGGTCCGGGAGGGCTGATCCGTTGGCCAGGACACCGGCCCGGCGCAAGGCATGGGTGATCGCCGTCGCCAACCAGAAGGGCGGCGTCGCCAAGACCACCTCGGTGGCGTCGCTGGGTGCCGCGATGGCCGAGCGAGGGCTGCGCGTGCTGCTGGTCGACCTCGATCCGCAGGCCTGCCTGACCTTCTCGCTGGGGTTCGACCCCGAGGACGTGGAGGGCTCCATCCACCAGGTGCTGACCGGTGCGACCGCGCTGGCGGACGTGGTGATCACGACCGACGACGGGGTCGACCTGGTCCCGGCGACGATCGAGCTGGCCACCGCCGAGCAGCTGCTGATGACCCGCACCGGGCGCGAGCAGATCCTGAAGTCTGCACTGGCTCCGGTGCTGACCTCGTACGACGTCGTGCTGCTGGACTGCCCACCGACCCTGGGCATCCTGACCACTGTCGCCCTGACCGCCGCCCAGGGGGTGCTGATCCCGCTGCAGTGTGAGACGTTGAGCCACCGCGGGGTGGGGCAGCTGCTGGACACCGTGCATGACGTCAAGAAGATCACCAATCGCCGGCTGACGGTGATCGGCGTGCTGCCGACCCTGTTCGATGCCCGGACCTCGCACAGCAAGCTGGTGCTGGAGCGGATCGGCGCCGACTACGGCGTGCCGGTGGTGGAGCCGCCGATTCCGAAGTCGGTCCGGTTCGCGGAGGCACCCGCGGTCGGCCGCTCGATCCTGGTCACCGCGCGCAGCTCCAAAGGCGCGGCGGCCTATCGCGAGGTCGCCGACCGGTTGCTGCTCGAGCGGGGTCTGCTGGAGCCGGCGACCGCGGACGCGTGAGAGACGACCGGTGACCGGACCGGGCCGTGCCATCCTGGCGGCGCTGCTGGACGTCCTGGTGCCGGCGGACAGCGAGCCCTCGGCGGTCGGTGCCGGAGTGCTGGACCGGCTGGACGCGTTGATCGCCGACCAGCTGGCGGAGGCGTGGCGTGAGCTGCTGGAGCCCGGACTTCGATCGCTCGCGGCCGAGCCCGGGCCGCCGAGCGAGCGGTTGGTCGCCGAGCTCGAGCAGCAGAGCGTCCGTCCCGGCTGGACGGTGTCTCCCGCCGCCTTCGTCGAGGCGATGAACCGGATCGCCCAGCTGGGCTACTACGGGGCGCCGGACAGCCCGAGCTGGCCGGCCGTCGGCTTCGATCCGGCCGGCAAACGGCCGCCGAGCGCGCCGGTGGTCTTCGTCGAGCCCCGGTCGGTGTCGCTCGGCGAGGTGGCGGACAGCTATGACGTGGTGATCGTCGGCGCAGGTGCCGGCGGCGGCGTGGCCGCGCAGGTGATCAGTGCCGCCGGTGCCCGGGTGCTGCTGCTGGACCGGGGCCGCTTCCTGTCCTATGCCGAGATCGGCACGGACCACCTGGCCAACCAGCGGCTGTCGGCGTACGGGCACAACGCCGGGCCGGAAGCCGACGGGAACCCGCGGCTGATGCGCGAGGCCGGCGGCGACCGGCTGATCGCGAAGTCGTATGCACCCGGCTGGCAGAACAACGCGATGACGGTCGGCGGCGGCACCCGGGTCTATCAGGGGATGGCTTGGCGGTTGCAGCCCGAGGACTTCGCGCTGGCCACCCGGTGGGGCGTGCCGGCGGCGAGCTCACTGGCGGACTGGCCGTTGACCTACGCCGACCTGGAGCCGTTCTACACCCGCGCCGAGTGGGAGCTCGGCGTCTGTGGCGACGGGTCGGCCCATCGCCGGCAGGGGTTCCGCAGCCGGGAGTACCCGATGCCGCCGCTGCCGCCGACGCTCGAGGCGGAGGTCCTGGGCCGCGGGGCCCGCGAGCTGGGACTGACCACCGGGCCGGTGCCGCTGTTGATCAACTCGGTGCCCCGCGACGGCCGGGCCGACTGCGTCCGCTGCGGCACCTGCGTCGGCTTCGCCTGCCCGGTCGACGCCAAGAACGGCGCGCACAACACCACCATCGCCCGCGCCCTGGCCACCGGCTCGTGCACGCTGGCCACCGGCGCGTACGTCCGGCGGGTGCTGGTCGACCGGCACGGCAGCGCGGCCGGGGTCGAGGTGCAGGACCTGGACACCGGGCTCCGCCGGACCGTGCGGGCGGCCAGCGTGGTGCTGTCGGCGGGCGCGATCGAGACCGCCCGGCTGCTGCTCGCCTCGGCAACCGACCGCTGGCCGGCCGGACTCGGCAACGACACCGACCAGGTCGGCCGGCACCTGCAAGGCCACATCTATACCGGGGCGTACGGGATCTTCGACGAGATCGTGCAGGACATGCAGGGCCCGGGCGTCAGCATCGCCACCGCGGACTGGATCGACGACCTCGGTGGTGAGGGGATCGGCGGCGGCGTGCTCGCCAACGAGGTGATCAAGATCCCCGCGCTGTTCTGGTCGTGGGCGTTGGGTCCGGACGCGCCCCGCTGGGGCCGGGCCGGGAAGCAGCGCGTCCGCGACGTCTATCTGCGGACGAGCCACGTGTTCGGGCCGATCCAGGAGATCCCGAGCCCGGAGTGCCGAGTCCGGCTGTCGGACTCGGTGCGAGACGCCTGGGGGCAGCCAGCGGTGCTGTTGTCCGGCGCCGTGCACCCGGAGAGCGTGCGGGCCGCGGAGGCGCTGCGTCGCCGGGCAGAGACCTGGATGCGCGCCGGCGGGGCTCGCGAGGTCTGGGTCACCCCGATCGGAACCGGACTGTCGGGGGGCCAGCACCAGGCCGGAACGGCGCGGATGGGTACCGATCCGGCCACGTCGGTGACCGATCCGTTCGGCCGGGTGCACGGCCACCCCGGGCTGTGGGTCTGCGACGCGTCGCTGCACGTCACCAACGGCGGGGTGAACCCGGTGCTCACCGTGCTCGCGCTGGCCTTCCGGGTGGCCGAGGAGATCGTCCGAAGCGGCTGACCCTGCCGAACCCGTGACCACAGCCGAACGTCGTCCGGCTGGCTAGTCCCGTCCTTGTTCGACTTCGCTCACCGAGGCGCGACCTCGCTCACCGGCGACGGCGAGCGAAGTCGCGGTTCGACGCGCGAAGTGATGGGCCGGGTGGTGGGCTGCGGTCGGGTCGGACGCGATCTCGGTCGACGCTCGAGCGGGTCAGTCGGCGGGCAGCACGACGATGCCGTCCTCGTCGGAGTGCAGCACCTGGCCCGGACGGATGATGATCCCGCCGATCACGATCGAGACGCCGACCTTGCCGGCGCCGGTCTTGCCGCTCTTGCGCGGGTTGGTGCCGAGCGCCTTGACCCCGATCGGGAGCGCGTCGATCGCCACGCTGTCCCGGATGGCTCCGTTGATCACCAGTCCGGCCCAGCCGCGGTCGACGGCGATGCCGGCGATCAGGTCGCCGACCAGAGCCGTCCGCAACGACCCGCCGCCGTCGACCACCAGCACCCGGCCGACCGGGTCCTCGTGGTCGGACAGGGTGGCCTTCAGCAGCGCGTTGTCCTCCTGACACTTCACCGTGACCACGCGGCCGGCGAACCGGCTCACCGTGCCGAACCGCCGGAACTGCACCGGGATGCTCTCCAACGCGTCGCCGTAGCTGTCCACCAGGTCGGCGGTCGGCACGGGTGTCACGGCTTCGGCCATCTCAGTCCTCCCATCTCAGTCTTCCTCAGCGGCACGCACGGACAGCACCGGACACGGCGACTCCATCAGGATCCGGTTCGCGTTGCTGCCCAAGAGCATCTTGCCGACCGCGGTGCGCTTGCGGATACCGATCACGCACAGTGTCGCGCCGACTTCCTCCACGACGTCCAGGATCTCCTCGGAAGGCCCCCGGCCGCGGAGCTCCTGCCGGACCGTGAACGCGACGCCGGCCTCGTCCAGGGTCGTCTTCACCCAGTCCCAGTCGGCCTGCTGCGCGTACCGCGGGTCGGCGTAGGCGTCCCCGCGCGAAGAGTTGAGCACGAGCAGCGGCTGCCGGCGCAGGATGGCCTCGCCGACCGCGGCGGTGAGCGCCGCCCGGCCCGGGGCGGTGGCACTGAAGCCGACGACTATCACGATGTCTCCTTGGTCTTGTCGGGTTCCGGGCCCCGTGCCCCCGGAGGGCCGGTCGGGGGCGACGCCGAGGTGGCTGCGGTCGGCAGGGTGATCGGGCGATCCCCGGCGGCGGCCAGCGGATGGCCGTGCTGGTCGGTGTCGAGGTCGTGGTGCAGCTCTTCGGACAACTGCTCGACGGCCGCCTCGGCCTTGGCCGGGAGCGCCTTGCGGATCAGCTTGAACAGCAGCGGCCAGAGCAGCACCACGAGGATGATCAAATAGACGATCACCGCGATGGCCGAGACCACGAACTGTCCGGTGGCGGCGTCGACGCTGCCGAACAGACCCTTCGGCTCGCCGCCGGAGAGTTGCAGCGCCCGGCGGGCCTGCAGCTCGACCCGCGGCCCGAGGATGACGCCGACGATCAAGGGCAGCACGGGGATGCCGAAGCGCCGCATCGCGAAGCCCAGCAGGCCCAGCACCAGCAGCAGGACGAGGTCGAACGCCGACCCGTTGACCGCGTACGCACCCATCGAGGCGAAGAACAAGATGCCGGCGTACAGGTAGGGACGCGGGATGCGGAGCAGCTTCGCCCAGGCCGGCGCCAGCGGCAGATTCAAGATCAACAGCAGCACGTTGCCGATGAACAGGCTGGCGATCAGGGCCCAGACCAGGCCGCTCTCCCGCTGCAGCAGCAGCGGCCCGGGCTGGATGCCGTACGAGGTCAGGGCGGCCAGCATGACCGCCGCCGTGGCGTTGGTCGGCAGGCCGAGCGACAGCATCGGCACCATCGTGCCCGCGGCGCTGGCGTTGTTGGCCGCCTCCGGACCCGCGACGCCCTCGATCGCACCGCGACCGAAATCCTCGGGATGCTTGGTCAGCTTCTTCTCGGTGATGTAGGAGAGGAAGGTCGGGATCTCCGCCCCGCCGGCCGGGATGACGCCGAACGGGAAGCCGAACGCGGTGCCGCGCAGCCACGGCTTCCAGGACCGCTTCCAGTCCTGCTTGTTCAAGAACGGCCGGCCGACCGGGATCACCTGGGCGGCCTGCCGGCGCAGGTGGGCCGCCACCCAGAGCGCCTCGCCGACGGCGAAGATGCCGACCGCGACCACCACGACGTCGATGCCGTCGCCGAGCTGGGGGATGCCGAAGGTGAGCCGCGGCTGGCCGGTGACCCCGTCCAGCCCGACCATGCCGATGGTGAGGCCGAGCACCAGCGCGATGAATCCGCGCAGTCGGGAGGACCCGAGCACCGCGGTCACCGCGACGAAGGCCAGCAGCATCACCGCGAGGTATTCCGGCGCGCCGAGCGACACCGCGAACTTCGCCATGATCGGCGCGAAGAAGACGAGCAGCGTGGTGCCGATGGTGCCGGCGACGAAGGACCCGATGGCCGCCGTCGCCAGCGCGGGCGCGGCCCTGCCGGCCTTGGCCATCAGGTTGCCCTCGATCGCGGTGACCACCGACGAGGACTCGCCCGGTGTGTTCAGCAGGATCGAGGTAGTGGAGCCGCCGTACATGCCGCCGTAGAAGATGCCGGCCAGCATGATCATCGCGCTGGTCGGCTCGAGGCCGTAGGTGATCGGCAGCAGCAGGGCGACCGTCATCGCCGGCCCGATCCCGGGCAGCACGCCGACGGCGGTGCCGACGATCACCCCGATCAGGGCCAGCAGCAGGTTCAGCGGTGTCGCGGCGGTGACGAAGCCGTCGACGAGGAACTGGAGATTCTCCATCTGCGACGCCCTCCCTACAGAATTCCCTGGAGGATGCCGGCCGGCAGGCCGACCCCCAGACCGATGGCGAAGCCATAGAACGTGGCCAGCGACAACGCCGCGGAGATCGCGAGATCGCGGATGAAGTGGCGGCTACCGAGCGCGATCGCGCAACCGTAGAACAGCAGCCCGCCGGAGATCACCCAGCCGAGGACGTCGATCAGCAAGATGTTCGCCACGAAGACCCCGACCAGCAGCAGCACGGTCTTCACGTCCACCCGGCTGTCCAGGTCGACGTCCTCACCGCCCTCGGCCTCGCCGCGCTCTCCCCGCAGCGTCGCCACGGCGAGGGCGATCGCCAGCACGATCAGTGCGGGCCCGATGATCAGCGGCACGGCCCGTGGGCCGAGCGGGTCGACCCCCGTGCGGTTGTCGCCGAGTGTCGCGGCGGTGTAGAGCACGAGGGCGCCGAGAACGGCCAGGAACACGCAGAGCCCCAGCTGGGCGAGGTCGCGCTCCGGCCTCCCCGGGGTCGCCGTTTCGGCCGCGCCGGCGGGAACCGGCGTGCTCATGCCAGGCCCAGCTTGCCCAGCGTCGTCTGGACGGCGGTGGTCTGCTCGGTCAGGAACGGCGCGAACTGATCGGCCGGCAGGTACGCGTCGGTCCAGCCGTTCTTGGCCAGCACGTCCTTCCACTCCTGGCTGTCGTGCATCTGGGTCAGAGCGGTGACCAGGGCGGTCTTGTCGGCCTCGGAGATCTCCGGCGGCGCGACCACGCCGCGCCAGTTGGTGAACACCAGGTCGATCCCGGACTGCTTCAGGGTCGGGGCGTCGATGGCGTCGACGCGATCGGCGCCGCTGATCGCGAGGACGCGGACCTCGCCGGCCTCGACCTGGTCGAGGAACTCGCCGAACCCTGAGGCACCGAAGGCGATCTTGCCGCCCAGCAGGGCCGGCAGCAGGTCACCGCCGCCGTCGTAGGAGACGAAGTTCACCTGCTTGGGATCGATACCGACCGCCTGCGCCAGCTGCATCGGCAGCAGGTGGTCGGGGCCGCCCGGCGAGGAGCCACCGCCCACGGCGAGCGCCTTCGGGTTCGCCTTCCAGGCCGAGACCAGGTCGTTGATCGTCTTGTACGGCGAGTTCTTCGGCACCACGATCGCGCCGGACTCCTCGATCAACTTCGCGATCGGGGTGGTCTGGTCCAGCTTGGCCGCCGAGGAGTTGGTGTACTGCGCGCCGACCACCCCGAGGCCCATCATCATCATCAACTTGCCGTTGCCCTTCTCCGCAACGGTGCGGGAGAGCCCGACGGTGCCACCGGCGCCGGCGAGGTTGAAGACCTCGACGCTCTTGGTGACCTTGATGTCGTCCATCACCTTGGCCGCGGCCCGGGCCGTCGTGTCGTAGCCGCCGCCGGCGGTGTTGGGCACCATGAAGCGGACTCCGCTGAGCGGCTGGTCGCCATCGGCACCCGCGGCGGGCTCGGCCCGGTTCGCGGTGGCTCCGCAGCCGCTCAGCAGCAGGGCGCCGGCGGCGGCGAGGGCGCCGGCCACCGTGAGCTTCTTCTTCAGCCTGTCGAACATCGTCGTTCCTTCTCGTCGAGGGCGGACCCTGCAGCGGGCCCTGGCTGGACTCTGGCAGGGGCGATGCCGGCATGTCTGCTTTCGGCCATGGTGATCGTTGTGGTCATTGTGGTCGCCGCCACAGTGGCAGTTTCGGTCGCGTCGGGGATCACAATGTGGGTCGACGGTGTTGTCGGAGCTCCGCTCGTCGGGGCGGTTGGGAGGTGCGGATCGTGCGTCGCCGGTTGCGCCTTCCGCTGGCCCAGCAGCTGGTCGCCGTGCAGCTGATCGTGATCGCCGCGGTGCTGCTGGCGGTGTCGGCGGTGTCGGTCGAGATCACCCGGCTCGGTTTCGAGCGGGACGAGGGCCGCCGGGTGCTCACGCTGGCCGAGAACCTCGCGGGGAACCCGGTCGTCCGCACCCGGGAACCGGGCGCCGCCGGATCGGTACTGCCCGCCGTGGTGACCCAGCTGCAGACCGTGACGGGCGTCGATCTCGCCATGATCGCTGACAACTCCGGCACGATCGTGGCCAGCACCGACACCACCGTGGTCGGCGACCGGGTGCCCTGGCCCGAGCTCGTCGCCAGCCCCGGACGCTCGCACAGCGCCACGGTCACCGTGGGCGGGACGACGTACCTGCTGGCGGCGGCGCCGATCCTGTCAAACCCGGACTCCGGCCAGCCCGTGCGTCAACTGGGCGTCGCGCTGGTCGGCCGGCGCAGCGCCACCCGGTGGGAGTCCCTGGTCAGCGCCGCGCCGACACTGCTCACCTATCTGGGCGCGGCGATGCTGATCGGCGTGGTGGCGTCGCTGCTCCTGGCGCGCTGGATCAAGCGCGGCACGCTCGGCATGGAGCCCGCCGAGATCGCCGCACTGGCCGAGCAGCGGGAGGCCATCTTCGCCGGCATCGCCGAGGGCATCGTCGCGCTGGACACCCAGAACCGGATCACGCTGGCCAACCCGCCGGCGATCTCGCTGCTCTCGCTGCCGGCCGACCCGGTCGGCTCGACCCTGGACGAGCTCGCCGTCAGGGGCCGGCTGCGCGACGTGCTGACCGGTGTCGACGGCGCCGACGGCGACGCGGTCGTGATCCGCTCCGGTCGGGTGCTGGTGCTGAACCGGATGCCGGTCGATCACAACGGGCGGCACATCGGTTCGGTCACCACCCTGCGGGACCGGACCCCGCTGGCCGAGCTGGAGCGCGAGCTCGGCGCCTTCCAGGGCACGACCGACCTGCTCCGCGCCCAGGCGCACGAGTTCGCCAACCAGCTGCACACCATCGCCGGGCTGATCCAGATCGGCGACTACGACGAGGTGGTGGAGTACGTCCAGACGCTGGTCGCGAGCCGGGCGGCGCTGGACCTGAGCCTGACCCAGCGGATCCGGGACTCCTCGGTCGCCGCGCTGCTGGTGGCGAAGGCGGCCCAGGCGGCGGAGCGACGGGTCGAGCTGCGGGTCGGCCCGGCCAGCGCGTTGGAGCCGCTCGATCCGCAGTCCTCGTTCGACGTGGCCACTGTCGTCGGCAACCTGGTCCAAAACGGGGTGGACGCGGCGATGACCGACGCCCCGGGCTGGGTCGAGGTCGAAATCCGGCAGACCGCGGACGTGGTGGAGATCGTCGTCCGCGACTCCGGTCCGGGAGTCGCCAGCTCGATCGCCTCCGAGGTGTTCGAGCACGGCTTCACCACGAAGGCCGCCCGGGGCGGGGAGCGGGGGATCGGACTGGCGCTGATCCGCCGGATCTGCCGCACCCGCGGTGGCGACGTCGAGGTGCGATCCGCCGCCGCGGGCGCGGAGTTCGCGGCCTGGATGACGGTACGTCCGGCCCCGGTGCACGAGGTCGAGGCGGTGGCCGGCGCATGATCACGGTGCTGGTGGTCGACGACGACTTCCGCGTGGCCCGGATCCACAGCGCGTTCGTCGACCGGGTCGAGGGCTTCCGGACGATCGGGGTGGCCAACACCGGGCAGGAGGCGCTCCGGCTGGCGGTCGCGTTGGTGCCGGACCTGATCTTGCTCGACCTCTATCTGCCGGACGTGTTCGGTCTGGACGTACTGAACCGGATGCGGGTCGCCGGGGTCGAGGGCGACGCCATCGTGATCAGCGCAGCCAACGAGTCGGGCACGGTCGAGCGTGCGGTCAAGCTGGGCGTGGTGAACTACCTGCTGAAGCCGTTCACCCAGGCCGATCTGGTGACCCGGTTGCAGCAGTATCAGGCGACCCGGACGGCGCGCCGGCCGGCGACGCTGTCCGATCAGGCCGCGGTCGACCAGCTGCTCGGCCGTTCGGACGGCGGTCGTGGCGAACCGTTGCCGAAGGGTCTCAGTCCGGAGACGGCCGAGTCGATCCTGACCGCGCTGGCGTCGGCAGGCGTCGAGCTCTCGGCGCAGGAGTGCGCCGACGCGGTCGGCATCGCCCGGGTGAGCGCGCGCCGCTATCTGGAGTTCTACGCCGGCCGGGGCACGGTCTCGGTGAGCCTGCGCTACGGCGCCCGCGGGCGGCCGGAGCGCCGGTACGCGATCCTGGCACAGACGCAGTGAGCCGCCCGTATACGGAGTAAATTGCCCCCAGGAGCGCCGCAGATCCCCCGCGGCGCTGATCGGGGACAAGGGGAGCAGCATGCGCGGTTCGGTTCGTCGTTGGCTGGCCGTGGGTTTGGCCGGCGCGGTGGCGCTCGGGGTGACGGCGCTCGCCGTCCCGGTCAGCTCGGCCGCGGGTGACGCGACGATCTATCTGGTCCAGGGCCTGCCCGGCAAGACGGTGACGTTCGCCGTGGACGGCAAGACCGTCGCCAGCGGACAGAAGTCGGGCACCGTCTCCTCGCCTGTTGCGGTGAGCAGCGGGAAGCGCCGGGTGACCGTGTCGGCCAGCGGCCGGACGATCGTCGATCAGACCGTCTCGGTCGGAGCCGGCTGGAGCGCCGACGTCGTCGTCCATCTGCCGACCGATCCGAACGGCAAGCCGCTGCTGACGACGTACAAGAACGATCTTGCGGCCGTGTCGAAGGACAAAGCATCGCTGACGGTGGCGCACACCGCCGCGGTGCCGCCGGCCGATGTCACCGTCGACGGCAAGGTGCTGTTCGAGGACATCGCGAACGGTCAGTCGCTGCACCTGGTGGTGCCGGTCGCGACGTACGAGGTCGCGATCGTGCCGACCGGCAAGTCCAAGCCCGTCTATTTCGGGCCCGTCGACCTGACCGTGCAGGGCGGCTCGCTGAACGCCGTCTATGCGATCGGGAACCCGGCGTCGAAGACGATGAACGTCGTGGTGCACGTGCTGGACACGAAGGGTGGGAGCTCGGGCTCGGGCAAGCCGAAGCGGGTGAACACCGGCTCCGGCGGCCAGGCGGTCGGCGCACACGTGACCGAGCTGCCCGCGCTGACCAGGTGAGACACCGGATCGTGCCGGTCCTCGCCGCGCTCGTCGTGCTGGCGGCGGGGGCAAGCGGGTGCGCGACCCCGTCGGCCGCCGAGGACTCGCGGGTGCCGGCCGGCGCGGCGTCGGCGTCGGCGTCGGCGCAGCCCACGACCGGTGACACCGCCGGGCCGACCACGGGCGCCGCCCGGTTGGCCAGGCCGGCGCGCAGCCAGCGGGTTCGGTTCGTGCCGCAACGGGTTGTGCTGCCCGGCGGCGCGGCGGCCGAGGTGGAGCCGGCCGACACCGTGGACGGGGTGCTCCAGGTGCCGACCGACGTCCACGAGATCGGCTGGTGGACCGGCAGCGCGTACGTCGGTGATCCGTTCGGCGCGACCGTGCTGGCCGGTCACGTGGACTCGGTCGACCAGGGTGTCGGCTTCTTCGCGCGGCTGTTGCAGATCAAGAAGGGCGACTGGGTGACGGTGAGCGCAAACGGCCACCGGGCGACGTACCGGGTCCGGTCGGTCGGGCTGGTGGCCAAGCAGGCGCTGGCCGACGACGGATCGGCCCTCGACCAGACCGGTGACCACCGGCTGGTGCTGATCACCTGCGCCGGCCGGTTCGTGCCGGAACAGGGCGGCTATCAGAGCAACCTGGTCGTGATCGCCGACCCAGTGGGCCCGGCGCGCTGAGCTCGGGCTACTCCGCAGCCGCGGGTGCCGTGCCGGCCGCGGGGTGACGGCGACGGCGCCGACGCCGCTTGGTTGCGCCCTGCCCGGTCGGCTCCTCGACGGGGCCCCCACTCTCGGCGGCGGCATCCTCGCCCGCGCCGTCGGCGGAAGGGGCCTGCACCGAGTGATCGGTGGCGTCGTCCCGGCTCACCGGGACGCCGTTGCGCAGCCGCTGCCGGCTCCGGTTGCGTGGCGCCCGCTCGCGCGGCTTGCGCTCCCGCGGCGCCTCGTCGGCCGGCTCCTCCTTGGGCGGAGCGATCCGGCCGCGGGCCGACCGGTCGATGCCGAGGTCGTGAAAGAGGTGCTCGGAGGTCGAATAGGTCTCCTCCGGCTCCTCGAACGGCAACCCGAGGCTGGCGTTGATCACCTTCCAGCGGGTGGTGTCGGCCCAGTCCACGAAGGTGATCGCGACCCCGGACGCCCCGGCCCGGCCGGTCCGGCCGATCCGGTGGACGTAGGTGTTCTCGTCGTCGGGGCACTCGTAGTTGATCACGTGGGTGACGCCCTCGACGTCGATCCCGCGCGCGGCCACGTCGGTCGCCACCAGCACGTCGGCCTTGCCCGAGCGGAACCGCTTCAGCGCCTTCTCCCGGAGCACCTGGGACAGGTCACCGTGGATCGCGGCGGCCGCGAAGCCTCGCTCGATCAGGTCGTCGGCCACCCGCTGGGCGGCCCGTTTGGTCCGGCAGAAGATCATCACCCGGTTGCGGTTCTCCGCCTGCAGGATGCGGGCCACCACCTCGGGCTTGTCGAGGTCGTGGGCGCGGTAGACGAACTGGGCCGTGGTGGGCACGGTGGTGGTGTCGTGGGCGGACTCCGCCCGGATGTTCACCGGGTGCCGGAGGTGCGCGCGGGCCAGCGTCACGATCGCGGACGGCATGGTCGCCGAGAACAACATCGTCTGGCGCAGCTCGGGCACCTTGGCCAGGATCCGCTCGACATCGGGCAGGAAGCCGAGGTCCAGCATCTCGTCGGCCTCGTCCAGCACGAGCACCTTCACGTGGCTGAGATCCAGCGCGCCCCGGTCCGCCAGGTCCAGCAGCCGGCCGGGCGTCCCGACGACGACCTCGACGCCGCTGTCGAGCGCGTCGAGCTGCGGCTCGTAGCCGACCCCGCCGTACACGGTCAGCACGCGCGCCACCCGCTTGGTGGAGGCGATCTGCAGGTCTCGGCTGACCTGGCTGGCGAGCTCACGGGTCGGCGTCACCACCAGCGCCTGCGGCGCGCCGGGGTTCGCCTGCAGCTCGAAGTCCCGCTCGCTCGGGACGACGATCCGCTGCAGCAAGGTGATGCCGAAGGCGAGCGTCTTGCCGGTGCCGGTGCGGGCCTGGCCGATCATGTCGGTGCCCGTCAGCGCGATCGGGATGGCCATCGCCTGAATCGGGAACGGGTGCACGATGCCGACGTCGGTGAGGCTGTCGATGATGGCCGGCAGCACCCCCAGGTCGGCGAAGGTGTCCCGGGCCGGCGTGGCCGGCTCCTCGGCAGCGTCCACTTCGGGGGGCTCCGGCGCCGTGGGCTCCGGTTCGGTGAGGTCGGTTTCGGGTGGTGTCAGGTCGGTGTTCAGTTGAATGCCTTCGATAGCAGTCTGTGCCGCGCAGCCGGCGGTGTCCGGCACGCGTTCGGGGCCGCCAACGCCATGGCGCGGCGCAGATGGCGCTCCACGCGCCCGGTTGCGGCTCTCCTGGGTGGCAGTCTACCGTGCGCGCGTCACGCTCCCGACCAGCACGGCCTCGGCGGGCCGGCGTCGGTCCGCGGCCCGCCCGTTAGGCTGCGGCCATGAGTGAAGCGCCCGCCTCGGCGACGCCGCCGAGCGCACCGACCGACGAGTCCTATCGCGCGGGCGCAGTCGACCTGCTCGGCGCCCTGGCCTATGGCGCGCTGACCGCGTTCGAGCGGCTGGCCGACGACGCCCAGAAGGCGCCGACGCTCGGCGACAAGATCCACATGGCGACGATGGCGGCGCAGCAGATCGCGTACTTCGACCGGATGCGGGACCGGCTGAAGGAGTTCGGCGTCGACGTGCTGGTGGCGATGCGGCCGTTCCACGCGCCGTTCGACGCCTTCCACGAGTACACCCACCCCAAGGACTGGTACGAGGGCCTGCTGAAGGCGTACGTCGGCGACGGGATCGCGGCCGACTTCTATCGCGAGGTGGCCGCGTTCGTCGATCCGGAGACCCGCGAGCTGGTCTATGAGGTGCTCTCCGATCATGGCCACGACGAGTTCGTGGTCAGCCAGGTGCGGGCCGGCATCGAGGCCGACCCGAAGCTGGCCGGCCGGCTCGCGCTGTGGGGCCGGCGGCTGGTGGGCGAGGCGCTCAGCCAGGCCCAGCGGGTCGCCGCCGACCGTGACGCGCTGACTTCCCTGCTGACCGGCACGTCGGACCGCCCCGGGCTGGACCTGGCCGCGATCAGCCGGATGTTCTCCCGGTTGGTGGCCAACCACACGAAGCGGATGGCCAAGCTGGGCCTCCAGGCCTGATCCGCCCGTCGCGGTTCAGACCTGGCTCGGACGGGCTCGCCGCGCCGGCCGGTCCGACCAGGCCGCGATCACCAGCGCTGCCGAGATCAGCACGAGGTTCTTGACCACGAACTCGCCGACCGTCGTCAGCAGCAACGGGTTGTCGCGCTGGAACGCCAGCTGCGGCTCCATCACCAACACCAGGAACGTGCCGCACAGATGGCCCACGAGCAGGGCACAGACGACGGTAGTGAACCGGCCCAGCAGCAAGCCGATGCCGAGCAGCACCTCGACGCCGCCGAGCACCGGTACGAACCAGCTGCGGTCCAGCCAGGGGACCGTGCCGGCGACCAGGTCGGCCACAGGTGTGGCGTCGGCGACCTTGAGTGCGCCGAACCACACGAACACGGCCCCGAGGCAACTGCGCAAGATCGGCACGCTCCAGCGCCGCAGATATCCTGTGATCCGATTCTCGGTGGCGAGCGCGACCCCGCGCAGGCGCTCCGAGCCCGAAGAATTCTGTGTTTTGGTGATCTGGCTCATGGCTTTTCCTTGAATTCCGTCCGACGACCTGTCTGGTATTCGACCGGACCGGACCAGACGCGATCTGATACGGCTCGACCATCGGAGTCGACGGGTCGAGCCGGCCGCTCGGCCCGCCTTCGCCGAAGCGGGCCCACGTTCGCCGCCTGCGCGGGATCGCTTCAGGGGAAGGAGTGTGTGCAGCGGTGCGCTCCGATAGCAACGATGATCACGTCCGATAAGAAAGCGAATGGCAAATGTCGTTTGCCGCGTGCGGCCCCATTCGACCGCCGATGAGAGCGGAAATATTCGTGCCGACCGAAACCGATTCTGTCTAGGCTTCCGGCATGACGCAGTTGCTGGCGCAAGCTCCCCAAACGCAATACGTTCCGAACGAGATCGTCGTCGCCAACGAGCACGCCGCACTGGTGGCCTGGTTGATCGAGGAGGAGGTCCCCGCGCCGAACGACCTGCTCGGGCTCACCCGGTTCGTGCTGCGGGATCCAGGCCGATCGCTCCAGGCCCTGCGGGCTCGGCTGGACGAGGCGGCCGTCTCCCCGGGCCAGCTCGCGGAGTTCGGCGCCCCGCCCGTCGACGACCTCGAGCGGATCCTCCAGGGGGTGCGTGCGTGCTGTGCCGCGATGTACGGGCGCTGGACGCCGACGATCGGCAAGAACCGGATGCTCGACCACGTCACCCGCGGCTCGGGCGCGATCTCGCACGGTCACCCGCAGCCGGTGAGCCCCGCCGGCGCGATCTCGCACGGGAGCGGAACCCCCGCGCCTACCGCTGCTGGCAGCCGGGTGCGGCGGTGGACCCGACCTGGCAGCGGGGTTCGGGTCGGGATCGTGGATACCCGGCTCTTCCCGGTCGCCTACCTCCACGACGGCTGGGTGGGCGACTACACCGATACCTATCTCGGCGACGAGGTCCCGCCCTACCGCGGCGGACACGCCACCTTCGTCGGCGGCCTGGTCCTCGACCAGGCACCCGGGGCGCTGCTGCAGCTGCGCCACGTCCTGGACGACGCGGAGGCGTCCGCGTCCTCCTGGGACGTCGCCGAGGCCATCGTCGCCATCGGCCGGAGCGGCGTGGACGTGATCAACCTGTCCCTGGTCGGCTACAGCGACGACGGGCGTGCGCCGCTGGTGCTCAGCACGGCGATCGACCGGCTCGATCCCGAGATCGTGGTGGTGGCCGCCGCCGGAAATCACGGTGACGTTCGCGGGCACGAACACGACCCGGGCTGGCCGGCAGCGCTCGACGACGTGGTCGCCGTCGGCGCTGTCGACGCCGACGAGAATCGTGCGCCGTTCTCCCCGGACGTTCCCTGGATCGACGTCAGCGCGCGCGGCGTCGACGTGGAAAGCTGCTTCCCGCCGACGGTCTCGGGCGACCGCGGGCAGCCGGTGTCGTACCCCTCCGGTTTCGCCAGCTGGAGTGGTACGTCCTTCGCCGCGGCCCAGGTCAGCGGGGCGGTCGCGGCCGGAATCGATCCGGGCCGGGTCACCGCCCGGCAGTCGCTGACCACTCTGCTCAGCACCGCCCGGCCGGCCCCGGCAGGCCGGCTCGGCGGCGTCGCCCCGCGCGTGCTCACCATGCGCCGGCTGCCGGGCTGATGACCGGTGCGGTGGCGACCGTCGTCGGGTCCTCGGACGAGGCGACGCCGGCGGCGCTGGCCCGCCAGGCGCTCGACCTAGCGACGGTGACGCCGGAGCCGGCCGACGCGCTCGCGCGCCGGGCCGAGCGGCTGGCGAACGAGGCCGGCGACCGAGCTGCGCTCAGTGTCAGCCGCCGCGCCCGCGGCGTGGCCGCGCTGCAGCTCCGGCGGCTGGATCTGGCCGTCCAGCAACTGCGATCGGCCGCTCAGGATGGGGACAGCTGCGGTGCGGCCGAGCTCGCCGGCGCGGCGCGGATGAGTCTTGCCTCCGCGCTGGTACTGCGCGGTCACACCGAGGACGCCCTGCAGACCATCGGGCGGGCGCTGGAGCAGACCAGCGGCCTGGATCATGCCCGCGCTCGCACCCAGCGCGCCGCCATCCTGCAAGAGCTCGGCCGGCTGCCGGCTGCACTCGACGATCTCCGGATCGCGATCCCGGCGCTGCGCCGGGCCGGGGATCCGCAGTGGGAGACCCGAGCGCTGTCGAACCGGAGTCTGATCTTCATCGCGCGGCGGCAGTACGCGGCCGCACGGACCGACCTGGCCCGCGCCCAGGGCCTCTGCACCGCGCACGGGCTGGTGCTGGCAGGCTCCTACGTGGAGCAGAATCTCGGCTGCCTGTCTGCCATGTGTGGCGACGTCCCGGCCGCGCTCGCGCACTTCGACCGCGCCGAGGCGGCCTACACCGAACTGGGTGCCGAGCTGGGCTCGTTGTGGCTCGACCGGGCCAAGGTGCTGCTCGGCGTCCGCCTGATCGGTGAGGCCCGTGCGGCGGTCGAACGAGCCGAGGCCGCGTTCGCCGAGCAGGGCAGTGCGGGCGAGCTGCCCGAGACGCGACTGCTGCTGTCCACCATTGCTCTGCTCGACGGCGACGTCGCCGCTGCCGCCGCGGCAGGCCGGCGGGCGATCCGGGAGTTCGACGATCTCGGTCGTACGGAGTGGCGAACGCTGGCCGAGCTCGCCGCCTTGCAGGCGCAGGTCGTCGCCTTGGTGGGCCCAGAGCTGTCCGACCTGCCCGCGGACGGCACACTGGTGGCCAGGCTGGCCGATCGACTCCGAGTGGTCGCCGACGACCTGGAACGCGACGGCTGGTCGGTTCCCGCGCTGGAGGCCCGGGTCGTCGCCGGCCGGCTGGCCACCGGCCTCGGCGACATCCCAGCCGCGCGGAACGACTTCCGCCGCACTGCGGCCGCCCGCCGGTCGGGGCCCGCCGAAGCGCGGGCCAGGGCGTGGCTCGGCGAGGCGACGTTGCGGGAGTCTCAGGGGAACACCCGCGGCGCCAGGTCTGCGCTGCGGGCGGGGATCAGGGCGGTCGCGGACTACCGGCGCACCCTCGGCGCGACCGAGCTCCGAGCCCACATCTCGGTCCATCGCGGGTCGTTGGCCAGGGCCGGCCTGCGGCTCGCGCTTGCCGCTGGTTGTCCGCGCGACGTGCACTGGTGGTCCGAGATCGGCCGGGCGAGTGCGGATCGGCCGCGGCCGGCGCTGCCGCCGAGAGACGCCGCGCTGGCGCGGATGCTGGCCGACCTACGCGCGCTGGCCACCGAGCTGGCCGAAGCGAGCGCCGCGCAGCACGTGCTGCAGCCGCTGCTCGCCCAGCAGGTCGAGATCGAGCAGGCGATCCGCGACCACTGTCGCGAGGCCGGCGACGGCGGTCGCGACGCGATCACTCCGCCGACCGTTGCCGAGCTGACCGACGTCCTGGCCGACGCGGTGATGGTCGAGTTCGTCGAGCTCGACGGCGACGTCGCCGCCGTGACCATCGTTGCCGGGCGGGCGCGACTGCACCGCCTCGGCCCGGTCGCGTCGCTGGTCCGCCGGCATCTGACCCATCTGCCGTTTGCGTTGAACCGGCTGGCCCGCGGGACCGTCCGCGTCGGCCAGCGTGCGGCGGCCGAGGCAGTGCTGGAGCGTGCCGCGCTCGAGTTGGACCGGGCGCTGCTGATGCCGCTCGCTCGCCGGCTGGGCGGGCGAGAACTGGTGGTCGTTCCGAACGGCTGGCTGCACTCGGTTCCATGGGCGCTCTTGCCGTCGTGCCGGGGGCGGCCGGTGAGCGTGTCGCCGTCGGCGGCGCTCTGGCGGTCGGCGGCGACCAGGCAGCCCCGGTCTTCCCGGGTGGTGGCGATCGCCGGTCCCGGACTGCCGGGCGCGGCGCGCGAGGCACGCGCGGTCGGCGAGCTGTATCCCGGCTCGGTCGTGTTGGCCGGGGCGCGGGCGACCGCAGCCGGGGTGAGTGGCGCGATCGGCGGCGCCGGTCTGGTGCACTTCGCCACCCACGCCACGGCTCGCCGGGACAACCCGCTGTTCTCGTCGCTGCAGCTGTCCGACGGGCCGTTCACGGTGTACGACCTCGAGCGGATCGTCGACACCCCCGACCACGTCGTGCTCGCCGCGTGCGGGGCCGCCGTCTCCTATGTCACGGCCGGCGAGGAGATCCTGGGACTGGCGGCAACCCTGCTGAATCAGCAGACCGCGACCCTGGTCGCGCCGGTCGTCGTGATCCCCGACGCCGAGACGCAGTCGGTGATGCTCGCATACCACCGAGAGCTCGGTCGCGGCAGCCCACCCTCGGTCGCCCTGGCCGCCGCGCAGGAGGCGCACCGCGGCGCGGATCCGGCCACCCGGGCGTGCGCGGCGAGTTTCGTCTGCCTGGGCGCCGGGTCGACCGGCCGGATCGCTACTCGGGGAAGTGCAGTCGGGTCCACTCGGTGACCACCCGGCCGCCGGCGTGGGTGACCTTGAACCGGAGCGGGCCGTCCGGTGGTCTGGGCAGCACGAAGCAGCCGAGCTCGTCGGTCTCCACGGTCACCATCTCACCGGCACTGGGCTGCATACTCACCAGGGCCGGACCGGGCGGGCCGACCTGACCGATCAGCTCGCCGCCGTAGACCTCGATCTCTACCGACAGGGCGCAGCACTCGAATGCCAGCGTCCGGACCGGCGGACGGACGTCCCCGGAACGGATCGCGCCGGCGTGCTCGGCCTTCCACGAGTCGAAGACGAGCCGAGCCAGCTCGTCCTCGAGCGGAGTCCCGCAGTAGGCGTCCTGAGCGTTGGACACGATCAGGTCGTACTGCGGGTGGTGCGCCGTGTGCAGCGCGTCGGCCAGTTCCGCCATCAGGTCGTCGTCGCCGTCGAGCGGCCCGGGGGTGGGATCAGTTGTCATGGTGTCGCTCTTTCGATGTCGCGGCCCTCGGACCCAGTGTCGCCCCCGGACCCAGTGTCACCCCCGGAGCCAGTGTCACCCCCGGAGCCCGTGTCACGCAGGGCGACCAGCAGCGGGTGCTGGCGCAGCCGGGCCAGCGCTCGGAACCTGGTCGGTCCGAGGCTCCCGATCGGCACGCCGGTGCGTCGGCTGATCTCGGCGTAGCGCAGCGGCGGGTCGTGCAGGAACATCAACAGCAGCTGACGCTCACGATCCGGCAGCTCGGCCAGAGCGGCGAGCAGGGCGAGCCGCCGGTCGGCGAGCAGCAGGGCGTCGACCGTCCCTTCACCGATGTCCGGCTCGGACGCACGCTCATCGTGGTGCGGCTGCAGCGGGTCGTAGCTCACCGTCCGCCGCTGCTGTGCGAGCACGTCCAGACACTCGTGCCGGGTCGTGCTGGCGAGCCAGCCGGGCAGCGCCCTGGGCTCCCTGAGATCGCCGAGGTGCTGGCAGAGTCTCAGCCATACGGTCTGCGCGACGTCGGCGGCGTCCGGTGGCCGCAGCCGGTAGCGGGCGGAGATCGACAGCAGGAGCGGGGTATAGCGGACGACGAGCTCGTCCCAGGCCGCGCGGTCGCCGGCGCGGGCCGCGACGATCAGCGCGGCGATCGGGGACGGGGTCCGGGCGTCGTCGGCCGATCCGCCTGGGTCGTCGTGTGCTGGGTCGTCGTGTGCTGGGTCGTCGATTGCTGGGTCTTGGTGTGCTGGGTCGTCGTGGTCGGCTGGGTTGGCCTCGGGTTCGGGCACCGTGGTACTCCCTGTTCGGGGGGTGGAGATGATCCGGCTACCGAACCGGACAGGGGAGGGGGTGCGTCTGATACGTCCGCCGCAGCCGCCCGCCGGCCGGCCGGGCGCTACCGCTCCGAACGGTCCGACGGGGGCCCCGCCGACTCGGGCCCGGCGGCGGCCCGCGACGGTGGTCATCGGCCGGCGGGGACGAGCCCGAGCTCGTCGTCGAGATCGGCCAGGGCGAGTCGCGGCAGGCCGAGCGCGTCGGCGGTCCGGAGCTGGTCCGGCGTGTGGAAGCCCCAGGTCGCCCAGCGCGCGTCGAAGCCGGCCGCGCGGGCGGCGACGACGTTGGCGACGCTGTCGTCGACGAACAGCACCGCCTCAGCCGGCAGTGCCGAGCGCCGAGCGACGTCCGCGAGCGCGTCGAGCTTGTCCCGTAGGCCGCCGTAGATCCGATCGGGCTCCAGCTCGAGGCCGTACGCGGCCAGGATCTCGATCACCGACTGCACGTCCTTCGCCGTCACCACGTACGACAGCGGCAGCGCGCGGAGGGTCTCGAGGGCTGGTGCGTGCACGCGGTGCTGGGCGAGCCAGCGCTGAGGGTCGAGCCGCCTCGCCGTCGCTCGATACCGCTCCGCCGCGGCGACGAACCGATCCACCCGCTCCGCCGGGATCGCGGCGAAGCACGCGTCGAAAGCGGCCTGATCGTCGATCGGCGCGCTCGGCCCCAGCAGCGGCACCACGAAGTGGCCGAGCTGGCGGGCGTATCCGCGGAGCGAGAGGAAGCGGTCCAGGAACGATGCCGGCACGGCGCCGGCCGGGCCGGCCGGAACCGACCGGCCGGTCCAGGCGTTCCAGGTCGTGACCGCGCACTCCGTCGAACCGTCGCAGATCACGCCGTCGAAGTCGAGCGCGATCGCGCGGACCGGCGGTCCCGTGCACGCCGTCGGCGCGGTGTTCATGCCGCCGCGACGAGCCGGTCCGAGACAGCGGTGAAGACCGCTTGCATGAACTCGCCGACGTAGCCGTAGTAGGAGCAGGTGATGATGTTGCCGTCGGTGATCACCCGGGCGTCCTCGACCCGCGCGCCCGAGTTGATCATGTCGTCCCTCAGGCCCGGGTAGGCGCAGGCCCGCCGCCCCGTCATGACCTTCGCGGAGATCATGATCCAGGGACCGTGACAGAGCCCGGCGACGACCTTGTCGGCGTCGGCCATGGCCCGGACGAAGTCGAGCACGCGGCGGTCCTGCCGCACCCGGTCGGGGGCCTCGTGGCCGCCGGTGAGCACGACCACGTCGTAGTCCGCAACGGACAAAGCGTCGAAGGTGGTCAACGGCCGTGCGGTCTTGTCCATCGGCAGCGGCACACCGTACTTGCCATGGACGCCGGTGCCGGCCGCGGTGGCGACGTCGACCTGGTAGCCCTCCTCCAGCAGGCGGTAGTAGGTGTAGACCACGTCGTGGTCCTGGAAGCCGGGTCCGGTGATGATGACGGCGCTGGGCATGGTCAGTCCTTCTTTCGGGTGGTGGGGGTGCGGGTGGCGGGAGTGCGGGTGGTGGTCGGGTCTGCGCGGACGATGGTCAGGTACAGCTGTTCGTGCCCGCCGCGCTCGGTCAGGTCGTCGGGGCCGAGCACCTCGATCCGGTGCTGCAGGGCGGCGGCGATGTCGAGGCCGACCGCGAACAGCAGCCCGGCCAGCGGCCGGCTGATCAGGTCGAGCCCGGCCCGGACGTCGAAGCTGAAGCCATCCAGCGCGACGCCGGTGCGAACCGAGGACCGGGCGACCAGCCGACCGGATCGCAGGGCGACGGGGGCGCGGCCGGGCTCGGTCTCGTAGCCGGTCCCACGACGCCCGTAGCGATCCGATAGCCGGACCAGGTCGAACTTGTTCCGCGGCAGCTCGACCTCGACCAGGTGGAGCGGGCCGCTGCCGACGTTGGCCGTGCCGTGGAACACGCCCTTGCCGATGTGACTGACGTCGCCGGCGACGACGTCGACGGTGCGGTCGAGCAGGTGCATCCGAGCCGTGCCGTCCAGGCACAGCAGGGCGGTTTCCTTGCGGGGATGGCAGTGCACCGATGTCGACTGGCCGGGTCGCAGACACAGCTTCCACACGTCGTACAGGTCGTCGGAATAGACCCGGAACTCGTGTCCCCACGGCTTGGGGATCAGCTCCTCGAGATAGCGGGCCGACTCGTCCCGGAACGGCTCGAAGGTAAGGGCGGCGGCATCGTCGGTCAGCGAGTCCGACAACCGGGCGACGTCCGCCGTCGACGGGCGGTAGTGGCTCACGGTCATCGTCAGGCCGCCAGTGCGCGGTCGGCGTCGCGGGCGATCACGGCGTCGACCACCGCGCTCGCCGAGGCGGGGTTCTGGCCGGAGACGAACGGGCCGTCGGTGACGACGTACGGCTGCCAGGCAGGACCGGCCACGAACGAGACGTCCGCGCTGCGGATCACCTGCTCGCTGCTGCGCGGCAGCAGGTGCAGGTGGCGTGAGGCGTGCTCCTCCTCGTCGGTGCGTCCGGTGAGCCGGTACGGCCGGCGCCGGTCGCGCCGCAGGCGGCCCGCCACGGCGGCGAGCGCCGCGCCCCCGTGGTCCAGCGCCGCGACCGTCCGGCCCAGTTGGGCGGCCGTCTCCAGCCGGCGTTCGAGCTCGGCCAAGCCGACCAGATCGCACAGTCCGGCATGCCCACCCAGGACGAGCCAGGCATCCGGCGTGGCGGGCTCCACGTCCGCGATCGACTCGGCGCGCAGGCAGTAGCGCGTCGCCTCGAACCACTCCTCGCTCAGCGTCCCGGCATCCACCGGCACCGGACCGCCGGCCGGCGTCGCCAGCCGGACCGCCCAGCCCGCCGACCGGAACGTTTGCCGGACCAGTCCCAGCTGGCTGAGCGAGACGCCGAGCCGGCGGGTGGTGCCGGGCAGCCCGGTACAGCTGGAGGCCAGAAGCACGACCTGTGGCATGGCGGTGACCCCTCTCGCGGTCTTCGGTGATGTACGTCGGACCGTGCGCCACGAGAACTGATACAGGCCCGGGCCTCACCAGCTCCGCGCTGCGGCGAGCAGCGTCTCGGCGGCGCGCGCGATGTGCGGCTGGGCGGCTCGCCCGGCCGCGATCGCCAGGTGCAGGGTGTTGATCGGAGGGATCTCCGGCTCGACCGGAACCGTCACCTCGTGCTGCCGGATCGCCTGGGCGCAGAGGTAGCCCGGCAGCACCGAGATGCCCGCGCCGGCCGCGACGGCCGCGAGCACGGCGCGCAGGTCCGGCACGACCAGCGCCGGCGGACCGGGCGGCCGGCTGCCGAAGACGAACGACCAATAGCGCCGGATCAACGGCATCGTCTCGGCGTAGGCGACCATCGGGCTGGCGGACACCGCCGGCGGAACCGGCGACGGGTCGCCGCCGACGGCGACCCTCGTGTCGAAGTCCGGTGGGGCGACGAGGACCAGTTCCTCGTCGCACAGGGCGACCGTGTGCAGCCGGCGCTTCGGCGGCCTCGTGGTGAGGACGACGAGGTCGAGGTGCCCGGCATGCAACGAGCCCAGCAGGTCGTCCGGGAGTCCGTGCACGACCCGGATCCGCAACCCGTCGGCGAGCAGCGGGGTCAGCGCCGGGACGACCAGCTGAGAGACGAACTCGGCCGGTCCGCCGAGGGCGAGGGTGCGACCGGCGATGCTCGGCTCGGAGCGCAGGTCGGCACCGACGATGCGCTGCAGCGCGTCCACGTGCGGCGCCGACTCGGTCGCGAGCAGGTCGCCCAGAGCGGTCGGCACGACGCCGCGGGCGGCGCGCACGAACAGGGGACGGCCCAGTTGCCGCTCGAGCGCCTGCAGCTGTCCGGTGACCGCGGGCTGGGAGATGTCCAGAACTGTCGCCGCGGCGGTCAGGCTGCCGGTCCGGTGCACCTCGACCAGGGTTCGCAGGAGGCGGATGTCGACGGTTTCGGACATAAGTTCTCCTATCGCTTCGCGGGCGCAATTCTATTGGTCCCTATGAATATTCCGATCGATATTTGAGCCTCCGGCCCCTCGATCGAAGGAACGACCAACCATGTCGACCAGACCCCGCTCGGCGCTCATCGCCTTGACCAGCCACGACCGACTCGGCGACACCGGTCGCCGCACCGGCGCCTACCTGCCCGAGATCGCGCACCCGTGGCGCGAGTTCCGCGCCGCCGGCTTCGACGTCGCGCTGGTGTCCGTCGCCGGCGGCACGCCGCCGCTCGACGGCGTGAAGCCCGACGACCCGGTGCAGCAGGAGTTCCTGGACGACCCCGAGATGTCGGCAAAGCTCGTGCACACGCTGGCGCCGGCCGAGGTCGACCCGCTCGACCACGACGTGATCTTCTTCGCCGGCGGCCACGGCACCATGTGGGACTTCCCGTCCGACCAGGGTCTGGCCGGTCTCGCCCGGGCGATCTATGAGCGGGGCGGGGTCGTCGCGGCCGTCTGCCACGGGCCGGCCGCGCTCGTCGAGCTGCGGCTCTCCAACGGCCGGCGGCTGATCGACGGCAAGCAGGTCAGCGCGTTCACCGACTCCGAGGAGACCGCCGTCGGGCTCGCCGAGGTGGTGCCGTTCCTGCTGCAGACCCGCCTGGAGGAGAACGGCGCCAAGCACACCGGCGCCCCCGACTTCCAGCCCTGGGTGGTCACCGACGAACGGCTGGTGACCGGCCAGAACCCTGCCAGCGCGGCGGGCGTCGCTCGTGCGGCCGTCGCGCTGGTGACGACCGACTGATCCCCGAATCCGAGTCCACCCGAAGGGAAATGATCATGACCAGCACCGACCAGCCGCGAGCGCTCGACGCGCTCAGCCACGGGGGCACCATCGCCTTCCCGACCAGCGGCCACCGGAACGGCAACGGGTCCAATGGCAACGGGCCCGGCGGCAACAGGTCCGGCGCCGCAGACGGCGCCGAGGCCGACCTGACCAGCGTCTCGCTCGCCGCCACCTCGACCGCTGCGATCACGCCGACGACGAGATTCGGCTATCTGTTCCCGACCCTGGTGGACGATCCCGCCAACCGGCTCCCGGAGGGCACGGACGCCGACCGCACCGTGGCCGCCCTGAACGCGCTGGGGGTGGCCATGATCGAGCAGGGCACGGAGCTGACCGCGCTCACCTCGAATTCGCCGATCCCCTCGATCTACACATTCTGGGGACAGTTCATCGACCACGACCTGACCGCCAACACCGACCGGAACGACGTGGTCAGCATTCTGGACACGCCGCTCGAACCGAAGCCGCCGGCCGACGTGATTGCGGGTCTGGAGAACCTGCGACAGCCGGCGCTGAACCTGGATCCGGTTTACGGCGACGGTCCCTACGCCGCGCCCGACAGCGAGTTCGTTCCGTACGACGGCATCAAGCTACGGATCGGCACGCTGTCCTCGGTGCCGGCCGACGGCGCGCCGATCCCGCCGGTGACCGATCGGGCCCGCGACCTTCCGCGGATCGGGCCGATGACGGACGCGGCCCACCCCAACCCGGCACGCGCGCTGATCGGTGACGCCCGCAACGACGAGAACCTCATCCTCGCGCAGTTGCACCTGGCGTTCCTGCGCTTCCACAACGCCGCGGTGGACTGGGTCCGGGCGAACGAGCCGGAGCGGACCACCGATGGTGACGTGTTCCGCCGCGCTCGCGACCTCACCCGGTGGGCCTATCAGTGGGCGACGGTCAACGACTTCCTGACCACCGTCACCGAGCCCGGCACGGTCGATCGGCTGCTCGCCGACGATGCGGACCTGCTCGACCTGTCAGGACGCGGCACGTACATGCCGCTGGAGTTCTCGGTAGCTGCCTTCCGCTTCGGGCACAGCATGATCCGCGGCGGCTATGACTGGAACCGCAACCACGGCCGCCCCGGCAACAACGGCGAGAGCTTCGCCACCTTCGACCAGCTGTTCGAGTTCACCGGCCGGTCGGCCAATCCGTTCCGCGGCGCGCCGTCGTTGCCCGACACCTGGCCGGCCGAGTGGGATCGGATGATCGACAAGAACTCCCAGGTGTCCGAGCGGTTCGCCCGTCGGATCGACACCCGGCTGTCACCTCCGCTGGCGGTGCTGCTCAACGAGGGCCTCGACCCGACCCTCAGCATGCAGGTCCGGGAGTTGCTCAAGCAGCTCGCCCGGCGCAACCTGCTGCGCGGGTTCAAGCTGTCCCTGCCGACCGGGCAGGCCGTCGCCGACGCGCTGGGGTTGCCGAAGCTGACCGCTGCCGAGCTGCTCGCCAACGCCGGCCCGGCCGTCACCCAGGCCCTGGAGGACGGCGAGTTCCTCGACCGCACTCCGCTGTGGTTCTACATCCTGGCCGAGGCGGAGATCCGGGCCGAGGGTGCGTCGCTCGGGCCGGTCGGCAGCACGCTGGTCGCGGCGACGATCATCGCCCAACTGCGGAACGACCCGACGTCGTACGTCGCTCAGTCGGGCTGGTCACCGCGCCAGGGGGTGCGGCTGGCCGACGGGTCACCGGTCAACACCATCGCCGGGTTCCTGCGGTTCGCCGGGGTGCTGGTGTCCTGATGCGCGGCCTGCAGGCCCAGCTTCCGGCAAGTTGTCAGGTTCTCAGCGCGCTATAGCGCGCTGAGAACCTGACAACTCGCGGATGGGAACTCGGAGACTAGACCGACCCGAAGCCGACGTGCCGAACATTCTCCTGGCCGATGTCGAGGTAGCCGATCTGCTCGGCCGGGATCAGCACCCGGCGACCGCGCTCGTCGGTCAGGGCGAAGACGCCGCCGTCCTTCACCGCCTTGGCGAAGTCCTTCTCGACCTCGGCCGCGGTGGCGGTCGACTCGATCACGACCTCACGGTTGACGTTCAGGATGCCGACCTTGATCTCCACGACGTATCTCCCTGCTGACTTCGACTGACGCACTCGGACCTGCTGGGCACGCGGAGCGCGCCGACGACGAGCCTACGACCTGGCACGACGTCGGCCGGGACGCGTTCACCACAGGCGTAGCCGCTGCCGCCCGACACACCACCGCGCCGGACCATCGCCGGAGTTCGCACAGGTTGTGGCGGTTTGCATGGCCTATAACTTGCGCGAACGCGTACGCGGGATGCGAGGTTGGCCGAGGCAGCGGTCGGCCGCGGCGGGGTCTGCCGAGTCGGGGGGTCTGCGAGGCGGCGGCAGGGGTACGTCGTCGGGCCACGTCAGACCAGGCTCTCCTGCTCCTCGCTGGTCGCCGGCCGGACGACGATCCGGGTCCAGGCGCCGACATAGATCCTCATCCCTGGTTGGATCTCCTGCTTCAGCCCGACCGGGATCGGATTCTCCGGCAGTGGGTCACTGCCGCCGGCCACGAACGTTCCGTTCGCCGACTCCAGGTCCTCCACCCACCAACGGGTGCCGTCGGTGGTGAGCTGGGCCTGGCGCCGGCTGGCCCCGGAGTCGGGCTCGCAGTCGATGTCGGGATGGATGTTGCGGCTGCGCGAGACCCGGCCGATCAGCAGCGACGGCTTGCGCAGCGGGATCACCTCCGGCAGGCCGGGGGAGGGCAGCGGGTCGGGGCTCTGCTGGGCCTCGTACCAGGCGGGGTCGATCCAGACCTCCGCGACGAAGGCGAAATCCCCCGCCGCGGCCGGCGCCGGCGAGCCGTCCGGACCGGCCTCAGCCGTCGGTGTCGCGGCGGTCTGCTCCGCGGCCTCGGCCGCGACATCGGGTTGATCGGTCCCGCCGGCCGTTGCCGCGCCGCTCTCCTCGCCGCGTGGCAGTGTGCCGGTGGTGAAGTCGTAACCACAGGCCTCGCAGAACAGCGCCTCGGCGACGTTCTCGGTGCCGCAGTGCGGGCACGGCTGGGGGCCGCCGCTCGCCGCGGTGACCGGAGCCGGGGCCGACGGTGCCGACGGTGCTGCGGCGCCCTGGCCGCTGGCCTCGATCGGCGCCCCGCAGACGTCGCAGTAGTCCTCGGCGGTGGAGCTGTGGCCGTTCGGGCAGACCGCGCTCATCAGCCACGCACCCGGGTGGTCTTGGTCGAGGCGGTGTCCAGGGCCATCTCGTCGGCCTTGTTCACGCTGCGTTTCAGCCGGACCGTGCCCGTCTCCTCGTCGTCGATGTCGACCACCTTGCGCAGCCGGGTGGTGGCTTCCTCGTTGCCCGTCTCCGCGGCCAGCGCGACGGCGCGGCCGAGCTTGGTGGTCGCGGTCTCGACGTCGCCGGCGGCCTTGGCGGCCAGACCCTCCTGGATCGCCTGCGCCAGCTCGGTCTGACCGGTGTAGTGCGCGACCTCAGGGCTGATCCGGGCGGTCAGCTCGTCGGAGTCCGACCACTTGGCCTTGACCAGCCCCTGGGCCACCACCGCCCCGCCGAGCGCGACCTGGACCCGGGCAGCGAGTTGCTCCTGGCCGATCGCCTTGGCCGCCAGTCGGACCGCGACGTGATAGTCCCGCGACTCGTCCGACCACGACCCGGTCGGGTAGCCACCGGTCAGCGGGTTCACCTCCACCCGCCGGGTGGTGAGGTCCTCGACGGTCGGCGAGACCTGGCGGACGAACATGATCTGGGCGCCCTGCGGCGTCCACACCCGCAGCTGCGCATCGGCCACGCCGCGGCTCATCGAGCGCCGCATCAGGTCGGCGAACACCTGCGGCATCTCCTCCGGCGAGGGAATGATGTCCACGGTGCCGAGCAGGGCCTGGGAGATCCGCCGGACCTCGGCGACCTGCCAGTCGACCCCGACCCCGCGGCAGTCGCACTGGAACTTGCCGGTCACCGCGGCGATGGCGGCGCTGAGCTGGTCGGGGGTCTCGTTGTGGTTCTCGCCGTCGGTGAGCAGGATCGCGTGTCGCTGGGCGAGCATCGGGATCGAGTCGAACAGCCGCCCGGCCAGGGTGAGCCAGGTGCCCATCGCGGTGCCGCCGTCGGAACGGAACTGGGCGATCGCCTGCAACGCCTCGAACCGGGTGGTCGGGTTCATCTGCACCATGCCGGCGCCGGTGCGGACGTACGGATAGGCGAGGTAGGCCACGTGCGTACCGGCGACCACGGCGAACCAGGTGCCGTCGACGATCTGCTGGATCGCGGCGGACGCGGCCGACTTGGCCGCCTCGAGCCGGGTCCGGCCCATCGAGCCGGACGTGTCGACGATGACGATCTCACCGGCCGAACCGCCGCCGGACTGACCGGCCAGACCCGCGTTCGTACAGGTCACGGTGACGATCGCGTTGACGTCGGTGCCGCCGTCGGGCAGGAACTCGTTCTGGTAGACCGCCGCGGTGAAGTCGGCCATGACCACCTCTCTCCTCGCTGAACGTCACAGTATGCCGGGCGCCGGGTGCCCGATCTCCGGTTCCCTCCCGGAAACTGTGCAGCTGTTGCATGCTTTGCCGGCGTGTCGCTGCAAGACGCGCACAGTTTCCGAGGGCGGGGCTGGGGTAGGGGCCGAGCGGGGCCGAGCGGCAGGGGCCGAGCGGGACGGGGGCACGGAACGGGCGGGGCGGGGTAGAGACCGGAGTGGGCGCTGCCGCCGAGAGCTCAGCTGCGCCGGGCGAGGGCCACCGTGATGTTGTCCTTGCCGCCCTGGTCGCAGGCCCAGCGGACCAGCGCCTCGGTCAGCGGCAGCGGGTCCAGGCCGACCGCGGACTCCCCGGCTGAGCCGATGGTGGCGATCTGCTCGGCGAAGACATGCTGCAGCGCTCGCGGCTCCGAGGCGTAATTCCACAGCCCGTCGGTGCAGACCACGAGCCAGCCGGGTTCGGTCAGCTGCACCGTCCCGGTGGTCGGGGTCAGGTCGGGCGCGTCCCGGCCGAGCCACTTGGTGATCGCGTGCGCCTGCGGGCCGGCCTCGGCCTGCTCGCGGGTCGCGCCCGAGTCGATCCGGAGCTGGGCGACGGAGTCGTCGACGCTGAGCAGCGCGGCCTCGCCGGTGTCGGGGATCCAGTAGACCCGGCTGTCGCCGACGTTGCCGTACGTCGCCTGGTCGCCCTCGACCACCGCACAGGCGAAGGTGCAGGACGCGGCGTTCGGGCTGTTCGGTGCGGTGTGCGCGATCACCGCGTCGTTCGCGGCGGCGACGGCGGCGCCGATCGCCGACGCCACGGCGGCGGTGCGGCTGGCGGGCAGGCCGATCCCGGCCGGGTTGTGGGCGACCAGCACGTCTCGGGCCGCCCGGGCGGCGGCCAGTGCCGCCACGTCGGAGTCGGTCGAGGTCGACACCCCGTCGCAGGCCACGAGGACGGCGCGCGACCCGGGCGCGGCGTCGGCGGCGATCGCGGACGCGTCCTCGTTGCGGTCGTGCCGGATGCCCCGGTCCGAGCAGGCGGCTACCCACGGCGCGGGTTGCTCGGTGTAGTGGTCCCGCTCGGTCGGCGCCTTGGTGCCGCAGACCTCGCAGTACCCGTCCGGGCCGACGGTGCCGCCGCACTCCCGGCACGGCCGGCGGTTCACCACCACGGTGTCGGTGGCCGCCTCGGGCGTGGAGCTGACCAGCGAGCGGGACAGGGTGATCGGCGATTCCAGCAGGTCGTCGTCGCTGCCGAGCGGGGTGCCGTCGGCGTCGGTGGCCGCGGCGAAGGCCAGGCTGGTGCCGCAGGCCTCGCAGAAGCTGTCCGACCCGCGTACCTCACTGCCGCAGGTGGGGCAGTGCAACGGAACAGCCGGAACGGCGGGGCCGGTCGACTGGGGATCCGTCACGGGGGGGCCTGTCATGTGAGGGTCCGTCATGTGAGGGTCCACCTTCGCACGCGGTTGGCCTGGTCGACCAGACGGTATCGCTCCTGCTCGTCGTCGCTGGCCTGGGCCATCGTGCGGTACGCGGTCTCCAGCCCGTCGCGCAGCGAGTTGTTGTCCGCGGGGTACGTCCCGATCCGCAGCTGGCTCTGCGGGCCCTTCGCCGTCACGGTGGCCAGCGCCCGCTCCAGGATCTGTGCGGTGAGCTCGGCCTGCTCGGTCGGGTCGAGCCGTACTCCGGTGATCGAGTTCATCGCCTCGGCCAGCACCGGCAACCCACCGTCGGAGTTGTACAGATGCACTGCCCGCAACCGGCGCGCCTCCGGGTAGGCGCGGCTGGTCGGCGGCACCAGGTCGAGCGCCTCCACGGCCGCATGGATGTCGCCCCGGGCCACCCGCAGCCGGGCCAGCCCGAACGCCGCCGGCGCCACATAGTTGGCATCGGTCCGGGCGCAGGTCGCATAGAGCCGCTCGGCCAGCGCTCCCTCCCCGCCGCGCTCGCAGGCCAGCGCGAGCGCGAGCTTCGGCGCGAGCTCGCCCGGCACCTGACCGTAGACCGCGTTGAACGCCGACTGGGCGGCCCGGAAGTCGTCCCGGGCCAGCTGCGCCAGACCGCTCATCCACACCGCCCGCCACTCCCACGGGTCGGCGGCCAGCATCTCGTTCACCACCGTGTCGACCAGCTGCGGCCGGCCGAGCTCCAGCATCGCCGTGGCCCGCGCCAGCTGGACCTCGACCGAGACCGCCGGCGCGCTGGACAGCGCGGCCAGCCGCAGCTCGGGCGAGTCCGCGGTGATGTTGGACAGCCAGGAGAACTGCGCGTCGGTGGTGTCGGCGCGCAGCGTCGGCAGCTCGTCCCAGTGCAGCGCGTCGCTGCTGATCGCCGGCGCCTCGAACAGCATCGACGCGGCCGAGGTGAGCGCGGTTCCGGTGCTCTTCTCCGCGACCACCTCGCGCAGCACACCGAGCAGCTGGACCCGGAGCTCGTCCACGCTGGCGAACCGGTCGGCCGGATCGGGCGCACATGCCTTGGCCAGCAGCCGATACAGCGAGTCGTGCTGCTGGAACAGCGGCGTCTCCTCGACCGGCGGCAGGCTGGCGACGTACTTCGTCTGGTAGCCGCGGAACTCCATCATCAACACGACCAGCGTGCGACCGATGGTGTAGATGTCGGAGGCCACGGTGGTGCCGACCTGAGCCACCTCGGGCGCCTGGTAGCCGATCGTGCCGTAGATCGCCGACTCCTCGTCGTCGATCCGCCGCACGCCGCCCATGTCGATCAGCTTCACCGCGTCGCCGACCTGGATCAGGTTGTCCGGCTTGAAGTCGCAGTAGACCAGGCCCATGTCGTGCAGATAGGTGAACGCCGGCAGAATCTCCAGGATGTAGGCCAGCGCCTGGTCCACCGGCAGCGGGTCGTACGCGCCGCGGGCGCGGCGCATCCGCTCCTTCAGGATCTGCTTCAGCGAGGTGCCGCCGACGTACTCCATCACGATGTAGCCGGCGCCCTCGTGGGAGACGAAGTTGTAGATCTCCACGATCAGCGGGTGCTCGACCTGGGCCAGGAACTGCCGCTCCACCAGGGCCACGGCGAGGGCGTCCGCGTCACCGGTGTTCAGCAGGCCCTTCAGCACCACCCAGCGGTCGGACACGTTGCGGTCCTTGGCCAGATAGATCCAGCCCAGGCCGCCGTGGGCCAGGCAGCCGGCGACCTCGTACTGGTGGGCGACCAGGTCGCCCGGCTTCAGTTTCGGGGTGAACGAGAAGGGGTTGCGGCAGCGCGGGCAGAAGCCCTCGGTCCGGCCGGGCTGGCCGTCCCGGGAGCGGCCGACCGGTGCCCCGCAGGACGGGCAGACCCGCTTCTCCTCGGGCACCATCGGGTCGGCCATGATCGCTTGCAGCGGCTCCACCGTCGGCGCCGGCCGGACCCGGGTCTGGCCGGCGCCGAGCCGGGCCGAGCGCAGCCGCTGCGAGCCGGACTGGATCCGCCGGGTGACCTTGGAGCCGCCGGCGGTCAGCCGCTGCGAGCCCAGCGCGGTCGAGCTGAGCCGGCTGGATGCCCGGGTGATGGTGGACGCCGTGCCTGCCGGCATCGACGGTTGGGTCAGCTGCGAGATCGCGCCGTCGGCCATCGGTGACTCCTCACCGGCGGCCGGGCTGCCGCAGACGTCGCAGTAGCCGTCGACGATGCTGCCGGTGCAGCCCGGCTGGGTGCACTTCCCCGGCCCGCTCGCGGCGCTCGACCGGGCGGAGGTCCCCTGAGTCTGTGGGCCGGCGCTCGACCGGGCGGAGGTGCCCTGAGTCTGTGGAGGGGCGCTCGACCCCTCCGGCGCACCAGGGCTGCCGCAGACGTTGCAGTAGCCGTCCTCGATGGTGCCGGTGCAGCCCGGCTGGGTGCAGGCGGTCACGATCCTCCTCCCGTCGTGCCGGCCGCCGGCCGGACGACCTGCAGATAGCTCTGGTACAGCGTGACGAGCTGTTCGGCGATCGGGATCCGGGTCGGGGTGCGGTCGAGCGCATCCCGGGCCAGTGCGTACGCCCGGCCGAGGTCGGGATCGTCGTCGACCCCCTCGGCGGCCGCCTTCGCCCGATAGGCCTCGAGCCGCCCGTCCAGCTCCTCGCGCCGGGCCAGTGCCTGCAGGTAGGCGCCCTGGGCGAGTGTCATCGCCTTGCCGACCTGCTCCAGCCGGGCGACGTACGCCTTCAGCGGCTCGGCCGTGTTCGGCATCGGGCCGAGCGCGTCGACGTCCGGCACGGCGTACTTCGGTGCGGGGTCGACGGCGGCGACGCAGCGCTCGACGATCGCGTGCAGCGCGGCTTCCCGGGCCTCCAGGTCGCGCCGCATCGCCCGCGCTCGGGCGACGATCGCGCCGGCCTCCCGTCGCTGCGCCGAGTGCACGATCAGGTCGCGCTCGAACCGGGTGGCGTCGGCCTCCAGCGGTCCGATCAGGCCGCCGACGTCTCCGCCCCGGCCGGCCTTGTCGATCAGCTCCTGCAGCCGGCCGGCGAGCTTCGCCTGGCGCTGGGCGGCCAGCTGCTGGTCCGGCCCGGCCGGCTCCAGCCCGACCTGGTCGCGGATCCGTTCCAGCTGGGCGCGCAGGGCGCGGATCCGTTCCGCCAGGTCCAGCCCGCCGCCGTCCAGGCCGAGCCGCACCCGCAGGCTCGCGGCCAGCGCGTCGGACAGCCGACAGGCCTCCGGCGTGGACACCGCGAGCCCGGACGGATCGATCCCCGGAGAGGCGAAATTGGTGTCGATCCGGCCCCAGATCAGCGCCGACAACCGCTCCCGCTCGGTCGGTCCGACCCGGCCGGAGTCCCATGTCGCCAGCATCAGCTCGTAGCGGTCCGAGATCGCCTTCCACAGCGCCATCGACAACATGATGTCTCCGGTGGCGGCGGAGTTGCCGGCATCCAGTGCGGCTCGGTCGAGACGGTCCAGCTCGGTCTTGCGGGCCGTCCGCCACTCGCCCAGCGCGGCCAGGTAGTTCTGGGCGGCGAGCGCCTCGACGGCGACGCCGAGCCGCCCGGGTGCCGGCGGGGCGAGGGCAGCCGCCGCGGTCACGGTGTTTCCTGTCCACTCGCGCCCGGCGCCGGGGAGCCGGTCACGGGTTCCTGCCGTAGACGGCCTTGGGCGGAGCGGGGGCCGGGCCGAGCGCGTCCCGCAGCCAACGGTCGTAGGTGGCGCTCCACCGGCCGTCGGAGCGCATCCCGGCGAGCACCTGGTTGACGAAGCGGACCATGTCGACGTTCTTGGCGTTGACCCCGATCCCGTACGGCTCGGCGGTGAACGCCTTCTGGTCCGGAACCACCGCGTACGGGTCCTGGGCGGCCAGCCCAGCGAGCACTGTGTCGTCGCCGGTGATCGCGTCCACGGCGCCGGACTGGAACAGCACCAGGCAACCGGTGTGGCTGTCGGAGCCGACCGGGATCGCCTTCGGCGCCAGCTTGCGGAGGTTGTCCATGCTCGAGGTGCCGTTCGGCGCACACACCTTCTGGCCGGACAGGTCGGCCAGCGTGGTCGCCTTGGACCCTCTCCGGACCAGGATCTTCTGGCCGGCCCGGTAGTACTCGGTGGAGAAGCCGATCTGCTTCCACCGGTCGCAGGTGATCGTCATGTTGCGGGCGACGATGTCGACGTCGCCGTTCTGCAGCGCCGGGATCCGCTGGGCGGCGGTGATCACCTTCAGCTCGTAGCGGTTCTCGTCGCCGAAGATGGCCTTGGAGACGGCCTTGACCATGTCGATGTCGAAGCCCTCGATCTTGCCGTTCAGCGGGTTGCGGGAGCCGAGCAGGTAGGTGTCCGCGGAGACACCGGCGATCAGTCGACCGCGGTCGGCGATCTTGCGCATGGTCGAGCCGGACGGCATCTGACCTGCCGTGGGCTGGTCGCCGCTGGGGGCGTACGAGGCCAGCGCGTTGTCGCAGGTCGTCGGGGTGGTGCTGGCGCCGCCGCCAGTGGGGAAGGCGCTCGGCGCCGGGGTCGGCAGAGGGGTGTCGGGGTAGCCGGCCAGCGAGCAGCCCGTGGCCAGTGTGAGCACGGCAGCGGCCAGCGCCAGCGGCAGCCGGCGCCGGCTGCTTCCGGTCGCGCTCATCGGTACTCCCGCAGTCGCAGGGCCAATCCTCGCCGGCCGAACAGGGCGGCGGCGACGCCGGCCGCAAGGGCCAGGATCGCGGCGATGATCATGCCGGTCCGCGGCGCCCGGAGCCCGGACCCGAGATCGCCGGCGAGACCGTCGACCACGCCGACCGCGAAATCGTCGAAGGCGCCGAAGGTCGCGTTCGCCGAGTCATCGCCCGTGCCGGTGGCGAGCGCGACCGCGGCGTCCCACTGGCCGCCGTCGTCGAGCTTGCGGATCTGGCCGTGGACGGTGGTATAGCCGGTCCAGCGTTGGGTCAGCTCGTCCGACTGCACCGTGCCGAGGGCGTCGTCGACCTTGGCCGCCGAGTCCTTCCAGGCCTGCTCGAAGGCCGCACCCGAGCCCCGGCTGATCAAGGTCAGGCTCTCGTTGGCCTTGGCGTCGTTGCCCCGGATCCGGGCCTGCGCGGCGGCGGTGAGCGGGTTCAGCGAGTCCGCCTTCAACCCGTTCAACGCGCTGCCGGTCTGACCCAGCGCGATCGCGCCGCCGACCAGCAGCACCAGCATGATCACGCCGCCGGTCAGCAGTCCGACGTTGATCGTCCGGCGGAAGGTGCGCGCGACGAAGATCATGGTGAGCACGAAGCCGGCGAGCAGCAGCACGCCGATCGCCTCGAACCACCATCCCGGCCGCGCGTCCATCTCGTCGGCGGCCCGCTGCGCGTTCACCGCGACGAGGGTGTCCAGAATCGGCAGCGCGTCCGCCCGCAGCCCGGCGCTGGCGGTGCGCAGATACTGCGCGCCGACCGGGAAACCCTGCCGGTTGTTGGCCCGTGCCAGCTCGATGGTGGAGGCGTAGGTCACCACCTCGTCGTTCAACGCCGCGAGTGCGTCCGCGTCAGCCGGTTGCGCGTCGGCCGCGGCCGCGATCAGCTCCGACGTCTCGCTGATCAGCTGGTCGTAGCGCGCCCGCTGGGCCGGCGGCTCCAGGCCGCCGACCAGGAAGGCATTGGTGGCGGTCGCATCGGCGCTGAGCAGGTCGGTCTGGATCTGCTGCACGCGCACCAGCTGCTCGGCGTTCGCCTCCGCCCGCGACAGCGCCCGCGCCTGCAACGCGAAGCACGCACCGCCGACGATGCCGAACAGCAGGCCGGCTACCAGTACGCCGATGGTGAGCAGTCGCAATCGCCGCGGGGTCTGGCTGGGCTGGGCCGGCGTCGGCGTCGTCGCCACGGCACCGCTTGCCGGGGTGGGTGCTGGTGCCGGGGGTGGTGGGGCTGTCGCCTGCGCCGCCTGACTCATGCCTGCCTCTCCTCAACCGCGTGCCCTGGGGTTGTCGAAGGGCTCTCCTGTGGTGCCTGCTCCGAGCCTGTCGAACGGCTCTCGTCCTGCGCCTCGGCGGGCTCCTCGCGCGGCTCGTCGTCGAGGTCCTCCGGGCGCAGCTCGCGAAGCTGCTCGAGGGTCGGCTCGGCCACCTCGCGCAGCCGCCAGGCGTGCCGCCCGATCGCGGCCTCCAGCTGGTTGCGGGCGAACCGGCCGTTGCCGAACAGCGGTCCGCGCGGCGTGGTCAGCAGGATCGCCTCGAACCGCCGCCTGGAGTCCTCGGGTACGTCGTAGTCGGCCTTCGCGGCCAGCGTGAGGAAGATCGAGACCAGCTCGTCGTCGGTGTAGTCGGCGAACTCGATCGTGGTCCGGAACCGGCTGGCCAGGCCCGGGTTCTGGGCGATGAACAGCGCCATCGGGTCCGGATAGCCGGCCACGATCAGCACCAGGTCGTCGCGGCGGTCCTCCATCTCCTTGACCAGGGTGTCGGTCGCCTCCGTGCCGTACTGGTCGCCGGCCAGGCTGTACGCCTCGTCGATGAACAGCACGCCGCCCGCGGCGGAGGCCACCACCTCGGCGGTCTTCATCGCGGTCTGGCCCAGGTAGCCGGCCACCAGCTCGGATCGGTCGACCTCCACCAGCTGCCCCTTGGACAGCAGCGAGAGCGCCCGGTAGATGCCGCCGACCAGCCGGGCGACAGTGGTCTTCCCGGTGCCCGGGTTGCCGACGAAGACCAGGTGCCGGGTGATCGTGGTCGAGCGCAGGCCGGCCTTGGCGCGCAGGCCCTCGACCCGGAGGACCGCGACCTGGCGGTGGATCTCGGCCTTGACGTCGGCCAGCCCGATCAGGGCGTCCAGCTCGGCCAGCAGCTCCTCGAGGCTCTTCTCGGGCTGCTCGGCTTCGTGCCCTGAGCCCGCAGCTTCATGCCCTGAGCTTGTCGAAGGGCCTTGCACCTGCGCTTCGACAGGCTCAGCGCGCGTTTCCCCCTCGTGCCCTGAGCCTGTCGAAGGGCTGCCCGCTTGCGCTTCGCCGGTTTCGGAACGCTGACCGGTGCCGGAGCTGCCGATCCCGGGGAACGCCCCGGGCGTGCGCGGGTCGATGTGACTGAGGTCGAACCAGTCCTGCTGCCGCGGGTCGGGGGCGGCGATCTGGTCGGAGGCCTGCCGCTGCCGGACGAGCTTGTCCATCGCGTCGTTCAGGGCGGCCATCGTGCGGGTGCCCCAGGCGCGGAGATCGTCCGGCGGCGTACGGTCGTCAGTCATGGCAGGTCCAAGGTATTAGGCGGCGGGGGCGGCGGCACGTTCCCACCGTCCAGCCCGAGCGCGCCGCCGCTGGCGGCAGCACCGAACTTCTCCTGCAGGAATCGCCCGTGCACGATCAACGCCTCCGCGTCGGACCGGACCGCGGCGTCCAAGATCTTGTCCATCGTCGCGCCCAGCAGGTCGAGCTGGTCGATCAACAGCATCAGCGACGTCTTGCCGTGCTCGATCGGCCGGGTGTCGGCCCACTGCCGGGGGAGTCGCAGGTAGGCGCCGACCGCCTCGGGCAGGTAGTCCGTCGCGGTGGCCATCACCGAGTACGCCTCCGGGCTGCCCAGGCCGAGATTGCGCAGCCGGGGCAGCGTCTGCCGGACCGTGTCGGTGATCCGCTTGACCCGGGACACCACGACCGGCGGCACCACGCCGCCGGCCACCATCGACTCCGTCCGGTCGAGAGCCGCCATCAGGTCGGCCTCGGTCGGCACCGACGCCACCGGGGCGGCCGCTGCCTCCGGCGTGTCCCAGGCCGGATCGGCGGCTCCGCCGCCGCCGAAGACCCGGCCGAACCACTCCCGGAAACCCACGTCACCTCACCCTGTCCACTCCGCCGTCGGGTCCCCGATCGTACGGACTCAGCGCAGGCTGCCGGGACCGCCGCCGCTGTCCAGGTCGAGCGAGCCCGACGCCAGCCGCTGGTCGGACTGATTCACCCGGTCCAGGTATTCCTTGGACTTGGCGACCTCGGACTCCAGCGTGCCGATGGTCTGCGCCATCGTGTCCAGGGCCTGCAGCTTGAACGTGTCGATCGAGTCCATGGTGGCGTAGATGTTCTGGAACGCCGCCTGCAGCTGCGGCATCCCGATCGTCGCCGACGCGGCCTGCTGCTGGATCTGCGCGGAGTTGTCGCGCATCATCTCCGAGGTCCGCTGGATCAGGTTCGAGGTGGTGGTGTTGAGCGCGGTGATCTGATCCAGCACCAGCTTCTGGTTGCCCAGTGCCTGCGCCACGATGATAGCGGTCCGCAGCGCCGCGATCGTGGTCGTCGAGGCCCGGTCCACACCCTTGATCAGCTCGATGTTGTTCTTGATGATGATGTCGATCGCCAGGTAGTTCTGGATCGACACCGCCAGTTGGGTGAGCAGGTCCTGATGCTTCTGCCGGACGTAGAACAAGACGTCCTGGCTGAGGGCCTTGGCCCGTTCCGGGTCGGTGATCTCCAGCTGCGAGATCTGCGCGCTGAGCTGCGAGTCGAGGTGCTCGGCGATGTAGACGTACTGGTTCAGCCGGCCCATCGCCCCCCAGAGGTTCTGCTTCTCCAGGTTCAGCGCCACGTTGTCCCGGGTCAGCTCGTCCTGGCCGTTGCGCAGGGCGTGCAGGATGCCGTCCAGGTGGGTCTGGGCCGACTGGTACTTGCGGAAGTAGTTCTCGACCTTCTCCCCGAACGGGATGATGCCCAGGAACTTCTTCGTGCCGGTCGCCTGGCTGGGGTCGAGGTCCTCGACCGTCCGGCGGAGCTCGAGCAGTGTGTTGCCGACCTTCGAGCCCTCGGCCAGCCCGCCCTCCTTCAGCGCCCGGACCGGGGTCTGCAGCAGCCGGTTCGAGGTCTCCGCCGCCCGGCGTACGTCCGCGTCGCCCATGCTGCGGACGTTCGCCGCCTGGGTAGCGAACTCCGGCGACCGGGTCTGTGCGTTCATCAGCGCGGACATGAAGGAGTCGACCTTGCTGTCCAGGGCCGGCACGGCCGCCGGGTCCACCTTGGGTGCGATCGCCGGCGCCTGCGTGGCGGCCACGGGCTGGGGCGGCGCCGGAGCCGTCAGCGTCAGCGGGCTCGGATCGGGCGGCGCGAGCGGCATCGGCGCAGCCGCGCCAGTCGGTTCGGTCATGGGCCCCAAATCTACCTGCCCGAGGGTTGACGGGTAGTGGTCCGTCGTCCCCGTCTGCTGCGGGATTGTCGGCGAGTCGGCCCTGGAATCGGAACTTCGGCACGGCTGCCAGCGGAGCGCCGGGAGTGCAATCAACCCCGCGGCTTCAAGCGCAGCGGAGCGAGGAGCGAGGCTTGCCGAGCGGAGCAGATCACACAGGTCTGATCTCTCCCGATCCGCGGACGATCAGCTCCGTCGGGACGATGATGGTCTCCTCCGGCGAGGTGTCGCCGTCGAGCCGGGCGAACAGCCGCTGGGCGGCCAGCGTCCCGATGGCTGCCGGGTCCTGGGCCAGCACGGTGACCGCAGGATCCACGAGGTCGGCGAGGGCGAGGTCGTCCAGCCCGATCAGCGCCACCCGGTGGGCCAGGCTCAGCCGGTGCAGCGCCCGCAGCGCGCTGAGGGTGAGGAAGTTCTGGCTGGTGAACAGCGCTGTCGGCGGCTCGTCGAGGGCCATCAGCCGCTCGACCGCGGCCTCGAGCTCGTTCTCCGGATGGGTGCTGGTGGATCCGTCGACGGCGTACAGCCGAGGATCGAGTCCGGACTGCCGCATCTCGTCCTCGAAGCCGCGGCGCCGCTCGATCGTGGTCGAGACCGCCGGATTCCCGCTGAAGTGGGCGATCCGGCGATGGCCGTGGGCGACGAGGTGTTGGACGGCGCGGCGTGCGGTGCCGGCGTTGTCGATCACGACGGCATCGGCCAGCAGCCCGACCGGAGGACGGTCGACGAACACGATCGGCGTGCCCTGCTCGCGCTCGATCTGGAGGTAGCCGTGATCCGGGGTGATCGTGGTCAGGATCAGGCCGTCTACCCGGCGGCGGGTGAACGCCCGGACGAGGTTGCGTTCGCGGGCCGCGTCGTCGTCGAAGCTGGCCGCGAACACGGCGGTGCCGCGGGCCACCGAGACCTCTTCCACCGCTCTGTTGATCGCCGCGGAGAAAGGGTTGCCGACCGACTCCAGGAGCAGCCCGATGGTGAGCGTCTTGCGGTCGCCGCGGCGCAGCGTTCCGGCCCCCAGATTGGGCTGAAAATTCAGTGCGGCGATTGCGCGCTCGACACGTTCCCGCATCTGGTCGGAGACGTTAGTCTCATCGTTTATCACACGTGAAACGGTCTTGATGCCGACACCGGCAAGCGCCGCGACGTCACGGATGGTGGCTCGCGGTCGCGGACTCCGCGGATCGCTTGAAGATGACATCGTTGTCCTGTGCCCTTCGGGGTCACGCCGGATTGTTTCACTCAGCGTAGTGCAAACCGTTACAGAATCACCCCACGGGTGCCTTGACGGCTGGCTGAGAATGCCTTAGAAATGATTCGACACCGTTGTCAGTGTGGCGGCGGGCACACTTCTCGTGGAGGCATAGATGCATCGAGGCACGCGGCTCGCGCGCAGGATCTTGGTTCCTGTCGCGCTGCTGAGTTCGGCTGTCCTCGCCCTGGCGGCGTGCGGCGGCAGCAGCGACAACACGGCGGGCGGAGGCGCTAGCGGCGGAGGCGGCGGCGACAAGCCCGTGTCGGTCACGCTGATCACCAAGACCAGCACCAACCCGTTCTTCATCGCGATGCAGCAGGGTGCCGAACAGGCCGGCAAGGACAACAACGTCAAGGTCACCACCGTTGCCGGCAAGGCCGACGGTGACGAGCAGACGCAGATCGACGCGATCGAGGCGGCTATCGCCCGCGGCGACCAGGGCATCCTGATCACGCCGGCCACCGACGCGGTGAATCCGAAGATCCAGGAGGCCCGCGACGCTGGCCTGTACGTGATCGCCCTCGACACGCCGCCCAACCCGCCGAACGTCGTCGACATCACCTTCGCCACCGACAACTTCAAGGCCGGCGAGCTGATCGGCAAGTGGATGGCCGGCACCCTGAACGGCGGCGACGCCAACATCGCACTGCTCGACCTGTTCAACGACAAGGTTGCCTCGGTCGACTACAACCGCGACCAGGGCTTCCTGACCGGGATGGGCATCGACACCAAGGACAAGCAGAAGAACGGCGACGAGGACAAGTCCGGCAAGTACACCGGCGGCAAGGGCGGCAACTACACCATCGTCTGCAACGAGCCGACCCAGGGAGCCACCGACGGCGGCAAGACCGCGATGGAGACCTGCCTGGCCAAGTCGAAGAACATCAACACCGTCTACACGATCAACGAGCCGGCGGCGGTGGGTGCCTCCGGTGCGCTGAACGACGCCGGTGTGAAGGCCACGATCGTCTCGGTCGACGGTGGCTGCGATCCGGGTATCAAGGCAGTGAAGGACGGCACGATCGGCGCCACCTCGCAGCAGTACCCGCTGAAGATGGCCCAGCTCGGGGTCGAGGCGATCGCGAAGTTCGTCCGGACCGGTGAGAAGCCGACCACCACCCCCGGTCTCGACTTCTACGACACCGGCGTCCAGCTGGTGACCGACAAGCCGGTCGAGGGCGTGCCGAGCATCACCACCGACGAGGCCGAGAAGATCTGCTGGGGCGCCAAGTAGGTCGTTGACGCGCCCGATGGGTCGGCCCCTCCCGCGTGGAGGGGCCGGCTCGCGGCATACTCCCACTCACACCCGACGGCAAGGAAGCCCAGATGAGCGTTACGACGCCAGCGAGCACGCCGACCACGGCTGCCGAACAGTTCGCGATGCGCCGGCAATCGCCGGTCCAGCGCATCCAGCACCTGCTGCACTCCCATCCTGCGATCAGCCCGCTGCTGGTGCTGATCGTGGCCTTCATCGCGTTCACGATCGTCAATCCGCGGTTCGCCCAGCCGGCGACGATTTCGATCATCCTCCAGCAGACCGCCGTGATCGCCGCGCTCGCGATCGGTCAGACCCTGATCATCCTGACCGCGGGTATCGACCTCGCTGTCGGCGCGACCTGCATCCTGGCCATGCTGGTGATGTCGAACCTGGCGGCGCACAACGGCGTTCCGGGACCGCTCGCGCTGCTGATCGGCATCGCGGTCGGCACGCTGTGTGGATTCCTCAACGGCATCCTGGTCACTCGGGTCAAACTTCCACCGTTCATCGTCACCCTGGGCACGTTGAGCATCTACACCGCGATCGGGCTGATGTATTCCGGTGGTCAGAGCGTCGGGCGCGCGGACATGCCCGCGATCCTGAACGTGATGGCGACCCGGTTCAAGCTCGGTCCGTTCAACCTCACCTTGGGCCTGCTGTTCGTGGTCTTGATGGCGGTCGTGGTCGCGTTCATCCTGAGCCAGACGGCCTGGGGTCGGCACGTGTACGCCGTTGGTGACGACATCGAGGCCGCGCGTCTGGTTGGCATCCGGGTGGACCGGGTGCTGCTGAGCGTCTACACCGTCGCCGGTCTGATCTACGGCATCACCGCTTGGGTGTTGATCGGCCGCGCGGGCACGGCCAGCCCGAACGCGATCGTGGACGCCAACCTGGAGACGATCACGGCCGTCGTGATCGGTGGGACCAGCCTGTTCGGCGGTCGTGGCGGGATCATCGGGACCATGCTCGGTGCGCTGATCGTCTACTCGTTCAACATCGGCCTCAGCCTGGCCGGCGTCGACGCCCAGCTGCGCGTTCTCGCCATCGGCGTCTTGATCATCGTCGCCGTCAGCATCGACCAGTGGATTCGGAAGGTGAAGGGATGAGCACTCCGGCTACCAGCGATCTGTCGCCCGAGGAGCAGGGCGCGGTCGGTCTCGGCAACCCGCCGGTGCTGGCCGACCCCAAGGACACCGTGCTGTCGGCGCGCGGCCTGATCAAGACGTTCGGGCGGGTGGTCGGCCTGGACGGCGTCAACGTCGACCTGTTCCCCGGCGAGGTGCTGTCGGTGATCGGCGACAACGGCGCCGGCAAGTCGACGCTGATCAAGGCGCTCACCGGGGCTCTGATCCCCGACTCCGGCCAGGTGTTCCTGGACGGCCGGGAGGTGCACTTCAGGTCGCCGCAGGATGCCCGCAGTGCCGGCATCGAGACCGTGTACCAGACCTTGGCCGTGGCTCCGGCGCTCGACATCGCGGCCAACATGTTCCTCGGCCGGGAGCGGCGGCGCAGCGGTCCGCTCGGCAGCGTCCTGCGGATGCTGGACAAGCCCGGCATGAAGGAGGACGCCGGCAAGTCGATGGCGAACCTCGGCATCGCCACCGTGCAGAACATGTCCCAGGCCGTGGAGACCCTGTCCGGCGGCCAGCGGCAGGCGGTCGCGGTGGCCCGGGCGGCGACGTTCGCGACGAAGTTCGTCGTGCTCGACGAGCCCACCGCGGCCCTCGGGGTGAAGGAGACCGGTCAGGTGCTGAACCTGATCCAGCAGATCAAGGCCAAGGGCCTGCCGGTCATCCTGATCAGCCACAACATGCCCAACGTGTTCGAGGTGTCCGACCGGATCCACATCGCCCGGCTCGGCGGCTGTGCGGGCGTGATCACGCCCAAGTCGCACACCCCGACCGAGGCGGTCGCGATCATGACCGGCGCCACCACCCTCGCCAAGGGCTGACCCACCGGGCCCGGCGGCGGACCCCGGCCCCGGACCCTGGCGCCGGGATTCCGGTCCCGGGAGCCCGCCCCCCGGCGCAGAAACTGTGCACGTCTTGCAGACCTGAAGCGATTCAGACTGCGAGATGTGCACAGTTTCGCGTTGTGGCGGGATCGAGGATCGGGGTCTCCGCGGTCGGGGTCCGCGGCTGAGCGGGCGGGCGCCGGACCCGCCATCTCTCGGTAACTGTGCATATCTTGCGATTCTGAAGCGATTCAGACTGCGAGATGTGCACAGTTTCGCGGGGAGGGGGTCGGGGCGAGTGCAGGAGCAGGGTGGGCGGGTGGTCAGGCGACTCGGCGACGTACGTCCCAGACGGCCAGCCCGAGAGCAACGGCGATCACTGCGAGGGAGCAGACCAGGGCGACCCGGAGGCCGCCGGCCGGGTCGAACCGGGCCGAGCCGAGGTGGTACGCCGTCACCAGCAGCGCGGCCCCGAACGCGGACCCGATCCGCTGCCCGGTCTGCAGCGCGGCACCGGCGGCGCCGCCCATCCGCGGTGGTACGTCGTTCAGCGACAAGGTGATGTTCGGCGAGATCACCGCGCCGCCGCCGAGGCCGGCGACGAACAGCGGCAGCACCAGCAGGGGCCAGCGCAACTGGCCCGGCGTGGGCGGCAGCACCAGGGTCAGCGCCACGATGCCGGACATCATGATCAGCATCGCGTAGACGGTGATCATCCGGCCGATCCGGGCGACCAGCCGGCCGGCGATCGGTGAGCTGATCGCGCCGCCCAGCGCCCAGGGCGTGACCAGCAGGCCGGCCTGCAGCGCGGTCAGCCCGGCGGCCTGCTGGAAGAACAGGGACAAGATCAGCAGGATGCCGGTGAACCCGGTGAAGTACATCGTCCCCACCGCGATCCCGGACGCATAACCGGGCGTCCCGCGCAACAGCGCGAGGTCGAGCAGCGGCGGTCGGCCGGCGGCGCTCACCCGCCGCTCCCAGGCGACGAAGGCCCAGCCGAACAACGGTGCCCCGACCAGCACGGCCAACGCCCAGCTGACCCCGCTTTGCGCCTGGACCACCGGCAGCAGCACGCAGAGCACCGCGGCGCCGAGCAGCAGGGCGCCGACGACGTCGAGCCGGGTCTCGGCCGGGTCGGCGGCCCGGCGTCGGCGCGGCACCCAGAACCAGATCAAGACCAGCGCGACCAGCCCGATCGGCACGTTCACCAAGAAGATCGTGCGCCATCCGCGATCCTCGCCGAAGGCCGCGATCAGCAGCCCGCCGAGCACCGGCCCGGTCGCGCTGGCGATGCTCACCGTGGTCCCGAACCAGCCGAACGCGATGCCGCGCTCCCGTCCGCTGAACAGCTGCTGGATCAGCCCGGAGCTCTGCGGGGTGAGCAGGCCGGCCGCCGCGCCCTGGAGCAGGCGGGCCGCGACGACGAGCTCGGCGTTCGGGGCGAAGCCGACGGCGGCACTGGACGCGATGAAGCCGATCAGCCCGATCATCAGCATGATCCGCCGGCCACGCGCGTCGCCCAGCCGGCCGCCGGCGACCAGGGTGAGGCCGAAGGCCAGGGCATAGCCGGAGACGATCCACTGCACCGTCTCGTTGCCGGCGCCGAGTCCGGTCTGGATCGAGGGCAGCGCGACGTTGACGATGGTGACGTCCAGCAGGCTCATGAAGCCGATCACCAGGGTCAGCGCGAGCACCCGCCATCGGTGCGGATACGGCTGGGGCGGACTCGCGCTCGGTGCGGTAGCGGTCAGGACGAGGCCGTCCGGGTCCGCAGCTCGGGGACCTCGCGATCGGGGAGCTCGTAATCGGGCAGATCGCTTTCGGGCAGGCTGTGCCCGGCCGGGTTGTGTCCGGGCGGGTTGTGTCCGGGCAGGGCGTGCTCGTGGAGGGGGAAGCCGCCGATGCCGCGCCAGGCCAGCGTGCTGACGAGCTGCTTCGCCTCCTCGAGCGCGATCGACTTCTTGGTGCCGCCCGAGACCCAATAGCGGGCGCTCACCTGCGCCACCCCGACCAGCGAGATGGCCAGCAGCTTCGCCCGGTCGGGGGAGAGGTCGGTGTCCTCGACGATGACCTCGGCGATCGCGTCGGCGATCTGGTTGTTCACCTCCCAGAGCCGCTTCTGCACCTGCCCGTCACCGGTCAGGTCGGACTCGAAGACGAACCGGAACTCCCCGCTCGCAGAGTTCACGAAGTCGTAGAACGCGCCCATCGTGGCGACCACCCGGGCGGCGTTGTCCTCGGTCGAGTCGAGTGCGTCCTCGACCACCTCGATCAACCGGTCGCAGCTCGTCTCGAGCAGGGCCAGATAGAGGTCGAGCTTGGACGGGAAGTGCTGGTAGAGCACGGGCTTGGAGACGCCGGCCAGCTCGGCGATGTCGTCCATCGCGGCGGCGTGGTAGCCCTTCGAGGTGAAGACCTGGTTGGCCGCGTCCAGCAGCTGGGCCCGGCGCTGGTCGCGCGGCATCCGAGCCACCCGACCTTGGGGCTGACTCTGCTGCCTCGCGGCCGGCTGCGTACGGGCCATTCACGCATCGTATCCGGCGCTGCCTGATCGGGCCCGGCGCCAATCCGACGCCTCGTGTTCACCGGGCCGGGCTAGCGTCGGCGACGACCCGGCCGCTCGGCCGGGCGCGAGCGACCGGGAGGGACCGTGGGCGAGATCGTGGTTGGCGTGGATCTGTCCGACGCCGGGGTTGCGGCGTTGCGCTGGGCGGCGGCCCAGGCGAGGGTGACGGGTGCCTCGCTGCGCGGCATCCACGTGCTCAAGCTGCCGGACGCGTTCGCCCTGGCGGGACTGGTCGGCGCGGCCGTCGAGACCCCGGTCGAATCCATCAACGCCGGCTATCGGCAGGCGCTGACCGCGGTCTGGCAGTCGGTGGATCCGGACGACTCCTGGAGCTTGGAGTACGTCGTCGACGACCCGCGCGGCGTGCTCGCCGAGGCCTCGAAGCAGGCCAGCCTGATCGTGGTCGGCACCGGCTCGAGCTCGGGCCTGGAGCGGCTGATCTCCGGTTCGGTCAGCCACTACATCCTGAATCACTCGCACTGCCCGGTGGTGGCCGTCCCCGCCGGCTGAGCGTCGTCCGGCGGGGTTCAGCTGCCGTCCCAGGCGGCGGTCTCGCCGAGCGCGTCGGAGTAGTGCACGCTCTGCACCGGCGAGTGCTCGTCGGCATTGAACGGGATCCAGCCGCTGACGCAATCGCCGACCCTCAGATCGGCTTCACGGGGCAGCAGTTTCGGCGGTTTCGACGGCCGTGGACCCTGCCGGAGCTCAGCGGTCGCGGAACCCTCGACGTTCTTCACGGTCCAGGACGTCCATCCGACCTGCAGCGTGTCGCCCGTCGAGTCCGGCGGAAGGCCGCGGACGCAGACCTCGGCGAGGACGAGCGCTCCGAAGGGAAGGCTGGTGGTGGCCTCCCGAACGGTCACCCTGACGTAGGGCAGCTCGGCCGAGTCGCCGAGGGCGAGGGTCCCGGTCGTTGGGTGGACCGGCGTTGGGTGGACCGGCGTTGGGTGGACCGGCGTCGGGTGGACCGGGCCGGACGCGCGTGCGGTCGGGGAGGGCGTGGCGGCGACGGTTCCCACCCGGTGCAACACGGCCGGGACCGCGACCGCGGTCACGCCGAGGGCGGCCGCCGCGACCAGCACCCCGGTCAGCACGGTGCCGCGCCGTGGCGGCCCGGGCGGCTCCGCGGCCGTGTCGTCGAGAATCTCGCGGAGCATCCGCTCCGGGTCGGGCAGGGGCCGCCGGGGCGGCAGGTCGAGGGACATCACAGGCTCCGATCGGGATCGTGCAGAAGGGCGGCCCCACCGGCGGCGAGCAGCCGCGCGCGAGCCCGGGACAGCCGGGACTTGACCGTGCCGATCGCGACGCCGAGCGCGGCTGCCGTCTCCGCCGGCGACAGCTCGGCCCAGGCCACCAGCTCGACCACGTCACGCTGGTTGCGGGGGAGCCGGGCGAGCAGGGTCCGGATCTCGCGCATCGTTGCCTCGGCCTCGACCCACCGGCCGAGGTCGTCGGTGTCGCCGCCGGTCGACTCACGGCTGCCGGCCCGATCGACCAGGGCCAGCTGGCGCCGGCGCGACCGGTTGGCGTTGCTGCACTCGTCTCTGGTCATCGCCAGCAGCACCGGCCGGGCCGACTCGAGCCGGAGCTCCTCGATCCGGCGCTGACGCGCCCGGCGCCACAGCGTGGTGAACGTCGCCTGGGTGACGTCCTCGGCGACCGACCAGGACGCGGTCCGCCGGAACGCGTAGGTGTAGACGGCGTCGCGGTGCCGCGCGAACAGTTCGGCGAACGCGCGTTCGTCGGCGAGCCGCAGCCGCTGCCACAGCTGGGCGTCCGAGCGATCGCCGTCGAGGGTGCTCACAACCGGTTCAGAGTGGCGCACCCCCGCCGGTGATTCACCGGCGGTCATCGCGGTGTCCGCGCAACGGGCTTCGGAGACGGGTCATGTGGTGGAAGAGTCCGGCTCGGCGCGAACGGTTCCCACCCGCCTTCAGCCGTTCTCCTCCGGGGGATCGGGCAGCGCCGGCGGGTCCGCGATGAGCAGGTCGGCGGCGAGGTCGCCGAGTCCGGCCACCCGGTCCAGCACCTGCTCCGGAGTGAAGCGCAGGTCATCCGGCCGGGCGACCGAGCCGAGTTCCTCCCAGCTCACCGGGGTGGCGACGCTGGGCAGTTCTCGGCCGCGCATCGAGTACGGCGCGACCGTGTTCCGGGCGGCCAGGTTCTGGTTGTAGTCGACGTAGACCCGGCCGGCCCGCTGTGCCTTGGACATGGTCGCGACGAAGAAGTCCGGGTAGGCGTCGCGCAACTGCCGGCCCATCCGCTTGACATAGCCCCAGCTGTCCCGGCTCCGGCACGGCCGCAGCGCGGCGTACACCTGGATCCCTTTGCTGCCGGAGGTCTGGGCCACCGGCAGCAGGCCGTCGGCTGCCATCTGCCCGGCGACCAGCAGCGCAGCGCGGGCGCACTCGACGATCGTCATCCCCTCGCCCGGGTCGAGGTCGACCACGACCCGGTCGGCCAGCGGCTCCCCGTCTCGGGGGCCGTGCTCAGGGAGTCCGACGATCCCGTTCGGGTCGGGGCGGGCGCTGGCGATCGTCCACTGCGGGACGTGCAACTCCAGCGCGGCCAGGTTGGCCAGCCAGACCACGGTCGGCTCGTCGTCGGCGACGACGTACGTCACGATTCCGTCGCTGGTGTTCACCCGGACCGTACGTAGCCAGTCGGGCGAGCCGTTCGGCGGGTTCTTCTCGTAGAACGGCTGGGACCGGACCCCGTCGGGGAAGCGGACCCGGGTCAGTGCCCGGTCGCGGACGTACGGCAGCAGGGTGGGCGCGATCTGGGTGTAGTAGCTGATCACCTCGGCCTTGGTGTAGCCGGCGGCCGGATAGAGCACCTTGTCCAGGTTGGACAGCGAGAGCGTCCGTCCACCCACCCGGACCAGGATCTCGGCTGCCACCCGCCCATTCTCTCCGGGCGGCCCGAGCCGAAACTGTGCGCGTCTTGCAGCGACACGCCGGTGCCGACTGCGACAGCCGCACACTTTCCGGGGACGGGGGAGTTCCGGGGGACGGGGGAGTTCCGGGGGACGGGGAGGGGCCGGGCCCCGCGTTCTGTTCCGAGTTGCGCTGAGACGGCTGCCCAGGATGTGGAATAGCGCCAGGGACGTACACGTTGGGCGGAGAGGATCGCGGAGTCGGTCCACCGCACCGCGCGTACGTCGTCTTGAATTCTGGAGGAATCGTGGCCTACCCGCCACTCGTCGAGCCCGCCGCCGAGCTGACCCGCGAAGAGGTCCACCGCTACAGCCGGCACCTGATCATCCCCGACGTCGGGATGGCGGGACAGAAGCGGCTGAAGAACGCCCGGGTGCTGGTGATCGGCGCGGGTGGGCTGGGCAGCCCCGCGCTGCTGTATCTCGCCGCGGCCGGGGTCGGCACGCTCGGCGTGATCGACTTCGACACCGTCGACGAGTCCAACCTGCAGCGCCAGATCATCCACGGCCAGTCCGACATCGGGAAGTCGAAGGCGATCTCGGCCAAGGAGTCGATCGCCGAGGTGAACCCGCTGGTGAACGTCGTCGTGCACGAGACCCGGCTGGACAACGACAACGTGATGGACATCTTCGCCCAGTACGACCTGATCCTGGACGGCACCGACAACTTCGCCACCCGGTATCTGGTCAACGACGCGGCCGTGCTGTCGAACAAGCCGTACGTCTGGGGCTCGATCTTCCGGTTCGAGGGCCAGGTCAGCGTGTTCTGGGCCGAGCACGGCCCGCAGTACCGCGACCTCTATCCCTCGCCGCCGCCGCCCGGAATGGTGCCTTCGTGCGCCGAGGGCGGCGTGCTCGGGGTGCTCTGCGCCTCGATCGGCTCCATCATGGTGACCGAGGCGATCAAGCTGATCACCGGCATCGGCGAGCCGCTGATCGGCCGGCTGATGGTCTACGACGCCTTGGAGATGAGCTACAAGACGCTCAAGCTGCGTCGCGATCCGGCCGGCGAACCGATCACCGGGCTGATCGACTACGAGAGCTTCTGCGGCGCGATCACCGACGAGGCCGCCGCGGCCCAGGTCGGCCACACGCTGTCGGTCAAGCAGCTCGAGGAGATGCTGAACGAGCGGGACTCGCGCGAGCGGGACTTCGTGCTGATCGACGTCCGTGAGCAGGTCGAGCGGGAGATCAACCAGATTCCCGGCTCGATCCTGATTCCCAAGGGCGACTTCCAGACCGGCGCCGCGCTGGCGGACCTGCCGCAGGACAAGCAGGTCGTGCTGTACTGCAAGACCGGCGTCCGGTCCGCCGAGGTGCTGGCGATGGTGCACGACGCCGGGCTCGCGGACGCCGTCCACGTCGGTGGCGGGGTCTCCGCCTGGGTCAGCCAGATCGATCCGTCGCAGGCCTCGTACTGAGCGCACCGCCGGCGCGGTCTCGCGCCGGCGGAGTCGCAGCGTCAGCGCGCGTCGAACTCGTTCGGATCCGGCCCGAGGCGCGCGCCGGTCTCCATCTCGGCGATGCTGTCGAGGTCGGCCCGGTCGAGCTCGAAGTCGAAGACGTCGAGGTTCTGGGTGATGCGCTCCGGGGTGACCGACTTGGGGATGACCACGCAGCCCAGCTGCAGATGCCAGCGCAGGACGACTTGGGCCGGCGAGCGGCCGGTCTTCTGTGCCAGCGCCGCGATCCGCGGATCGTCGAGCAGGCCCTTGCCCTGGCCGAGCGGCCCCCACGACTCGGTGACGATGCCGTGCTCGGAGTGGTAGGCCCGCAGCTCGGCCTGCGGGAACTGGGGATGCAGCTCGATCTGGTTGACGGCCGGCACCGTGCCGGTCTCGGCCGCCAGGCGCTCCAGATGCGCGATCTCGAAGTTGGACACACCGATCGACCGGATCCGACCGTCGGCTTGCAGTTTCTCGAAGGCGCGCCAGGTGTCGACGTACTGGTCGAACTTGGGTAGCGGCCAGTGGATGAGGAACAGGTCGAGCACGTCCAGACCGAGCTTGGTCATGCTGGCGTCGAACGCGGCGAGGGTGGAGTCGTAGCCCTGCTCGCTGTTGGTCAGCTTGGTGGTGACGAACAGCTCGTCCGGTGCCAGGTCGGACTGGGCGATGGCCGCACCGACACCTTCCTCGTTCCGGTAGCCCTGGGCGGTGTCGATCAGCCGATATCCGGCTTGCAGCGCCGTCGTGACCGCCTTCTTGGTGTCCTCCGGCGGGATCTGGAAGACACCGAACCCGAGTTGGGGAATGGGGAGGCCGGTGTTGAGGGTGAGCGTGGGAACGCTGGGCATGGGTTGTGCTCCTTCGGTTGGCAGCCGTGGTTGGTTACCCCGGCGTGGTCGGCTCAACCTGTCGTCCGGCGACCGGTTGCCTGCCGGGCGACGGGCTGAGACGGCAGCGGGCGTCCCTGATGTGCACGTCCCCGGCTGGCGGGTGCCGTCACCCGGCGGAGCCGGGACGCTGCTCCGGGCCGGCAGCCGACCGCTCGGCCGATCGGGCCGGCGTCGCTGAGGCGAGCTTCCAGATGCCGAGGCCGACCACGCCGAGTCCCACCACCTCGGCGGCCAAGACGAGCCCGGAACCACCCGGGCTCTCGTGGAAGACCAGCACGCCGAACAGCAGCGCGACGACGACCTGGGAGATGTTCAGCATCGGTGCCGTCAGCGACAGCCGCGTCGCCTGATAGGACCGTTGGTTCAGCAGCACGGCGCAGGCGCCGACGACGATCAGCGCCCACACCGGCCAGCCGAGCAGAACCCGGCTTCTTTCGGTGCCGAGCTGGGACACGACGACCTTGGCCAACCCGGCGACCAGCCCGAACAAGACACCGGCCGCCGCTCCGAACAACAGCCCCTGCAGTCGCTCGCCCGAACCGGCGCGGGCGCCGACGGCCAGCAGCAACCCGAGCACCGATCCGGCACCGACGAACGCGGCCGCGAGCCCGACCTGCGGGGCGGCGGTGGTGCCGGACTGCCGGACCGCGAGGAACAGCGCCAGCCCGCCCCAGGTGCAGCACAGCCAGATCAAGGTCCGGGCCGGCGGTAGGCGGTGGTCGAGGCCGGCTCTGATCAGCACCGCGAAGACCACGCCGCTGACGATCACCGGCTGAACTACGGTCAGCTCGCCCAGCCCGAGCGCCAGCGCGTGCAGTCCGAAGGCGACGGCACTCAACGCGAGCCCGATCAGCCACGCCGGCCGGCGCGCCAGCACCGCGACCAGGGCCATGCTCGACCGCCCGTCGTCGGCAGCGGAACTGACCACGCGATGTTGGACGGCGGATCCGGTGGCGAAGCAGGCGGCCGACGCCAGAGCGACACCGGCGGCGAGGCCGAACAATTCTCCTCCTGTTCCGCCGGTCGGGGGACCGGCGCGGACGACTCCGATGATGGTGCCCGGCCGTGCGCGGAAGGCAACATCATCGGAGGGAGGAGAAACGCTCACCGGCTGGTGATTCGGCGGCTCCTGAGCCGGTGGTCGGGAACGAAGAAGCCCCCGCACGAAGGTACGGGGGCTTCTTCGTTGGTCAGCAACCTCAGATGGCGTGCACCTGGTCGGCCTGGGGGCCCTTCGGGCCCTGGGTGGTCTGGAACTCCACCCGCTGGCCCTCGTCGAGCGAGCGGAACCCGGCCGCGTCGATCGCGCTGTAGTGGACGAAAACGTCCGGCCCGCCGCCGTCCACGGCGATGAAGCCGTAGCCCTTTTCGGCATTGAACCACTTGACGGTTCCCTGCGCCATGAAACATCTCCTAGCATCTGGCACTCGAGGCCGCACCTCACGACCTCGACATTGCTGCCGGACGCCGGGTGCTCCGCCGCCCACGCAAAGTTCTGGGGGCGTAGCACTGACCACGACACAGACTTGCTCAACAGCGGGACCAGCCTTGCACACTTCCGGGCGGTGTGGAACCCGATGTCGATTTCCTCCATCGGCGCGTCGCGGGCTCGCGGTTACTTCGTGCCGGCCACTAATCGGGAGCCGAAACGCCGCCTTAATCTGCGCCCGGGTTCCAGCGCGCGACCGACAGCCGGATGCGGTCGCCGCTGATCGCGCAGCCCTCGGCCGCGAGCCGGTCCAGCGCCCGATCCTCCAGCCCGCGGACCGGATGCCCGTCGGCCCGGATGACCCGCCACCACGGCACGCCGGCCCCGCTGCGAGACATCACCGTGCCGACCTGGCGCGGGCCGCCGCGGCCGACGTACTCGGCGATGTCGCCGTACGTCATCACCCGGCCCGGCGGGATCCGTTCCACCACCGCCAGCACCAGTTCGGTGTAGTCGTCCTCGGCCGGCGGCTCCACACCCCGATCGGGCATCGCGACCTCACCAGCCCTGGGAGCCGGGTACGCCCTTGAACGGCCCGACCACGGTCGAGGTGATCCAACCGCCGTAGAACCCGCCCGGCTGCGGCACGACCCGCTCGCCGTCGACCAGGCAGTAGTCCATCATCGCGGCGTACAGGGCGACATGGTTCGCCAGCATCGCGAAGTCGGGGCTGGGCCGTGGGTAGTACCAGGCCGCCCGCCGGGCCAGCCGCTCGCCGCCGTACACGTCGAGGTAGTTCGCCGACCCCTTCCACTCGCAGAACGAGCCGCCGCGGGTCGAGATCAGGCTGCCGGGCCGGAAGGCCGACCGCGGCAGATAGTAGGTCGGCGGGTGCGAGGTCTCCAGCACCCGCCAACTGGTCCTGGTCTCGCAGATCTCCTCACCACCGAGGACGACCACGATCTCCTCGTCGCTGAAGCGCGCGACCGGGGGCCGCGGGTAGTCCCAGACCGACTCCTGCCCGGGCGCGATCGCGTCGGGAACGGGACGTCCCCGCGGTACGTCCTCCGCCGTCATGCGCCCACCCTAGTGTCCCGTCCGAACCCGAACCGGACGGTCGACCGGGTATGGCCGTGACAGGGCGGTCGCCGCGGGTCGACACTGAGCACATGGCCACCGAAACGGTCGCCGCCGTCTACGGCACGCCGGCCGGACAGAGCCGGATCCAGCGGCTGGGCAGCGGAATGTTGCCGTCGCCCCAACTCGTCGTCGTCGATCCGCCCCTGGACGCCGCGCTGGCGTCTGCCGATCCGCCTCGACCCCTGCAGGTCGCGCTGGCCGCGCTGCGGTCCGACGGCACCCTGTTCGTCGAGCTGCGCGACGTCGCCCGCGTCCTGGAGTCCGTTGCCCTCGGCGGGGCCCCGCTCTGGGGACTGGAACTGAGCGAGCCGGCCCGGGCTCCGGCGATCTTCTGGCCCGGCAAGCCGATCTCCCACCAGCCGGTGCCTCAGTTCGACGCCAAGCAGCTGGCGGCGCTGCTCCACGGTGCGCGACCGAAGCAGCCCGGAAGGCCGCCGAATCCGCATCCTCACGGCTTTCCGATTCCGGTCGGTCTGTGGTGCGTGCTCTTCCCCCACGCCTCGTACTGCAGATGAGCGCCCCGCCGGCCCGCGGTGGGCCCGGTGCCCACTCGCGGCTCAGGCTGCGGCTGCGTCGAGTCGGCGATGTCGCCGTTGTCGTCCTGGCGCTGATGATGGACCTGGTCGCCGCCGGACCCGAGGGTATCGGCGGTGGTCAGATCGCGCCGATCCTGTTCGTGCTCGCCACCGCCGCGGTCTATGCGACCCTGCTGCTGCGCTGGCGGCACCCGATCGTGATCTTCTGCGTGCAGTGGTGCTTCACCTGGACGACGATGATCGAGGTCTGGTTCCAGCCGTTCGCCGCGCTCCTGATCGCGCTGCACGCCGTGGCCGCCCGGCTGTCGGCTCGCTGGTCGGTGCTCGCCCTGCTCGCGACGTTGGTGCCGTTCTCGCTCTACAGCGCCCGGACCGCCGACGTCGGCGGCACCGTCGTGCCGCGCGCCTTCGCCGAGGTGATGGTGCTCTGGATGTTGCTGGCCACCGCTACCTGGGCCGTCGGTCGGCTGTCGTACGTCTCCGCCCGACGCAGCCTCCGGTTGCACGAGCTCCAGGTCGCCGAGGCTGCGGCCGCGGTCCAGGCCGAGCGGATGCGGCTGGCCCGCGAGCTGCACGACATCGTCGCGCACACGGTGACGATCATGATGATCCAAGCCACCGGGGCGAAGGCCGTGCTGGAACCGGGCCAGCCGGACGTGCGCAAGGCGCTGGAGGTGATCGAGGACTCCGGCGTGCAGGCGATGGCCGAGCTGCACCGGATGCTGAACCTGCTGCGGATGCCCGACGGCGAAGACGAGCCGGGCGCGCTGCAGCCCGATCTGCGCGATCTGCAGCATCTGGTCGGAGCGGCCGCCCAGGCCGGCCGAGACGTCTCGCTGGAGGAGGTCGGGACGCCGGGGACGCTGGACCCGAGCGTGTCCGGGGCGGCCTACCGGGTGGTCCAGGAGGCGCTGACGAACGCGGCGAAGCACGGCGGACCGCAGGCGATCGTCCGGGTCCGGCTGGCTTGGACCGAGAGCGCGCTGGAGGTCAGCGTCACCGACCGCGAACGAGGGCCCAAGCTGTCGGCCGAGCAGGCGGCCGCGCTGTCCTCCGGCCACGGCCTGCGCGGCCTGCGCGAGCGGGTGATCATGGTCGGCGGCGCCCTCGAGGCCGGCCCGGTGGACGGCGGCTTCCGGGTCCGGGCGATCCTTCCTCGGCACGGCGTCCGGGCCGGATCGCTGCTGGCCAGCGGGCAGGCCGGATGATCTCCGTCCTCGTCGCCGACGATCAGGCCCTGATCCGGGCCGGGATCGTGCTGCTGCTGAACGCCCAGCCCGACCTGGCCGTGGTGGCCGAGGCCGGTGACGGCGCCGCGGCGGTCGCGCTGGCCGCGGAGCACCGGCCCGACGTGGTGATCATGGACGTCCGGATGCCGGTGCTGGACGGGGTCGCCGCGACCCGGACGCTGTGCGCCGATCGGCCGTCCGCGGACGGACCGGGCCCACGCGTGCTGATGCTGACCACGTTCGACGACGACGAGGCCGTCTACGGCGCGCTGCTGGCCGGCGCCAGTGGTTACCTGCTGAAGCACGCGGTTCCGCACGACCTGGTGGCCGCGGTCCACCGGGTCGCGGACGGCGACGCCTGGCTGGACCCGGCCGTCGCCGGCAAGGTGATCACCGCGCTGGCCCGGACGCCCCGGGTGGGCGAGCCCTCCGGCGACCTGATCGCCCGGTTGACCGCCCGCGAGCGGGAGGTGCTGGTGCTGATGGCCGACGGGTCGTCCAACGCCGAGATCGCCGAGCGGCTGGTGGTGGGCGAGGGAACGATCAAGACCCACGTCTCCCGGGTGCTGATGAAGACCGGCAGCCGGGACCGGGTCCAGGCGGTCGCGCTGGCCTATCGATCCGGCCTGGTGCGTGCCTGATGGCTTCGCTCGGGCAAGCCCTCGCTCCGCGCTCCGCTGCGCTGTTCTGATTGCTTCGCTCGGGCAAGCCCTCGCTCCGCGCTCCGCTGCGCTTCAGGCCGGCTCGTTCGTCGGATCTGGTGAAACGAAAGGCGTGTTTCACCAGATCCTCCTGCACTCCCCGGCGCGCAGCGTCGGTGCTGGTGAATTCGCGCTGTTCTGATGGCTCCGCTCGGGCAAGCCCTCGCTGCGCTTCAGGCCGGCCCGATCTCCCGGTCTATGCCGTCCGGCAGAGGTCGAAGATCTGCCCGCGGGCAGATTCGCCGACGGCGCGAAAACCGCACCCTAGTTGATGTTCCGGGAGGGCCGGAACAGACAACCAGAGGGGGACGAGATGACCATCATCTCCACGCAGGGCAAGCTCCGCCGGACCGTGGTCGGCGGCATGATCGCGCTCGCCGCGGCGGCACCGATCGCCCTGGCCAGCGCGCCGGCGCAGGCCACCACGACCAGCAGCAGCTGCTCGGTCACGCCGCTCAGGCCGTACTTCGTCGGCTTCAACAGCTCCGGGGTGAAGCTGGTCCGCTACAAGGTCACCGTCAAGTGCTCGGCCGATCGGTCGATCGCCATCGAGCAGCGGCGCTACGACACCGTGCCGAGCCCGGACAAGTACCTCGGGCAGAGCGTGCTGAAGCACACGTTCGGCTCGACCGGAACGGTGAGCCTGTGGGTCACCCAGGCACTGCCCGAGACCGGTGCCGGCAACGAGCACGTTCGGCAGCGGGTCCGCTTCCGGGTCGCCAGCCACGGCGTGACCTCGGCCTGGACGTCGTGGGAGTACTCGCCGACCCTGTCCATCCCCAACTGAACCGGCCATCCCCAACTGAACCGGCCATCCCCAACTGAGCCGGCGATCCGGAACTGAGCCGGCCGTCCCCGACCGAGCCGGCCAGCCCGAGCCGAACGGCCGGGTGAGGCCGGGGATACTTGTCCGGTGCTCGGCGGGGATCGCGCGATGGGGACCGGCGTCGTCGTCCGGCGGGCGGGGGAGCGATTCGTCACCTCCGCCCCCGGACGGACGTCGTGGCACGCGTTCTCCTTCGGCGAGCACTACGATCCCGCCCGGGTCGGGTTCGGTCCGTTGCTGGTGTGCAACACCGACCTGATCGCTGCCGACCACGGCTATCCCGACCATCCGCACCGCGACGCCGAGATCCTCACCTGGGTGCTCGCCGGTTCGCTGCGGCACAGCGACTCGTTCGGCAATGTCGGCGTGGTCCACCCGGGCCTGGCGCAACGGATGAGCGCCGGCTCCGGCATCGTGCATGCCGAGGTGAACGACGCCTACCGGCTGGATCCGGAGCGCCCGGTCGCGCCGGTCTCGTTCGTCCAGATGTGGGTAAGTCCGGACCGCTCCGGCGCCACCCCCGGCTATGCGCAGCGCGAGCTGGCACCGGCCGATCTCGACGCCGGGCTGGTGCCGGTCGCTTCCGGCCGCGACCGGGACGCGGCGATCGATCTCGGCACCCGCGACGCCACCTTCTGGGCCACCCGGCTCGGTGCCGGCGAGGCGCGCCGGTTGCCGGACGCGCCCGCGCTGTTCGTCCTGGTCGGCCGCGGCCGGATCGAGCTCGAGGGCGCGGGGCCGCTCGGGGCCGGGGATCACGGGGAGCTCCGTGACCGCGGCGGGTCGATGATCACCGCACTGGATCCGGCCGAGGTGCTGGTCTGGGGGTTCGGCCGGTGACCGGCGGGCCCTGGCTGGTCAGGATCTTCGGGCACGACCGGCCGCGGCTGACCCACGAGCTGCTGTCTCTGCTGGACGAGCAGGGGGCGGTGCTGGAAGACATGGAGCAGCTGGTCGTCCGGGAGCGGCTCACCCTCGACGTGCTGGTCCGCCTCGACGGGTTCGACGGCGACATCCCGACGACGCTGCGCCTGCTGACCGACTGGGGGTCCGGGCACGGGCTCAGCGTGACGGCCTCGCTGGTGGAGTCGAGGTCGTCGCGGGCCGAGCTGCCACGGCACGCGGTGACCGTGCTGGGGGAGCGGCTGAGCGCTGGCGGGCTGGCCGCGGTGACCGAGGCGATCGCCCGCAGCGGCGGCAACATCGACCGGATCGTACGGCTGGCGACGAAGCCGGTGATCGCGTACGACTTCGCCGTGATCGTCGACGACCCGGACGCCATGCGTCGGTCGTTGATGGAGGTCGCTCATGATCATCGGCTGGACATCGCCGTGCAGGCCGGCGGCCTGGAACGGCGGGCCAAGCGATTGGTGGTGATGGACGTCGACTCCACCCTGATCGCGGACGAGGTGATCGAGCTGCTGGCCGACGAGGCAGGGGTCGGCGCCCGGGTGGCCGAGATCACCGCGCGCGCGATGGCCGGCGAGCTGGACTTCGAGGGCTCCCTGCGGGAGCGGGTCCGGCTGCTGGCCGGCCTGGACGCTGCCGCGATCGAGCGGGCCCGACGCCGGATCCGGCTGACCCCGGGGGCGCGGACGTTCGTCGCCACGCTGCAGCGGCTGGGCGCCAAGGTGGCGATCATCAGCGGCGGCTTCACCCCGTTCACCGACTGGCTACGGTCCGAGCTGGATCTCGATCACGCCTTTGCGAACACCCTCGAGCTGCGCGACGGCGTGCTGACCGGCGAGGTGCTCGGCCGGGTCGTCGATCGCGCCCGGAAGGCCGAGCTGCTGGCCGAGATCGCCGCAGCAGAAGGGATCCCGCTCAGCCAGACGGTGGCGATCGGGGACGGCGCCAACGATCTCGACATGCTGGCCGCGGCCGGGCTGGGAATCGCGTTCAACGCCAAGCCGCTGGTCCGGCGGCAGGTCGGGACGACGGTCTCGGTGCCGTACCTGGACGCGATCTTGTTCATGCTCGGGCTCCGCGGTCGCGACGTCGACCGCTCCGAATGACGCAGCCGGTGCGGTCCGCCGGGATCTCGACCTCGACCGACGGCCGGTGGGCGCCGTTCCCGGTGCAGGACTGGTCGACGCTGCCGCCGCCGGGCGCGGACCTGGGGTCGCCGGCCGGCCGCCCGGCGCGATCGCGGCGGAGCCGGTCGCCGCTGATCGTCATCCTCGTCGTGCTGGCACTCGTCGCCGGCGCGATCGTCGTGGCGAACGGTCTGGGCCGTCCGCACGGCGGTTCGGCGGCGATCCGGTACGTTCCCCGCGACGGCGCGGTCGGTTGGGCCGAGCGCAGCTCCGCCGGGGCCCCGGCGGAACCGGTGGTGGTGGAGTCCGCACGGTATGCCGCCGGCGAGCTCCGCGCCGCCCTCGACTTCACGCTGGCCACCCAGGTGCTCGCTCCGGTCGGCGGATCGTATGTCGGCAAGGATTTCTGGCGGACCACCACGACCTCGGCCACTGGGTCGGACCAGCCGCAGCAGATCCGGGTCTATGCCCTCGGCGGCGACGTCACCTTGATCGCGGAGTCCTGGCCGGGCCGCGGCATGGTCTTCGACCCCGGCGTGGTCGAGCTGCCGGCCGAGGTCGCGGTCGGCAGCCACTGGACCAGCAGCGGATCGGCCGGGACCGATGCCGACTACGCCGCCTCGTTCAGCGCATCCGCGGCAGCGGGGGAGTGCCTCCGGGTGGCCGGTGAGCTCCGGCTGACCACGAAGACCGGGGAACTGCGTTCGCGCACGGTCAGCGACAAGCTCTGGTGCCACGACCGCGGAATCGTGGACGTCAGCGAGACCGCCGACGACGTGACCGTCACCCTCACCTCGACCGGCCGGATCGCCGCCCCGGAAGGGATCTCGACGACACCGACGGCACCTCCGGCCTGGCCGGAGGCGGGCGGGTGGCGCTCGGTCACCGCCAAGTCCGTCTCGGTGGACCCGACGTTCGGCGAGGGACCGATCACGGCCGTCCCGGCACTGCTGCCGCCGGTCGTGACGGCGGGTGGACGGATCTTCCGGGCGGCCGCCGGCGCCGAGGACGTGGTCGCCTTCGCGCCGTACGTCGACGGGCCGGGCGATCCCGCCCGCCGCTGGCGCTCGCTGTGGCGGCTGCACCCCGGCGGGTCCGTTCTGTCGGTCGCTGCGTTCGGCGACGTCGTCACGGTGTCCACCAGCCTGCGGCAGCTGGTCGGCTACCGCGACGACGGCGTCCGGCTCTGGTCGGTCGACCTCGACGAGCTGGCCTTCGCCGCCCCGGTCCGGCTGTCCGCCGACTCGCTGGCCGTGGTCGACCTGGCCGGCTCGGTCCGCGCCGTCGACATCTCCTCCGGCGCTGTGCGCTGGCGGTCGAGCACGCCCGGCGACGTCGGCACCGCCCCGGTCGCCGGCGCGGGCCTGGTGGTGGTGGCCGACCGGAGCGGGGCGGTGAGCGCGTTCGACGCCGCCGACGGCCGGTCCCGTTGGCAGCTGGAGATCGACCAGTACCTCGGCGCCGCCCCGGCCGGCGACGCGGTCCTGCTGGTCGGCGAGCAGACCGTCCAGGCGGTGGCCCCGGCGGACGGGAGGCGGCGCTGGATGCGGCCCTATCGGGGCACCTTCCGCTCGATCAGCGCGGCGGCCGGCGGGGCGGTGCTGACCGGCCGGACCGGGTCCCAGCTGCTGACCGCCGACGGCCGGGCCCGGGACCTGCCGAGGTCGTACGCGGTCGTGACGGCCGAGCCCGGCACCGGGCCCGGGCGACGCTTCGTCGGCTGGGCCGACACCCGGGCCGACCTGCTCGACGCCGACGGCACGGTGCTGGCAGGCCGGGAGATCCCACCGCTCAGCGTGGTGGACGGCCAGCGACTCGTCGCGGCAGACCGCACCGGCGTGCTGCTCGCGACCCAGACCTGGGACTGGCTGTTCTGGGGCGCGCCGCCCGGCTGATCAGCCCCACCAGCCCTGGCGGTGGGCCCAGCGCAGCAGCAGGGCGGACATCACGATCATCACCGCGACCAGGAAGCCGAGCCAGATCCAGTGGGTGTGGGTGTAGACGATCACGTTCATGCCGAGGATCGACGACAGCGACGTGATCGGCAGCGTGACCGCGGCGATCACCGCCAGCCGCTCGGCGGCGATGGTCATCTTGGTGTCCGTCCGGGCCCGATAGAACTCCGTCACCCCGGCCAGGAAGTCCAGCTGGGCCTGGGCGATGTGGGCGACCCGCTCGTACTGGTCGAGCAGGTCCTCCAGCAGCTGCACCGCCTCCGGTGGGGCGAAGGCGGCGAGCTTGATCGCCCGGCGATAGATCTCGCCACCCTGGCTGGCCATCGTCTTGATCGTCATCAGCTCGTGCCGGGCGCTGAACAGCTGGGCCAGGAACTGCTGCGGCTCCTCGTCGGTGGCCGCCATCACCCGCTGCTCCAGCAACCCCACCTGGCGGGCGAGATCGGCCACCATCGCCGCCTCACCGCGCGCGATCGTGGAGACGATCGCGTACGACAGCCCGAACGGTGAGGTCGGCCGGAGCCGGCCGGTCTCCAGCCGCTCGACCACGTGCCGGGTCTCCCGAAGGGCCTCCGCAACTGGCACGGTCGGGTTCAGCGGGCCGTGCACGGTGACCAGGAAGTCGCGGCCGATGAACTGGTCCAGCTCGAGGTAGTGGACGTGGCCCCCGGTCCCGATCAGCGGCGCGTGCACCACGATGAAGAGGTGGTCGGGGTAGCGGTGCACCCGCGGCGTGTGGTTGCGGTCCCGGCAGTTGTCCAGCGCGATCGGGTGGAAGCCGAACCGTTCCCGCAGCAGGGCATCGGCCTCGTCGGTCCACTCCGGGACGTCCAGCCAGACGAAACCGTCGGATCGCGAGCGCAACGCGTCCAACTCGGCCAGGTCATGCAGCGAGGTACCGTCGGGGCCGATCCAGCGGAGCTCGATGGAGTGATCACTCACAGCACAGTTCTACCCCCGGCCGGGCGGCCGATGGCCTAAGGTGACCGGGTGCCACCGGGCGAGCCGACCACCACCGTGGAGCGGCCGGCGGCACCGCGGACCCGGGTTGCGGACGGATCCCGGATGGTACGGCTGCTGCTGGACCGGGCGGTGCTCGAACGGGTCCGCGAGGGCCGGCTGCGTGACGTCGGCTGGCCGCGCGGTCTGGACGCCGTGGTCGCCGTCGGCGGCGGGCTGATCGGGATCGCCTGCCTGCTCGCCCTCGGATCGCACTGGCTCCGCGGCGCCGCGGAGCTGGACGTGCCGGCGGCCACCGGATCCTCGATCCCGCAGCCGCTGGTCGGACTGCTGCTCGTGCTGCTCGCGGTCACTCTCGCGCTGGGCCAGCACGCCGGACTGCACGGGCCCTGGTGGCTGCTGCTGCTCACCACCACCGTCTGTGCGCTGGTGATGGGCACGTTCGGGCTGCATACCGCGCTGGCGGCCGGGCCGATCGTGCCGATCGCGGTGGCGGTGCTGATCGCCGGCCTGGTCGTGTTCAGCGTGGTCCGGCACCGACGCAGGTTCGCCTGGTGGGAGTTTCCCGTGCTGGTGGCCTCGATCGGCTTCGCGATCGCGCTCGGCACCGGCGACTTCGCGTTCCGCGGGCGGCAGGTCGGCGCGAACATCGTCCCGGACCTGGCTGCGATCACGGTCTCCAGCCTGATGCAGTTGTCGCTGCCGGCGGCCGTGGCGGCCGGTACCGCGGTTGCGGAGCTGACCGTCGGTCTGACCGTGACGGCGGCCGCGCAGGCCGACCGGCGACGGACCGGTCCGGCGGCGCGCGGCGCGCGCGGGGCGTACGCCGTGCTCGCCGGGCTGGTCACCGTTCGTGCGGTCGAGGTCGGCTGGCGGCTGACCCATCTCGACCCGGTCCGGCAGGGCTGGCTCGCGGTGCTGCCCGGGCTGGCCGTCGTCGTCGCGCTGGCCGCGGTGTCCGCCGTGCTGCTGCGGCTCGCCCGGTCGGGGCCGCCGATCGCCGTCTCCACCCTGCCCGACGAGCTCGGCCGGGTGGCGCTGCCGCTCGGCGCGGCGATCGTGGGACTCACGGTGCCGATCCTGGTGGCGGCGACGGCGTACACGGTGGTGGTCTTTCTCGCCCCGACCGCGGCGGCAGGTCGGGGCAGCCTGGACGGGGTTATCGCGCTGAGCGAGCTGACCGACGTGATCCGGATCGGGCTCGCGGTCGTGCTGGTCGCCCTCGGGGTCCGGCTCGCGCGGCGCGGGCGCGCGGCCAGGGCGGTCTTGTTCGGCTGCATCGCGGTCACCCTGACCGCGACCGCGATGCGCTCGCTGACCGGTCAGCGGTGGGCGATCTGGTTCGACCCCGACACCGTCAACCTGCTGGCGAGCGTCGGCGTGCTCGGGCTGCTGGGGACGTACGCGGTGCGGCGCCGGTTGACGCCCGGCCGGGCGGTCGCCGGGTCCGCCCTGCTGGTGCTGATGCTGCTGTTCTCGCTGCGCCGCTATCTCGGCGATCCGGTCGGGGAGATCGTCGGCTACTCCGGACTGGGCCTGGCGGTCTTCGGCCTGCTCTGGGACCTGCTCACCGGCGCCGGCTGGGGCAACGGCGACAGCCGCCGGTTCCCGCGGCCCACCCGGGTGCTGCTGGTGCTGACCAATACCGCGATGCTCGCCGTCGTGGTCGCCTATGCCGCCCTGATCCGCGACGCCGGCCGCTTCTCCGTCGACGCGTTCGTCGAGCTCGGCGACCTCGTCCTCGGGGTCGGTCTGGTGGCGGCGGCGTTCGCCGTCATCGTGCAGGCCTTCGTGCGCGATCGCCCGCTGGACTGACCGGCCGGACTGACCGGTCGGACTGACTGGCCGGACTGACTGGCCGGACTGACTGGCCGGACTGACTGGCCGGACCGAGTGGTGCGCCGGGAGTGTCAGTGCCCGCCGCTTCACTGGCCTCGGCGTAACCTCGCCGAAGCACATCCTCGGAAAGCGATATGTACGAACTGATCCGACAGCCGCCCGAGCGGGCCCTGCCGCCGGCGCTGGACCCGTCCCAGCGGGCCGTCGTCGACCACCCGGGCGGGCCACTGCTCGTGCTGGCCGGTCCCGGCACCGGGAAGACCACCACCCTGGTGGAGTCGGTGGTGGACCGGATCGAGCGTCGCGGGGTCGCTCCGGACACACTCTTGGTGCTGACCTTCTCCCGGCGTGCCGCTGCCGAGCTGCGCAGCCGGATCGGTGCCCGGCTGGGCCGGTCGGCGGTCACGCCGATGGTGATGACCTTCCACGCCTTCTGCTACGCGCTGGTCCGCCGGTTCGCCGAGGAGAGCCCGGAGGACGCACCGCCGCGGCTGCTGACCGGCCCCGAGCAGGAGTTCCGGGTCCGCGAGGTGCTCGCCGGCAGCCCGCACACGGGCCGGGCCGATTGGCCGGAGTCGGTCGCCGGCGCGTTCGGCACCCGGGCCTTCGCCGCCGAGGTGCGGGCGGTGATCGCCAAGGCGCGTCAGCTCGGGATGGACCCGGAGGACGTGGTCGACGCCGGGCTGGCCGCCGGCCGGCCGGAGTGGGTCAGCGTCGGGCAGTTCTTCGACGAGTATCTAGACGTGCTGGACGCCGAGCGGGTGCTGGACTACGCCGAGCTGGTCCATCGCTGCCGGATTATGCTCGCCGCGGCGGGGGTCGCCGACCAGCTGCGGCGCGAGATCGGTACCGTGTTCGTGGACGAGTATCAAGACACCGACCCGGCCCAGGTCGCGCTGCTGCAGACCGTCGCCGGCGACGGACGCGACGTGGTGGTGTTCGGCGACCCGGACCAGTCGATCTATGCGTTCCGCGGTGCCGAGGCGCGCGGCATCCTCGACTTCCCCGACCTGTTCACGACCGTCGCCGGCGCTCGGGCGCCGGTGGTGGCGCTCGGCCAGACCCGGCGGTTCGGCCCCCGGCTGCTGGCGGCCAGCCGGAGCCTGGTCGGGCGGCTCGGTGTGCCGCGCAGCCTGCCCGGCGAGGTCTTCGAGACGTTCCGGTCGCCGGTCTGCGCTCCCGGGACGGCGAAGGGTCGGGTGGAGGTCTTCACCTGCGTCAGCCCCGGCGCCGAGGCCGAGCACATCGCCGAGCTGCTGCGCGCCGCGCACCTGCGCGACGGCATCGCCTGGCCGGAGATGGCGGTGCTGGTCCGGTCCGGCCGGCGCACCATTCCGATGCTGGGCCGGGCGCTGATCGCGGCCGGGGTGCCGGTCGAGGTCGCCGGTGACGAGATCCCGCTGGCCGCCGAGGCCGCCGTACGTCCGCTGCTGACCGCCCTGCACGTCGCGTCCGGCCCGGTCCGGCCGACCACCGACGAGGCACAGACGCTGTTGATGTCGCCGCTCGGCGGCCTGGACAGCATGGCGATCCGGCGGCTCGGCCGCGCGTTGCGCGACGCGGAGCGCCGGGAGCTGGCCGGTGTCGCGTTGCCCCGGCCGTCGGTGGAGCTGCTGGCGGCTGCGCTGCACGACCCGGCGCTGCTGGACGAGCTGGCCGACTCCGCCGACGCCGCGGCCGCCCGCCGGCTGGCCCGGCTGCTGCACGAGGCCGCCGCGGCGATCGGGTCCGGCCGGACCGCCGAGGAGGTGCTCTGGCTGCTCTGGTCGGGCACCGGCTGGCCGGAGCGGCTGCGGACGTCCGCGGCCGGCGCCGGTGACGTCGGCCGCCGGGCCAACCGTGACCTGGACGCGGTCTGCGCCCTGTTCGCGATCGCGGCCCGGTCGGAGGAGGTCTCCGGGCTGCGCGGGGTCACCGGATTCCTCGCGGAGGTGGAGGGTCAGCAGATCCCGGCCGACCCGCTGCGCGAGTCACCGGTCCGCGGCGGCGGGGTCCGGCTGCTCACCGCTCACCGGGCCAAGGGCCTGGAGTGGGAGCTGGTGGTCGTGGCCGGCGTCCAGGAGGGGGTGTGGCCGGACGTCCGGCGGCGAGGGTCGCTGCTGGAGGCCGACCGGCTCAGCCGGCGCGGCGTGGTCGATCCAGCTCCGACCGCGGTCCGGATCGCCGAGGAGCGGCGGCTGTTCTACGTCGCCTGCACCCGAGCCCGGTCCCGGCTGATCGTGACCGCGGTGGACGGGACCGAGGGCGAGGGCGACCAGCCGAGCCGGTTCCTGACCGAGCTGGACGTCAGTGTCGGGTCCCGCCCCGGCCGGCCGCGCCGGCCGCTGTCGCTGCCGGCGCTGGTGGCGGAGCTGCGCAGCGTCAGCGTCGACCCGGAGCGGAGCCCGGCGCTGCGCGAGCAGGCCGCCGTCCGGCTGGCGCGGTTGGCGGACTCCACCGACGACGAGGGCCGCCCGCTGGTTCCGGCGGCGCGACCCGCCAACTGGTGGGGCATGCGCCCGCTGAGCGACGCTCCGGACGGCGCGGGTACCGCGCCGGTGCAGCGGCCCGGCGATCCGGTGCACCTGTCCGGCAGCCAGCTCGGCACGGTGCTCGGGTGCCCCCGGCAGTGGTTCTTGTCCCGCAAGGCCAGCGCCGAGACACCGCGGCAGGCCGCCGCGAGCTTCGGCTCGGTGATCCACGTGCTGGCCGAGCACGGCGCCCGCAGCGGGGTGGACGCCGACCAGATGGCCGCGCACCTGGAGACGGTCTGGGACCAGCTCGACTTCGACGCCAACTGGTTGTCCGCCACCGAACGGATCGAGGCCGAGGCCGCACTCGAGCGGTTCGCCGGTTGGCAGCAGGCCCGCTCCGGCCAGCAGCTGCTCGGCACCGAGGTCCCGTTCGAGTGCGAGATCGTCGCCCGGGGCGAGCGGGTACGGCTGACCGGCACCGCCGACCGGGTCGAGCGCGACCCGGACGGCCGGGTCCGGATCGTCGACTTCAAGACCTCGCGCGCGCCGCTCGCCGCGGCCGACGTGATGGTGCACGACCAGCTCGGCGTCTATCAGCTGGCGGTGGCGGCCGGTGCGTTCGCCGCGGTGGCGGGTCCGGGTGCCCGTCCCGGCGGGGCCGAGCTGGTCTTCCTCCGGCTGAGCGACGGGTCGGGCCCGGGGCCGGGGCTGCCGAAAGTCTTCGGCCAGCCGTCGCTGGATGACCAGCCGTTCCCGCTCGGCTGGCCGGAGGGGACCGGGGAGGCGGGGCCGGACGTACCCACCTGGGTGCACGGCCGGCTCGCCGACGCCGCCGCGATCATCCGGGCGGAACGCTTCGACGCCACCATCGGGCCCGCCTGCCGCTGGTGCGCCTTCCGGACCAGCTGCCCGGCCCAGAGCGCGGGGAAGCAGGTCGTGGCGTGACCGGGCTCGACGGTGGCGCTGCGCGCTCCGCGGTCACGGGCTCCGCGGTCACGGGCTGCGGGGGGTCTCGCTCGTTCGTCGGCGTTTCGGACGACGGAACAGCATGTCGCCCGAAACCCCTCCTCACTCCCGAGAGGCTCCGCCCGTGACTGATTCCGATGGTCGCGCTCCGCGCTCCGCGGTCACGGGCTGCGCGGGGTCTCGCTCGTTCGTCGGCGTTTCGGACGACGGAACGGCGTGTCGCCCGAAACCCCTCCTCACTCCCGAGAGGCTCCGCCCGTGACCGTGTCCACGCTGAACCCGATTCCGGTCAGCGCGATCCTCCGGGACGAGGCGGACCTGTGCGACGCGCTGCGGGTCGACTTCTCCGACGAGCAGCTCGCCGCCATCACCGCGCCGCTCGATCCCGGGGTGATCATCGCCGGGGCCGGCTCGGGCAAGACGACGGTGATGGCGGCCCGGGTCGTCTGGCTGGTCGGCACCGGCGCGGTTCGGCCGGAGCAGGTGCTCGGGCTGACGTTCACCCGCAAGGCGGCGGCTGAGCTGTCCGCGCGGATCCGGGCGGCCCTGGTCACCGCCGGGGTAGTGGACGGCCGCGGGGTGGACTCCAGCGGTGAGCAGGTGGTGATGACCTACGACGCGTTCGCCGGCCGGCTGGTGTCCGAGCACGGCCTCCGGCTGGGCTTCGAGGCCGACCCGACCATGATCAGTGGGGCGACCCGCTACCGTCTCGCCTCCCGGGTGGTGAAGGCTGCGGCAGGCCCGTTCGACCACATCTCCCGGCTCCGCCCGGCGACGGTGACCGACCGGGTGCTGAAGCTGGACAGCGACCTCCAGCAGCACCTGGTGGCCCCGGACGCGCTCGACCCGCACGCCCGCGACTACCTGCTGGCACTGGAGTCGGCGCCGCTGAACAACCGCGGGAACGTCTACGCGGACGTGAAGAAGGCGATGCTCGCCGCCGAGGAACGGCTCGAGCTGGTCAGCCTGGTCCGCGACTACCAGGCGCTGAAGCAGCGGCTCGGCCTGGTCGAGTTCGCCGACCAGATGGCCATCGCGGCGAGGCTCGCGAAGGAGGTGCCGCAGGTCTCCGCGGCGTTGCGGGACGCGTTCTCGGTGGTGCTGCTGGACGAATACCAGGACACGTCGGCCGCCCAGGCGGCGCTGCTGCGGGGGCTGTTCTCCGGACGTACGCCCGATGAGGGCCTGGGTCATCCGGTTACCGCGGTCGGCGACCCGTTCCAGGCGATCTACGGCTGGCGCGGCGCAGCGGCGAGCAACATCATCGCGTTCGCCGACGACTTCCGCACCAGGCGCGGTCGGCCGGCCCGGCAGTTCGCGCTCACGGTCAACCGGCGCAGCGGTCAGGCGATCCTCGACGTGGCGAACACGCTCAGTGCCTCGCTGCGGACCGACACCACGGGGCTGCTCGGCGGCGCCGGCACCGTGGACGGGCTCGGGCTGCTGCGGGCACCGGAGGGGACGCCGAGCGGGCGGGTGCACGCCGCGATGCACCGCAGCTGGCCGGAAGAGGTGCGCTGGATCGGCGACCGCGTGGTCGCCGCCCGGGCCGACGGAACGGCCCCGCACTGGGCCGACATCGCCGTACTGACCAGGCGGAACGCCGACATCGGCGCGCTCTACGGCGAGCTCACCGGGCGGGACGTGCCGGTCGAGATCGTCGGTCTCGGCGGGCTGCTGCAGCTGCCCGAGATCGCGGACGTGCTGGCCGTGTTGCGGCTGATCGACGACGTCACCGCCAATCCCGACCTGGTCCGGTTGCTGACCGGGCCGCGCTGGCGGATCGGCGTCCGCGACCTGGCCCTGCTGGGCCGGCGGGCGCGCGAGCTGGCACACGCCCCGCGGACCGCGGGGGAGGCCGCCGAGCGGGCCGAGGACCTGCTCGGGGCGCTGGAGGACGCCGTCGCCGATGTCGACCCGGCGGATCTGGTCTGCCTGCTGGACGCGCTGGAGGATCCGGGTGAGGCCGACTACTCGGCCGAGACGCTCCGCCGGTTCCGGCACATCGCCGCCGAACTGGACCAGCTGCGCCAGCACAGTGACGAGCCGGTGCTGGACCTGACCCGGCGGGTGATCGTGACCCTCGGCCTCGACGTCGAGGTGATGGCGACGCCGGAGTTCGTCCGCAGTGGCCGGCGCGACCAGCTGGGTACGTTCCTGGACGCGGTGGCCGACTACGTCGACGTCGACGGCGACGCCTCGCTGTCCGGCCTGCTGGCCTATCTGCAGGCCGAGATCGAGCAGGGCGCCGGGCTGGAGCAGGCCGTGCCGTCGGACCGCGAGGCGGTGAAGCTGCTCACCGTGCACCGGGCCAAGGGGCTGGAGTGGCCGGTGGTCTTCCTGCCGGCGCTGATGCACGGGGTCTTCCCGAGCGACCGGGTGACCGACAACTGGGTCGCCAACCCCGCGGTGCTGCCGGCCGACCTGCGCGGCGACGCCGGTGCCGTGCCGCAGCTGACCGACGCGTCGAACACGGCGATGGGGGCGTACAAGACGGCGCTGCGCAGCCAGCAGCTGCTGGCCGAGGACCGGCTGGCCTACGTCGCCGCGACCCGCGCGAAGCGGCTGCTGGTCGGGTCCGGGCACTACTGGCGTGCGGAGCTGGCCAACCCGCGGCAGCCGTCGGCTTACCTCCAGACGATCATGGACGCCGCCGACGCCGAGAACGGGCTCGACCTGTTCGCCGCCGAACCGGGGCCGGTGAACCCACTGGTGGTGCAGGCGGTGCCGAAGTCCTGGCCGGCACCGCTTGACCCCGAGGCGGCGAGCCGCCGAGAGCAGGCGGCGGCCGCGGTGGAAGCCGCCCGCCGGGCCGGCGGGATCGACCCGGGGACGTACGAGCTGCTGCTCGACGACGCGGAGGTCGTGGCGGGCTGGGACGCCGATCTCGGCCGGCTGATCGGTGAGCTGCGGTCCAGCCGATCGGGGCGGCGGACGGTGCTGCTGCCGGCCGATCTGTCGGCCAGCGCCGTGCTCCGGCTCGCCGAGGATCCGGAACGGTTCGCCGCCGAGCTGGCCCGGCCGATGCCGCGACCGCCGTCCCGCGCGGCTCGCTTCGGCACCCGGTTCCACGCCTGGGTGGAGCGCCAGTTCGCGGGCCGTCTGGGCGTCGGCGGTCTCGGTCAGCAGCAGCTGATCGACCCCGATGACCTGCCGGACCGCGCGGACGCGGGGGCGGACGCCGACGAGGACCTGCGGGAGCTGTGCCGGGCCTTCGCGGACGGGGCGTACGGCCACCGCGTGCCGTACGCGGTCGAGGCGCCGTTCAGCGTGGTGGTCGGTGGTCGGCTGATCCGTGGCCGGATCGACGCCGTGTACGACCTCGGTACGGAGGGCGGCGATCACCGCTATCAGGTGGTCGACTGGAAGACCGGCCGAGTGGACAGCGCCGACCCGCTGCAGCTGGCCATCTACCGGCTGGCCTGGGCCGAGGTCACCCGGACTCCGCCGGACCGGGTCGACGCGGTCTTCTACCACGTCCGCGCCGACCGGGTGATCCGCCCGACCGGGCTGGCGGAGCGGCCGGAGCTGGAGGCGATCCTGGCCGGCTCGGTCCCGTCCGTCACCGATCGGGGGTTATGACGGGTTCCACCGGCCGGATTACGCTGACGGGGTGATTCATTGGGCCCTTGCCAGCGATCTCGATCGCGTCGACCACCATCGACGATCGACCAGCTGGGTGGCCGGTCTGTGGCGCTCCGAGGACGCCAAGCTGCTCAAGCTCGACGCGGAGTCGCGGTTCACGACCAACGCCGGCGGCAGCAAGCTGCGGATGACCAAGCCGTTCGTGGAGTTCGACGACCAGCGGCACCGGCTCCTCGGGCTGCTCGACGGGATCCCGATCTTCGCCGTGGAGGCGCTGACCGAGGGAGAGGTGCACGACCTCCGCGAGGTGGGTTTCCAGCTCAGCGACAACGAGCGGGACATCGCTGCCACCGCCGCAGCGCTCACCCACTGGCACCGCAACGAGCCGCTCTGCGCCAAGTGCGGCGGGGCCACCCGGGTGATCAACGGCGGCTTCGCCCGGCACTGCGAGACCTGCAACGCCGACCACTTCCCGCGGACCGACCCGGCGGTGATCGTCGCCGTCGTCGACGACGCCGACCGGATCCTGCTCGGCAGCCAGAATGGCTGGGGCAACCGGGTGTCGGTGCTGGCCGGATTCGTCGAGATAGGGGAGTCGCTGGAGCAGGCGATCCACCGCGAGATCGCCGAAGAGGTCGACGTCACCTTGTCCGAGGTCGCCTACTTCGGCAGCCAGCCCTGGCCGTTTCCACGATCGCTGATGGTCGGCTTTGCCGCCCGGGCGGCGACATCGGCGATCTGTGTGGACAACGAGGAGATCGCGTACGCCGACTGGTACACCCGCGACGAGCTGACTCGCAAGCTCGACGCCGGTGAGCTGGGCCTGCCCGGCCGGTCCTCGATCGCCTCCCGGTTGATCCAGGCCTGGCGCGACGGCGAGCTCCCGCTCTGAAGCTCCCGCCCCGGCCCGCTCAGCCGCCGCGCCCAAGCCGGAAAGTGTGCAGAAGCGGCGGGTCTGAAACGCTTCAGAATGCGAGATCTGCACAGTTTCCGTGAGGGGGCCACCGGCGCAACGGGGGCCACCGGGGTCACCGGCGCAACGGGGTCACCGGCGCAACGGGGTCACCGGCGACGGGGTCACCGGCGCGACGGCAAGCTCCAGCTCTGTGGCTCCCGCTCGGCCCTCTCACCCCTCTCATCCCTCTCAACCCCGGCGCCAAAGCCCGAAAGTGTGCAGAAGCGGCAGGTCTAAAACGCTTCAACCTGCGAGATCTGCACAGTTTCCGTGACGGGGTGACAGCGCAGTGCGCGCGCAGGAGCGCATCGCCGGCGTGTCGCGCCGGTTAGGCCCAGGTGCGCGAGTCGGACCGGAGGGAGGGATCAGAGGCGTTCGGCGAGGCCGCTGGCGCGGCCGGCGCGGCGCAGCACGGCCCGCTCGATCGCCTCGGCGGTGCCGAAGATCTGCACCCGGGCGGTGGCCCGGGTGACCGCGGTATAGAACAGCTCCCGGGTGAGCAGCGGGGAGTCGGCTGGCGGGACGACGAACGACACGCATTCGAACTGGCTGCCCTGGGCCCGGTGCACCGTCATCGCGTGCACGGTCTGCACCCCGTCCAGCCGGACCGGGGCGACCAGCAGCGGGTCCCGGCCGCGGGCGAACGCCACCTTGGGACCGGACGCGGTGGCGACCACGACGCCGATGTCGCCGTTGTAGAGGCCGAGGTCGTAGTCGTTCGCCACCACCAGGACCGGACGGCCGACGTACCACTCGCCGTCGGCGGCGCTCGCCGCCGGCGCGGACTCCGGCGCGAGCCAGCGCTCGGCCTCGTCGCTCCATCGGGCCACCCCGTACGGCCCGCGCCGGTGCGCGCACAGCAGCCGGTGCCGGTCGACGGCCGCCAGCGCACCCTCGACGTCGCCGGCGATTGCCGCCGCGAGTCGCTGCCGACCGGCCGCCCGGACCTCGGCGGCCAGCCGATCCAGCGTCAGCCCGGGACCGCCGGGGTCCACCTCACCGAACTCCAGCTCGGGGCGTCCCGAGCGCAGCACCGACAAGACGACGTCCGGTTCCGCCGACCGGATGGCGTGCGCCAGCTCGTCGATGGCGCCGCCGAAGCGCCAGGTGTGCTGCAGGGTGACGACCCGGCGCACCACCCGCTCAGGATCCGGCCACGCGGTCTCCAGCGCGATCAGCTCCGACTCCAGTGCCGGTTCCGGGTCGCCGCTCGCCTCGGTGATGTCGGCCAGCACCGCACCTGCCTCCACCGGGGACAGCTGCCGCGGGTCGCCGACCAGGACCAGCCGCGTACCGGGCCGGACGGCCTCCAGCAGCCGGGCCATCAGGGTGAGCGACACCATCGACATCTCGTCGACGACGATTACGTCGTACGGCAGGTGGTTGCTGGCATCGTGCCGGAACCGGCCCCGGGTCCCGGGCCGCCAGCCCAGCAGCCGATGCAGGGTCTGGGCGGTTAGTTCGCCGAGCAGGTCCCGGTCGGCCGGGTCGAGCCGGGCCCGGGCCTGGTGCACGGCCTCGGTCAGCCGCGCGGCGGCCTTGCCGGTCGGCGCCGCCAGGGCGATCCGCGGTCGCGGGCCGGGCTGGTCGCAGAGCAGTGTGAGCAGCGCCGCGACCGTCGTCGTCTTCCCGGTGCCGGGGCCACCGGCGATGACGCTGACGGTGCTGAGGGCGGCGACGGCCGCCGCGAGCCGCTGCCGGTCGATCTCGCCCGGCGGCAGATCGTGATCGTCGAACAGCCTGCTCAGTGCCGCCCGGGCCCGGTCGCGGTCGATCGCCGGTGCGGGCCGCGCCCAGCGCTCCTGCAGCTGCCGGCGGACGGCCTCTTCCTGCAGCCAGTAGCGCTCCAGATACAGCCGGCCGCCGGTCAGCCGGAGCGGACGCTCACCGGCCGGGTCGGCACCGATCGTCACCATCGACGAGCGTTCGCAGGCCGCGGCCCACTCCGCCGGATCCGGCCAGGGCAGCGCGGAGGTGTCGATCGACTCGTCGGCCTCGTCCAGCGTCGCCTGCCGGGCCTCGGTCAGCCGCAAGCAGACCGACCCCTGGCGCAGCGCTCGGACGGTGAGCGCGCAGGCGAGCCCGACCGTCTCGTCCGGCTCGGCACAGATCGACGCGATCCGTTGAGCGGCGTGGACGTCGGCCAGGCCGAGGACGCCCGCCTCGTTGAACAGCCGGAGCAGCCCGGACGCACGCCGGGCGTACGTCGCCCGCTGCTCCTCCGGCGGCCCGCTGCCGGCCGCGGCGGTCGCGGCCGCCAGAACGTCGGGGGCCGTCACGGTCGTCCACCCATCGGGCCGCCGTCCAGGAGCTCCGACAGCGCCGGGACGAGGCCGGCCGGCGGGCGCCAGCCGAACACCCCGCACGGCACGCCGCCGACGCGCGGGGTGTCCGGTCCGGCCATGCCCCGGACGAACAGATAGGCGATCCCGCCCAGGTGCCGGTCCGGGTCGTAGCCGGGCTGGCGCCAGCGCAGCAGCCGGTGCAGCGCGACCGAGTAGAGCAGCGCCTGCAGCGGGTAGTGCGCGGCCATCATCGCCTCGGACAGCCGCTCAGGCGCGTAGGCCGCCAGAGTGAGCTCGGGCCCGTCGAGTGCTCCGAGCCAGTTCGTCTTGTAGTCCACCACCAGATAGCGGGTTGCCTCGGCGTCAGACCCGACCCGAAGGACGGCGTCGATGCTGCCGGTCAGGAATCCGCGCAGGGTCTGCTCCGACAGCGCCGGGTCCGCCAACCGGACCGCGTAGCCGGCCAGCGGGTCGGCCGGATCGAGGCGCTCGGCCAGCAGGTCGGCGACATCTCGCAGCCGTACGTCCGCGCGCGGCCGGTCACCGCCGGCGAGGGGAAGCTCGAAGTCGAGCTCGGCCAGCCGGTCCCGGGCACCGATGCCGGCCAGGCTCAGCTCGTCGGCGACCGGGCCGAGTGGCGTCCGCAGCACCGGTCCGAGCGCCTCGGCCAGCTGCCCGGGTCCGAGTGCGAGGGAGCTCCGGGACAGCGCGTCGGCCGCCGCTGTCGTCAACGCGTCGAGAAGGTCTCCGGCCGCCGGATCGACCGCCTCGAGCACCGCGTGCACCAGAGTGCCGAACTCGGTGCCCATCGGCAGGCCGGCCATCGGGGACGCTCGGCCGAGCTCGGCCTCCGTCGCCCGGTCGGCCGGCTCCGCTGTCGGCGGGAGTGCAGGCGTCGGTGCCGTCGGCAGGGGCTCGTCGTCCTCGACCCTCACCTCGGGCTCGCTGCCGACGCCGGCGACGACCGGGTCCAGACCGTGGGCGGCCGCGGTCAGGGCGGAGTAGGACGTCCGGCGCCACTCGTCGTCCAGCGTCCGGTCGAAGCTGCGCACCGCCAGTGCGGGCGGGCCACCACCCGGCTGCTGCCACCGCGCCGGCGGACGCGGCTCTACCGGCTCGATCGCCACCTGTGGCCCGAGTGTGCTCAGCCCGCGCGGATCCCCGGCGAGCGGATAGCTCGGCCTGAGCTCGGCGCCGGCACCGGCGAGGGTGGATTGACGGTCGCGGTAGAGGAAGCGCTGCAGGGCGGACCCTGGGGTGTTCCTGGACGGCGCCCACCAGGCGACCACCTGGCACTGCGCGCGGGTGAGAGCGACGTACAGCAACCGGAGGTCCTCGCCGGCATCCTCGCGGCGGGACTTCTCCAGGCGGTCCCGCCGGCCGGGCCCGGCGAGCCCGCCGACATCCAGCAGGCAGTCGTCGGGGGAGCCGTCCGCGCGTTCGTGCAGCCGCAGCGACTGGCCCTCGTCGTCGGGAACATGGGTGTCCCACGGCTCGGGCAGGAAGACGATCGGGAACTCCAGGCCCTTGCTGGCGTGCACGGTGAGCACCTGGACGCAGCGCGCCTCGGTGTCCAGCCGCCGCGAGCCGTCGAGACTGCGGCTTTCGGCCTCGTCGATCCGCTCGCGCAGCCACTCGACCAGCGCGCTGATGCCGAGCTGCCGGCCCTGCATCGCCGCGTGCAGGCTCTGGCCGATGTGGCGCAGGTCGGTCAGTGCTCGCTCGCCGCCGAACTGACCGAGCAGCCGTTCGGTCAACCCCGTGTCGCCGGTGATCGCCTCGAGCAGCGCCGCGACGCCGCGGCGGGCGAGCAGCCGGCTCCACGACCGGATCCGCCAGGTCAGCTGGTTCAGCCGGTCGTCGTCGGCACGCGCCAGGTCGGCGAAGGTCCAGCCGACGAAACAGGTCAGTGCGGCGGTCCGGACACCGGACTGCCGCGGCTGCTCCAGCGTCTGCAGCAGGGTCAGCCACTCGCGCGCCATCGGGGACGCGAAAACCGACGTCGCGCTCAGCAGCACGGCCGGCACGCCGGCCCGGATCAGCGCGTCACGGATCGCCTCGCCGCGGCTGTTCTTGCGAACCAGCACGGCGATATCGGACGGATCGACCGGCCGGGTGCGGTCCGGCTCGTCCGCCCCGTCCGGCGCGGTGACGTTCTGCAGATCGGGCGCGGGTAGCAGATCGGGCGCGGGTGGTAGGCCGGGCGCGGACGGGTCGCCCGGCGGCAGCCGGAGCCGTGCCCCCGAAGTGAGCAGCGCGATCACCTCCGCCACCAGGTCGTCCTCGATCCGCTGCCGCAGCGGCCCGACCCGGGGGGTCTCGCCGGGCTCGCCGTCGGGAACCACCACCCGCAGCCGGAGCGGCGCCGCGGCCGGCCCGCTGCCACTGAGCCGGCTGCCCGGGTGGGCGCTGGAGACCGGCCGGACCGCGATCCGCGGATCACCCAGACTCGCACCGCCGGTCAGCTGCTGCAGCGCTTCGACCAGGCCGGCGTCGCTGCGCCAGTTCGTGTCCAGCGTCGCCACCGTGTCGGCCTCGTCGACCGCGGCCAGATAGCTGAACACGTCCGCACCGCGGAACGCGTAGATCGCCTGTTTCGGGTCGCCGATCAGGATCATCGTGGTGCGCTCCGCCGGCTCGGCGACGGCCGGGCGGAACGCCCGGCGGAGGATGTCCCACTGGACCGGGTCGGTGTCTTGGAACTCGTCCACCAGCACCACCCGGAAGCGATCGCGCAGCCGGCGGCACGCCGCCGTACCGAACTCCGGATCGGCCAGCGCGTCGCGGAGCCGGGTCAGCATGTCGTCATAACTGAACAGCCTGCGTTCGCGCTTGCGCCGTTCCACCTCGGCCCGGACCGCGGATGCAAACGCGCTCTGCTCGTACGCGGCGAGCTCGCGCCAGTTCTCCTCCGGTACGTCGGCGGGCGCGGCCGGCACCAGCCGGGCGTGCCCCGCCTCGACCGCCTGCTCGGCCAGCCGGCGCGCGGCGTCGTACGGCATCGGCGGTGCGGACTCGGCATAGCGGGACAGGTAGACGTCGCCGGCCACCTCGTGGACGAGGTCGGTGAGGTGGTCGACGATGCGGCGCTCGGGCTCGCGGTCGCCGAGCACGCCCAGCCCGTCCAGCATCTGCAGGCAGAACTCATGGGTCGTGGCGATGGTGGCGGCGTCGAAGTCGGCCAGCGCCTGCCGGATCCGCCGGTGCCGGCGGGTGAGCTCCGCCGGAGGCGCGTCGACCAGCAGTGCCTCCACCCGATCTCCAGCCCGGTCCTCGGCCCGATGCGCGGTCCCGGCCGTGTCCCCGTCCAGCGCAGCCCGCAGCGCGCGTTCGGTCGAGACCAGGCGCTCCCGCACCCGGGCCCGCAGCTCGGAGGTGGCCATCCGGCCGAAGGTGACCAGCAGCAGCTCGCCGAGGCTCGCGCGGCCCTCGGCGACGTACCGGGCGGTGAGGGCGGCTATCGTGTACGTCTTGCCGGTCCCGGCGCTGGCCTCCAGCACCGTCGTCCCGGTCGGCAGCGGTCCGCACACGTCGAAGGGCACCGGCGGGGCGGCGAGGGTCACGGCGCTCACCGGGACAGCTCCTCGTGATCCAGCAGCGGCTGCCAGACCCGGCGGGCCAGGCTGCCGAAGCGGCTCGGCTCACCCAACGCCCCGCGTACGTCGTCGGGACCGGATCGGGGTGCCAGCAACTCCTCCACCGACTCGGGAAAGAAGCGGGCGTAGTCGTCATCGCGCTCACCCGGGCGCGGCGGCCGGCCCCGGCCGCCCCGGGTTCCGCACCACTCGCGCTCGATCGCGCCCAGCATCGCCGCCACCGACTTGCCGTCGCCGCGGATCCGGGCATATTCCGCCGCCGTCTTCGGCGCGAACGGCAGCGGCTCGTTGCGTCCGGTCCGGAACAACTCGACCAGGTCGGCGAGCACGGCACGGGCATACCGCTCGCCGACCGGTCCGATCACCGAGCGCCCTCCGCGGCCGACGGTGACCGCCTGCCAGCCGGTCCCGGGATCGGTGGCGGTGAGCGCCAGCAGCTGGATCCAGGCCTGCAACCGGTGCTTCGCGGCGAGCCGCGAATACAGCGCGGTGACGATCCGCTCGCCGCGGACGCCGGCCACGGAGCCGGTCAGCGTCCGGTCGTCCAGCTCGACCAGGACGTCCCTGGTCTCGCGGTCGGCGCCGAGGTAGGGCGCCACGGCGGCGGCCAGTTCGGTCACGTCTGCCGACAGCCCGCGGACGGTGGCCGCGCCGAGCCGGCGCGGCGGCAACTCTCCCCGCCGCCACTCCGCGCCCTCCAGCTGCGGGATCGGGACACCGTCGAGGTGTCGTTGCAGCATCCGGTCCCCGATCGCCCAGCGCTGCAGGCCGTCCGGTTCGATCGGCAGCTGCTCGGCGGGCTCCGGATCGTCCTCGCCGAGATACAGCCTGGCCCTGAGCCGGAGCAGCGCCCGGGCCGGATGCTGGAAGAACCGGGTGAGCTCGTCCAGCGCGATCTCGTCTGGCGGCGGGAGCCGCTCCAGCGTGGCGGTCGCGAAGATGTCCGGCGGATCCGCGCGGCTCCCGGACGCCGCCTGCGCCCCGCGGAGCGCGGAGCGGTCGAAGCTCTGCGGGGCGCCGCTCGGCGTGGCATCGACCGGGGCGAAGTTGGCCGGCGTGAAGTCGGCCGGGGCCAAGTTGGCCGGCGTGAAGTTGGCCGGGTCGAACGCCTGCAGCGTGTGCCGGGTGGTGATCGCCGCGCGGACGGTACGGCCACCGGGGACGGTCGCCGTCTCGTCCAGCGCATCGAGCAGCTCGCCGACCGGGACCGCGACCGGCTTGCCGGCACCGGTCCGGGCGTCGATCCCGGAGTAGACGATCACCAGGTGCTCCTCGGCGGCCATCACCGCATCGAGCAGGAGCTGCCGGTCCTCGCTGCGGGGGTCTCGATCGCCGATCCACGGGTCGGCCGCGAGGATGTCGTCACCGTCGGCGACCCGGTGCCGCGGGAAGGTCGCCTCGTCGACGCCGAGCAAGCAGACCACTCGGTGCGGCACCGAGCGCATCGGCAGCATCGTGCACATGGTGAGGGTGCCGGTGCGGAAGTTCGCCCGGGTCGCCCGGCCCTTGAACGCGTCGGCCAGCAGGCTGCGTACGTCCGCCAGGGACAGCCCGGCACCTGGATCAGGCTCGGTGTCGGCGCGCCCCGCTTCGTCGCCGACCTGGCCGGCCAGCCGGGTCAGCTCGCCGTAGGCGTGGGCGTTCTGCCACATGTCCCGCGGCGCCACGGAGGTGAGCGAGTCGAGGGCCTCGCGGCAGGTCTCCATCCACCAGCCGAGCGGGCGGCGCAGGGTCGAACCGCCGGCTGGAACCCCGAGCACCCGATCGGCGAAGATCCGCACCCGCGCGAGCAGTTCGGCCACCCGCCCGACCAGATCGACGTCGGAGGAGTCGACCTCGTCCAGTGGAAGCGCGGTGCCGATGAAGTACTCGCCTTCGCGATCCATCGCCACCCCGAGCAGCATCCGATCCAGGCCGGCCGCCCAGGTGTTCTGGCCGAGATGCCCCAATCCGAACCGCCCCCGGTGGGCGGCGTCGAGCCCCCAGCGGACGCCGGCCGAGTGGATGAGCTGCGCCATCCGCTCGAGGTCGTCGGGGCTGAACCCGAATCGGCGCGCCACCGGCGGGCTGGCGGCCAGGTCGAGCAGCGACGACGCCGGCAGCCGGGAGTCGGCCAGGTCGAGCATCTGGTCCAGCACCGACAGCAGCGGATTGACCCGGCGCAGGGCTCGGTCGGCCAGCCTCACCCGGAGCCGGTGGCCGGGATGGTCGGGCGGACGGGACGGCGCGCCCGGCGCGGTCTCGGCGCCCGTGTCCAGGCCGAACGTGGCCGCGATCAGCGGGGCGAACGTCTCGATGTCGGGGCAGAGCACGACGATGTCGCGCGGCTCCAGGGTGGGATCGTCCGCGAGCAGGCCGAGCAACACCTCGCGGAGCACCTCGACCTGCCGATCCGGTCCGTGCGAGACGTGCAGCTGGACGGAGCTGTCACCGGACGCGAGGACGGGCCGTTCGGCCGGTGGCAGGGCCGCCCGGTCGGCGGTGATGTCGCGCTGCAGCCAGGTCAGCAGGCTGCCGGACTCCGCGCCCGGATCGGTCGGCACCGGTCGGTCCCTCGTCGGCAGGTCCACGACAGAATCGGCGTCGACCGTCGCCAGCTGGAGCTGCAGCTCGCGGACGTCGCGGCCGAGATAGGCCAGCAGCCGGTGCCGCGGCAGGGTCGTGGTCGGATCATCACGTCGCGGACCAGCGACGCTCGCCCGCTCCGGAACGGAGTTGCCAAGGCGCTCCGCCAGCCGCGTCCACAGCACGGGGGAGGGATGGTTGAGCCACAGGTGCACGTCCCGGTGTCGGGACAGGGCCTCCAGGACTCGGAGCTGGTCGGGCTCGATCCGGGTCGGGCCGAACACAGAAAGCCGCTCGGGCAGGTCGGTCGCCTCCGGCCGCTCGACGAGCCGGCGGCAGGCGTCGGGCAGTCGTTCGGCCGGGCTGGGCTCGGCGACCTCGGACCGGACCCGCCGCCACAGCTCGGCCTGCCAGGCCAGCGTCGGGTCCAGCGGCTGGCCGTTCGGGTCGACGTCTCGGCCGGCGGCCCAGTCCCGGATCATGCCCGGCCGCTGAACCGCGTACCGATCGAAGAGGTCGGCGAGGTGCGCGGCGGTCGACCAGCGCCGGCCCGGCCGGTACGTCCGCCCGGACGCGGCGCTCGGCTCGGAGGTGGGTACGTCGTCCGAGATCACGGTGCCCGGGGACAGGGAGGCCGAGCCGTCGACGAAGGTCCAGAGCAATCGCGCCCACCGCTCACCCCGGGCCGCCTCGATCCGATCCAGCACCGCCCACGTCAGCCGGTCGGCGCGCCACGGGTCCTCCCGCCGGTCCACGCCGGTGACCGCGGCGAGCGCGTTGCCGATCAGTCGTTGCGGGGACGGGAAGTCGACCAGTGCGCACACGCCGTCCGACCGGCCGGCCGCCGCGCCGAGCGTGCTCGACAGGGTCTGGGCGAGCCAGCGCTCGACCCCGCGGGTCGGCACCGCCACGATCTCGGCCGCGAACGGGTCCCTCGGCGGGTCGCTCAGCAGGCCGGCGAGGCCGGCCGCGAGCAGGTCCGCGCGTTCGCTGCGGTGCAGGTAAAGCGACATGGTGCCGCATACCTTAGGCGGAGCCTCCGACAGAACTCACGCGCGTACGACGCCGTGCGCCCCGCGCGCCCAACCGCTGCTCCGGTGCGCTCCAGGGAATCCGAACAGCTTCAGCAAGGTGCCGGGGTAACGCACCGCCGGGACCGGAACTCGGATCCCTTACGTCGATTCGGATCCTCTGTGGGGGATCCGGCGCGTTACAAGGGATCCGGCGCGCAATGGGGGATCCGAGGATCTGTGGCGAACTGTCGGGGTGCGACGCACCCCAAACGGGAACTCGGATCCCTTGCGTCGATTCGGATCCTTTGCAGCGGATCCGAATCGCTACAGGGGATCCGAGAATGCGGGGCGGCGGGTTGCCGAACGGGGAGGAGAGGATTCGGGCCGAGACGGGGCGATCGCGCCCCGCGGCGGGCGTGCGCGAGTCAGGCAGCGAGCTCGTCCAGCCGGCGGCTCACCTGGACGACCGAGGGATTGGTCAGGGCGCTGCCGTCGGAGAAGACCAGGGTGGGCACGGTCTGGTTGCCGTCGTTGACCCGCTCGACGATCTCGGCGGCCCGCGGCTCGTGCTCGATGTTGACCTCCCGGAAACCGATCCCGGCGCGCTTCAGCTGGCTCTTCAGTCGGACGCAATACCCACACCAGCTCGTGGTGTACATGGTCAGCTCGGCAGCGCGATCGGAGAAGGTCACGGCCGCTTCAGCACGCCACCGGCGAAGGCTATTCCGCGGTGTGACCGGCATTACCCGTACGGATTCCGGCGAGCAGCTCACCCGTTCCCCGGCGGCGCCGTTGCCCGAACGTCACGCGCTGGGCTGGACCATCGCGGGTCGGATCAGGGCAGCGTCTCGCCGGTCAGCCGCGCCAGCTCGGCCAGCAGCCGATCCTGGAATTCGGGATCGCTCGCGGTCCGCGGTGCCGGATGTCGCTCCTGGTGAAACCAGTAGCCGCCGCTGGTCAGCGCCTCGGCGTCCTCGCTCGTGGCCAGCCACTCCTGAGTGAGGTGACCGAGCCGCAGATCGTCGGTGGCATGCGGACCACCCATCCTGGTCGGCACCCAGCCGGGATTGACGGCGTTGCTGAAAACCTCTGGCCAGCGACGTGCCATGGCGAAGGCGAGTGCGGTGACGAACAGCTTGCTGTCCGCGTACGCGCCGCGCCCGGCGTCGCCGATCCAGTCCCGGCGCCCCAGCTCGGCGCGGGCGCCGTCCTGGACGCCGCTGGTGAGATAGACCAGTCGAGCCGGAGGGTCGATCAACGCGGTCAGCAGATACGGCGCGACCACGTTCACCGCCATCACCTCCGGACCCCGATAGACGCCGGCGTTGTGGATCACGGCGTCGTACGGGCCGAGCTCGCCGGCCTGGCGGGCAACGGATCTGATCTGCTCCGCGTCGGCCAGGTCGCCGACGACCACCTCGGCTCCCCGGTCGAGAAGGTCCTGCACGGCGTCGAGCCTGCCGGCGTGCCGGACGTGCACGGTGACTCGATGGCGCTGGTTCAGCAGGGCCTCGGCGGTGAGCCGGCCGAGCCCGTCGGCCGAGCCGGTGACGAGAATGTGGGCCACCGGACCAGTATCGGGTCGGCCCGCCGGTCGCCGGGACGGACACTGTTTCGTCGCCGTCACATGGTCGTCACCGGGCGGTGCCACGCTCAGGTCATGGCCGAGCTGGCGGACCTGCGCATCACGCGGCTCGGCGAGCCGCGGTACGACTCGCCGCTGGCCGCCTTCGTGGCCGGTCGGCGGACCAACGAGCACTACGTCTCCGAGGACGACCGGGTGCTCTATCACGACACCGTGTCCGACCTGGACGGCCGCGCGCCCGACCCGCACAGCTGGCCGAGTTTCGAGCCGGGCGGACCGCGCCGCCGGCTGTTCTTCGCGCCGACCAGGACCAAGGTCGGCATCGTCACCTGCGGTGGCTTGTGCCCCGGCCTGAACGATGTCATCCGGGCGATCGTGATGGAGCTGGCGCTGCACTACGGGATCGGGGAGGCGACCGGGTTCCGCAACGGCTATCTCGGGCTGACCCCGGCCGGGCCGGATCCGGTCCGGCTCACCCCGGAGGTCGTGCACCACATCAACCAGCACGGCGGCACCATGCTCGGGACGTCCCGGGGATCGCAGGACGCCGAGGTGATGGTCGACCGCCTGGTCGAGCTCGGCATCGACATCTTGTTCGTCATCGGCGGCGACGGGTCCATGCGCGGCGCGTCGAAGGTCGTCGCCGAGGTCGCCCGGCGCGGTCTGGAGATCGCGGTGATCGGCGTGCCCAAGACGATCGACAACGACATCCCGTTCATCGGTCAGAGCTTCGGCTTCGTCACCGCGTTCAGCCGGGCCGCACAGTCGATCAGCGTCGCCATGGTCGAGGCGCAGGCGGCGGTCGGCGGGGTCGGCCTGGTCAAGCTGATGGGCCGGCACTCGGGCTTCATCGCCTGCTATGCCGCGCTGGCCAACCACGAGGCAGACTTCGTCCTGATTCCGGAGGTACCGTTCGCGCTGGACGGTCCGAACGGGCTGCTCAACTGCCTGCACCAGCGGGTGAAGGAGCGGGGGAGCGCCGTCGTCGTGGTGGCCGAGGGGGCCGGGCAGGACCTGCTCGAGCTGAGCGGCGCGACCGACGAGTCCGGCAACGCCCGGTTCGCCGACATCGGCGTGCACCTGCGCGACTCGATCACCCGCTACTTCGCCGAGCAGGGCAGCGCGCTCACGCTGAAGTACGTCGAGCCCAGCTACGCGATCCGCTCGGTCCGGCCCGATCCGCACGACGCCGTCTACTGCCTCCGGCTGGCCCAGTCGGCGGTCCACGCCGGCATGGCCGGCCGGACCGACATGGTGGTGGGCCGCCGGCACAACCGGTTCATCCACGTACCCATCTCGCTGGTCATCTCGGAGCGCTACTCGGTGGCCCCGGACGGTGACCTCTGGATGGCGGTGCTGGAGCAGACCGCGCAACCCGTCGACATGACGCTCTGATTGCTCGGGTCCACTTCGACTCGGCGGGAGCGCAGCGTCGGTGGCCGCTGGATGATGTGCCCTGAGCTTGTCGAAGGGCGCCTCGTCGGCCGATCCGACCGATGACGGATCTGGACACTGAGGCCCGAATTGCGCGGGGTTCTCGGCGTGTCGCCGTTATATCCGGACAGTCGGGCGAGTCCGGCTGATCGACCGGCCCCGCGGCTACGTGGAACTGTCTCCCGTGCCGCGTACGGTGTGGGACGTGTTCCGATCGCCCGATGAGATCCTCGCCGCGCTTGATCCCGAGCAGCGGGAGGTCGCGTCGACGCTGCGCGGTCCGGTGGCGGTGATCGCGGGTGCCGGGACCGGCAAGACGCGGGCGATCACGCACCGGATCGCGTACGGGGTGGCGACCGGGGTCTACCGGCCGACGTCGGTGCTCGCGGTCACCTTCACCACCCGCGCGGCCGGCGAGCTGCGCGGCCGGCTGCAACGGCTCGGGGTGACCGGCGTGCAGGCCCGGACGTTCCATTCCGCGGCGCTGCGCCAGGCCCAGTACTTCTGGCCGCGTGCCTACGGCTCGGAGCTGCCGCGGGTGCTGGAGAACAAGATGTCACTGGTGGCGGACTCGGCCAACCGGCTGAGGGTGCAGGTTGACACACCGCGGTTGCGCGATCTGGTGTCGGAGATCAGCTGGGCGAAAGTGAGCAACGTCGCGCCGGAGGACTATGCCCGGCTGGCCGGGCAGCACCACCGCAGCGTCAGCTCGATGGATCCGGAGACCGTCGGCCGGGTGTTCGAGTCGTACGAGGCGACCAAGCGGTCCCGGGAGCGGATCGACTTCGAGGACATCCTGCTCTGCGCGGCCGCCCTGATCGCGGAGCATCCGCAGGTGGCCGAGCAGGTCCGGGCGACGTACCGGCACTTCGTGGTCGACGAATACCAGGACGTCTCACCCCTGCAACAGGCCCTGCTCGACCTGTGGCGCGGGGACCGATCCGACGTCTGCGTGGTCGGCGACCCGGCCCAGACCATCCACTCCTTCGCCGGCGCCCAGGCGAGTTATCTGACCGGCTTCGCCCGCCGGCACCGCGACGCGACCGTGATCCGGCTGGTCCGCGACTACCGCTCGACGCCGCAGGTGGTCGGGGTCGCCAACCAGGTGATGGACGCCGGCGTGCGCAGCGGTACGGCGGTCCGGCTGCAGGCGCAACAGCCCGCGGGACCGGCGGTCGAGTTCGCCTCCGCGCCCGACGAGCAGGCCGAGGCCGGCCAGATCGCCGACTGGCTGTCCCGGCTCGCCCAACCCACCGCCGATCGACCCGGGATCGAATATCGCGAGATGGCCGTGCTGTTCCGGATCAACGCGAACTCGCCGGCGCTGGAGCAGGCGCTGGCCGACCGGGGCATCCCTTATCTCGTCCGCGGCGGCGAACGCTTCTACGAGCGGCCCGAGGTCCGGCAGGCCTTGCTGACCCTGCGGAACGAGGCGCGGGCGCTCGACGCCGACGGGGGCGGCGACGTGCTGGAGCAGGTCAAGGCCGTGCTCGGAACACTCGGCTGGACCGAGCAGCCACCCAACAGCGCCGGTGCGGTGCGGGAGCGCTGGGAGTCCCTGGCCGCGCTGGTCAGCGTGGCCGAGGACCTGGTGGCCGAGGCCCGGGCGACGGCCGGGACCCTCCTCGAGGCCGGTTCGACCGGTTCGCCCGCGATCGATCTGGCAGCTGTCTCGGCGGAGCTGGACCGGCGGGCGGACGCGCAGCACGTGCCGGCCGCCCAAGGGGTGACACTCGGCACGATCCATGCGGCCAAGGGGCTGGAGTGGGACGCGGTCGCGCTGTACGGGATGCAGGAGGGCTCGTTGCCGTTCGTGCTGGCCACCACGCCGGAGGAGCTGGCCGAGGAGCGGCGGCTGCTCTATGTCGGCATCACCCGCGCGCGCAGCCGGCTGCGCCTCTCCTGGTCGCTGACCCGCAACGGCGGCGGGTCCACCCGGCGTCCGTCGCGCTTCCTCGACGCGGTGCTGCCGCCCTCGATGAGTGCCGGCGGGGAGGGCGGCGGGCGCCAGCGGCGCTCCTCGCTGGCCGCACACTGCCGATCCTGCGGCAAGCCGCTCACCGGCGGCGCCGAGCGAAAGCTGGGCCGGCATGCCGACTGCCCGTCGACGTACGACGAACGCACGCTGGCCCTGCTGAAGGAGTGGCGCAAGCAGGAGGCGAGCGAACAGAGCCTGCCGGCGTACTGCATCTTCACCGACGCCACCCTGGTGGCCCTGGCCGAGAGCGAGCCGTCCACCAATACCGAGCTGTCCCGGGTGCCGGGGATCGGCGCGGTCAAGATCGAGAAGTACGGCGAGGCCGTGCTGGCGATTCTCGCCGCCGCTCAGCGGAGGGTCGCGGAGCACGCCAACGCCTGAGGGTCCGTGAGCTCGACCCGATGCGCCGTGTCGCAGGCGTGCTACCGTCCTTGCTGATCGTGATCCGTCGGCAGGAGGTGAGACCCATGAACGCATCAGCAGTGGGTGCTCCGCTGCCGCCCACGATCGCGCGACTCGGGTAGTCGCCACCGGGAGCGCCCGCCGGACACACTCGCGAGAGGCGACTCCCATGAACACCACCACACCTTCCCCGAACACGCAGGCCTCGAATCCGCAGGCCCCGAATCAGCAAACATCGAATCCGAAGGCACCGACCCCAGAGCTCGCGGGGCCGCAGCCCGGCTCGACGACACCGGCCGGCCGGCGCGCGCTGGTCCTCGGCGGAGGCGGAGCGGCCGGCAACGCGTGGTCGATCGGCGTCGTCGCCGGCCTGCTCGATGCCGGGGTCGACGTCACCCGGGCCGATCTGATCATCGCGACGTCGGCCGGATCGACCGCCGCCGCGCAGATCAGCGCCGCCGACCCGGACCGGTTGCTCGCCGACATCGTGTCGCCCGCACCACCCCCGGCGCGGGCTGGGCGGCCCGGCTCGGGCGGAGCGCGCGGCGGCGGGCCGGTGGTCGACCACCTGCGCCGAACCGACGAGATCTTCGCCGCGGCCACCGACCTGCCCGATCTGCGACGGAAGTTGGGTGCCTCGGCGCTCGCGCTGGACGCGGCGTCGGACGGCGCCTGGACGGCACGCTGGCGGGAGATCGTGGCGGCCCGGCTGCCCAGCCCGCACTGGCCGGAGCGGCCGCTGCAGATCGTGGCCGTCGACGCCCGGACCGGCGAGCCGGTCGTCTTCGACCGGGACAGCGGTGTGGATCTGGTGGACGCGGTCGCGGCCAGCTGCTCCAGCGGTCTGCCGTACGCCATCGGCGATCGCCGCTACATCGACGGCGGCTACCGCCGGTCCAGTGAGAACGCCGACCTGGCCGCCGGATACGGGCGGGTGCTCGTGCTGTCCCCGCTCGGCGGCCGGACCCGAGCGCCGCTGGACTGGGGGTTACGACTCGCCGTCCAGGTCGAGGAGTTGCGCGCCGGCGGCAGCAGCGTCGAGACGGTCCTGCCCGACGACGATGCCCTCGACGCGTTCGGACCCGATCTGACGGATCCGTCGATCCGGCCGCCGGCAGCGCGAGCCGGCCACCGGCAGGGCGCGGCGCGGGCCCGCGAGCTGGCGGAGTTCTGGCTGTGACGGCTCACCGGCGCCTCCGGGGCGGCGCGCTTCGAGATTCGAGCGGGAAACCCGGCTGTTCGGCGTCCGCGCCCGGACCCGGCAGAAAAAGAAGGCATCGAGGGCAGAAAAAGGGTTTGCGGCACTGATGGATACTCCCTAGGCTGATCACCGGTCCCGATTGGAGTAGGCGTACGCCTACGCCCAGGACGGGCCGCCCGGACGCGGATCACTCCGTACCCGCACGACGAGACCCCGAGAGGAGGGGAACGAGATGGTCACCAACACGTCCACCACGGATCGCGCGCAGCGCGTGACGACGATCGACGCCGCGAGCGCGACAACCGACCGTTATCGCCCCGCCCTGTCGTTCTCGCCCCGACTCGCTGCCCGTCCCATCGACGCCTGGACGCGTGCCACAGCGCCCGTTTCCGCCGCCTTCACGGGTGAGGTCTGCCCGGTCGCAGTCGGCGCGCGGATGGCGAAGTCGCCGATGAGCTGGCAGCACCGCACCACGACCACCCACAACTCCATCGTCTTCGGCGGCTTCGGTTTCGGCCAGCTCACCGACGACATCGACACCCGATTGGGAGCACCACCTCCACGTAGACCTTCGGTCTAGCCGACCGAAGCCCTGCAGAGGCCGTGAATCCCAGTCAACCGGGACTCACGGCCTTCGTGTTTCCCGGCCACCGCAACCAGAGGAATCCAATGCCTGGATCTCCACCACTGTTGGCCGAACCACTATCTGCAGGAGGAGGCGACGTGACCGTCGCAACGTTCGCAACGCAGCACCCGGTCGGGGTGCTGGACCGACTACCGTGCCGGCTGGTCGACCCGGAGCTGTTCTTCGCCGAGTCGCCGGCCGACGTCGAGGCTGCCAAGGCGCTGTGCCTGGACTGCCCGCTGCGGGCCGAGTGCCTGGCCGGAGCCCTGGAGCGGCGCGAGCCGTGGGGCGTGTGGGGCGGGCAGCTGTTCGTCCACGGCGCGGTCGTGGCCCGCAAGCGGCCGCGTGGTCGCCCGCGCAAGCACCCGCTGCCCGACGAGGTGGCGGCATGAGTACGTGCATCGAGGGCTTTGCCCCGCAGGCCCAGCCTGCCGGTGAGGACCGAGGTCACGGGGACGCGATGGCGAGCCGGCCAGGGCCGGGAGTTCGTGCGTTGAAGCTGGCGCACGGGTTCCGGCTCTGGTTGGCGCGGGCGCTGTCGTGACCGGCATCGACGGCTGCCGGCTCGCCGGTCGTTGCTCGGACCGCCTCCACACCGTGCGCCACGCGTACGTCGCTGCCGTGCCGTTCTCTCCGTCGTCGACGCCCGCCCGCCCGCGGACGGCGACGACGGTGACGACGGCACGGTGCCGACGTACCCGCCTCCCTGCCCGGTTGTCGATCGGAGCGTGGCCGATCGGGACGGGTCGTGTCGCTGATCGACCTCGGAACGCGGGAAACGTCATCGGCAAACGGTTTCCGCGGCGCCCGGGGTCGATCTGCGACACCCGCCGCGTCCGACGCGGGGCGCCGCGCGCCCCGGATCAGGCGGGGACGAGGTCGCGCACCCGCGCCAGGTAGTCCGACAGCGGCGCCAGCTCCGGCTGGGACGACGGGTCCCCGACCGCGTCGGCGCCGACCGCATTGGCGACCCGCAGCGCAGTGTCCGGATTCAGCCCGGAGCTGAGCTCGAGCACGAGGGCGGCGCAGAACGCGTCTCCGGCGCCGATCGTGTTCACCACGGCTACGTCGTGTCCGGGCGCAGACGCGATCTGCCGGCCGTGCTCGAACAGGGCCGAGCCGTCACCGCCGTAGGTGACGGCGACCAGCCGCCCCGGCGCCGCGTGGCGTGGGGCGGGTCGCGCCCCGGACCCGCCCACACCCCGACTTCGCTCGGCCAACCGCGACT